>CAYMYS010000019.1:0-37762 GCA_964394725.1 uncultured Syntrophaceae bacterium
ATTTATTCCAATTCCAGCACCAAGATTTCACTCGCAAACGACGGTGAATTCAAGTGCTTTGTCTATGCCCCCTTTACGCCTGTGGACATGGCAAACAGTTCGGATACCTACGGTGCCATATGGGCCAGTAATGTAGATGTGAAAAATGGAGGGACCTTTTATTACGATGCGGCACTGAGTGACAAGTACGGGTCGAATGATCTGGTACTTGCATCCTGGAAGAACGATAGAAACTGAGTTCATCTAGTGTGATTGTTTTCACAATAGTCACCAAAATATCTTGACTTCACAATAGTATAATTATAATTATTATTATACTATTGTCGTAGTTTATCTATTGGTGAAATGAACGAGGGAGTGTTTATTCAGTGTAGCGCACAAATGATGTGGATCAATGTTGGAAACCTTTTTCCATAATTCACCTGATGTTGTATCCTTTTCGTGCCAGCATTATTTATAATACACATATCCGCGGACTTGATTCAGAATTACTCAGTCTTTCCATTACCGGATTCGTCTTCCGGTACTATCTGAGCCTTTCCTGGAAAGGGAATATACGGACAGTGACCATCAAAACCAGCATAGGCGATTTGTGAAGTATCTCTCGTGTAATAAAAGTATGGCTCCAAGGGGTGAAAGGGGGTTTACCCTTGTCGAGTTGATGATTGCCATGGCCGTGGGCCTGATTATTTTGGCTGCCATGTACGGCGTTTTTGTCATGCAAAACAAATCAGCTAAGATCCAGGAGCAGGTGGCCGAGATGCAGCAGAATGTGCGCGCCGGCATGGATATAATGATACGGGATATTCGTATGGCCGGATACGATCTTACAGGGTCGGCGGGCGCCGGTATCGTGAGTGTCTCTTCTAACAAAATCTATATCACCATGGATTTGAACGACGATGGCGTCCTGGACGACAGCAGTGAACATCTGGTCTATGATATCTATGACAACAAGCTGGGGCGGACATCGGGAACATCGTCAAATGTCAACAACCCTAGTGTGCCCCCCTATCATCAACCCGTTTCCGAAAATATCGAGGCCCTCACCTTTTTCCACAACGCTACAAACAATACTGTAACAATTAAACTGGTGGGGCGAACGGCAGATATCGATCCCGATTATACCGACCCTACCTACGGTGACCATTACCGGAGATATACGCTTCAAACGATGATAGTTCCGAGAAATATTTCACCTTCCTGATCGGGGTGAAGCAACGATGAAAGTCAGGTACATGAAATGCGTTTAAGACCGATATTCAGGCAAGTAAAAAATGAACGGGGGATGGTGCTGGTTACCTCCCTTCTCATACTCGCCGTCCTCGTCGCCATCGGTACGACGATTGCCATGCAGACATCGACAGATATCAAAATAAGCAGTAATTATAAAACGAGCAGACAGGCCTTTTATGACGCCGATGCCGGTGTCCAGTATGCCATTGCAAAGATTAAAGCGGATAGTACCTTTACGCTTCCCTCTGCAGGGAGTTCCGTGCCACTGACATATGCAACGCCGGCGGGTTTTTCTTTTACTCTTTCAACCTTGTCGAAGAATGCGGGTTCGAATACCTATTCCTTCACCAGTACGGGAAACGGCTCGAATAACGCGCAAGCTGCCATAACAGCCACATTCGGAAGAGACTCTGCGATCAATTTTGCGGCCTTTGGCGATCAAAAAATGGACACAAAGAATGGCGGATCGACTCAAAGTTATGACAGCAGCAGCCTTGATCCCACAAAAAACGACCCTTCCAGTCCATCATATGTGAGCACTCATGAGGCCGATGTCGGATCCAATGACTGGCTGGTGACCCATAATGGAGCATCTATCGATGGGAGCGGAGTATTCGGCGAACAAGACGATGGCTCTGCTACAACCAATGACATCCATAGCGGTACAACCTTCTATGGAACGGCCGGTGTCACTGTGGGGAGGGTCGATCCCGACCCTCTGGGTGTCAATTCCGGCGGCGAATACGATCCTTTCACCTATGCGACGAGTAACGACAATGCCTCCGCCGGAGTAGGTACCACGATAAGCACAAAGGGATCAATTACACTGACTGCAGGGGATTATTACTTCACCAGTATTACGCTGAAAAATGGGGCCGATCTCACTATTGATACATCTGCGGGGCCGGTTAATATATTTTTGACGGGTGGGATTGATTTCAAGAATGGTTCGACTATCGACGTTACGGGAAGCCCGACGGATTTCTCCATTTATTCCAATTCTACCTCCAAGATTGATTTCAAGCACAGTAGCGAATTTGAGGGCTTTGTCTATGCCCCCTTTGCGGATATTGATATAAAAAACAGTGCAAGTGTTTATGGCGCTATATGGGGTAGCAGCGTAGATATAAAAAATTCAGGAACTCTCTATTATGACACGGCACTAAAAGACAAATACTCATCAAATAATCTAACACTCACCGCCTGGAAGGATGAAAGCCTGTAAATAGGCGCTGTCCCAATTTACTCCATGATTCTTGGTGTGACGAAGATAAGGAGTTCCCTCCTCACTTTTATAGTAGTTTCGTACTTGAATAACCATCCCAGGACGGGTATCTCGGACAGGTAGGGGACCCCTGTCTTGGCCTTTGACTCTGTCGTTTTGTAAACACCGCCGATGACTATCGTATCGCCGTTTTTGACAACGATGGTTGACTTAACTTCACTTTTGCTGGTTGCTGGCCGCCCATCCACGGCGTTGGCCCAGTCCAGTTCTTCATTTTTCGCGTTAATTTCCATAGAAATGCTTCCGTCAGTCGTGATATTGGGCGTTACATCCAGTCTCAGCACCACGTCTTCTAACTGGATAACCCTCTGTCCATCTGCATCTGTGAGTGGGAAGGGCACTCTCTTTCCCTGCTCGATCGAAGCTGCCTCACCTTCAAGAGCGGTAACCCTCGGAGACGAGATGATCTTGCCGCTACCGGAGGCTTCAAGGGCGGATAATTGTGCGGATAAAATAGCACTTCCGGAACCGAGGAGCATGCCGATGGCGGGCGTTGCCGCGGCCGAGGGAAAATTCACGGCCGTACTGCTGTTCGTCAATCCGATTCCGCCGGGGAGGGGTGTCATGGTTCCCGTTGCCGCACTCCCCATCATCATACCGAAATTCGTTGACCCCAAACCAGCCTCTACACCGCCACCCCAGAGGACACCCAATTGACGTCTAAAGTCCATGCTTGCTTCCACAATCCTGGCCTCTATGGAAACCTGTCTCAGTTTGCCCTCAGCAATGTCTTTTTTCTGCTGTTCTTCCTTGGCCGCCGTCAGTTGTTCCAGGGGGAGGACGGTAATTACCGATCCCGACTGTTTCTTTCCCAGGCCGTTTATCTCCAGTATGGTATTGAGGGCCTGGTCCCAGGGAATCTTTTTCATCTGCATCGTTACCTTTTGCCCCTGCACCTCGGGGCTGGCTACGATGTTCAGTCCGCTTACCTCCGATATCAATCGAAAGGCGCTCTTTATACTTGCGTCCTGCAGTTCCAGTGACATCAGTTGGCCGGAATATTGTTTTGCCTCGCCACTTTCAAGCCCCGCCATTTCCTTCTTTATGATGTCCTTGTATTGCTCGGAGATTTCCCTGTCTTTCGCTGGTTTTGCAGGGACTGCGGCTATGGACGGCAGTGAAGAGACATCGAAATCGATGGTTATGATTCCCGATTCATCCTTTTTGACACGATAGGGGACCATTTTTTTTACTGCGATTTTTATGCAGGCCAGTTTTTCTCCCTCTTCCGTCTTCTGAAAGGGAAAAACAAAATCCACATTATCGAGCCGTCCCTCGCCGTATCGTGTGCGCAGTTCTTCGGGGATGAACATTCCTTCCATTTTCAAAAGGAGGACACTCTCCGAATCCCTGGTAATGGTGAAGGGGGAAAGCTCTGAGAGAAGAAGAGATACGCGTTCTTTCCCCTTGAATGTCCCAAAGAGGATATCCCTGACATAGGCCGTTTCAGGAGCCGGGGTTTCCTTTTCCTCGATGACGGCGCCCGCCTCTCCTGCCTGTCCCGTGGTTTCTCCCGATATGGTTGCCGCCGTCTCCGTTGTGGTCTTGGTGGCGGAGCAGCCACAGAGGATCAGAAAACCTGTCAAGAAGATTACCATGAGCAGTATTTTCACTTTTACTCTCATTTATCGCCCTCGATGTTGTCTTTCATGAGTTTTAATATCACACGCCGGGGAGTGATATTTCCCATGGCGTCTCCTACTTTTTCCATTATGATTACCTCGTCGTCGAGTATCTTGATTACCCTTCCTTCATTCATGCCGATCTTGGAATTCCTGTAGAGTGAAAAAGATTTTCCCTTGGAATCCTCCACTATGGCGATTCTCTTTTTGCTGCCGCCCCCGATAGCAACGAGTTTGAACTCTTCTATAGCATAGCGCTGCAAGGGGGGTAGAAAGCGGAGACCAACTTTTTGTGTGACCTCTGTCGCTGCCTCGACTGTCGCCCCTTTTTGCACTGGTTGCACTGGTTGCTCTTTTTTCTCCTTCTTGTTTACGTCAATGAAGGGGTGAAAGGGGTCCGGTTTTCCCTCTGCATCGTAGGCGTAGGGTTCCCCTGCCCGATTCACCGAATCATCACACAATGCCACAACGGGTGCCTGAATGGAAAGAAGGCATGCAAGTAAGGACAGAGCGACAATTGTCAGGTTATTTCGTCTTTTTTGTTTCATCCTTTTTCTCTTCCGCCTGCTCCAGGAACATGTAGGTCTTTAAAAAACAGTCTACCGTCAGACTATTTTCTCCCTCTTCCCCTTTGGCTTTTGGCGTACTCCTGATCTTGATGTTCGTTACATTGACTATACGGGGGAGATGGGCCACACTGTCAAAAAAGCGGGCGATATCGTGATAGCCCCCTGTGACGATAATCTTTACCGGCATTTCGGCATAGAATTCCCTGGGTGTCGGTTTCATCGGCTCGAAGAGAAGGAAATCGAGCCCCGCTGTCGTGCCTGCCAGCGAAGCGGAGCTGAGAAGACGCGGGATTTCCTTCTTTTCCGGCAGCTTGGCCAGCGCCATCTGCAGGTTTGCCTTCAGCTTGGCTATCTCTTTTTTATGCGTTTCGATCTGTTTCACGACACGCTGTCTCGATATGATCCGCCTTTCCAGATTGCCGAGGTTGTCTTCAAGGTTAGTCTTCTTGTCAAGGCCCGGTTGAAGAAAGTAGAAAAAATAGAAGTATCCGATCAGGATAAATCCGGCAATTCCCAGTAGCAGCTTGTACGTGGGAGGCATGTTTTTGATATCTTCAGCGGTAATTGCCATAGTTTACACCTGCTGTGTCGTACACGATAGTCTGAAGCGCATCAGCTTGACTTCTAAAACCGTCTCCTGCCGTGACGAGACGAGATCTACCGATTGTATATAGGGGGATTCTCCCAGTGTTTTCATGAAAAGCGCTATCGTTGGATTGTCTTTCGCCATGCCTTCAACCACCAGATTGGTGCCTATCTGTTCGATGGTGACGAGCCACACCCTTCCTTTTGGTATCCGCGTGGCAAATTCATCGAGGAGGCGCACGGGACCGCTTCTCCCTTTCTCCAGGCTCTCTATGATGGCGATCTTTTTCTCCACCAGTGCCTTGTCTTGCTTGAATTTTTCCAGATCTCCCGTAATCCTCGTCAGTTCTTCCAGTTTTTTTGTGGCAGTATCGACATCCCTTTCGAGCCGGTCCAGTGTCATGGTCATGTAAAAATGGGACGTCCCGATGACGAGGATGAATATGATGAGAGTAGCCGATAGGGCCACTATCTGGCGAACCGTGGCCGCTCGTTTTTTCTCCTCCTTATAGGGGAGAAGATTAATCTTGATCATTTGTCATCCATTCTCCTGAGGGCCAGACCGACTGCAAGGGGCGCCACGAGTGCCATATCTTTCATGTAATCGGGAGGGAAGGCCTTTTTGTCGCAGCTGATGTTTTTGAAAGGATCGAAGAGTTCGATTTCACAGTGAAGCCTCTCACTGAGCACCGTGACCATGCCCGGGATTTTTGCGCACCCTCCACTGAGAATGATGTGCTTCATAAAGAGTCCGCCCGAGGTCGAGACGAAATAATCGATGGAGCGCTCGATTTCCTGAAAAATGGGTTCTCCATAGGTGATAAGTTCATCCGCCGTATAGTCCTGGCCTTCTACACCGCTCACCTTTACCACTTCCGCCGATTCAAAGGAGACGCCCAGCTTGTTTTTCAGCGTATCGGTAATTGTGTCTCCGCCCTGAAGTATGTTCCGTGTGAAGACAGAGCCTCCTCCCTTGAGGATATTTATATTCGTTATGCTGGCGCCCATGTTGATGAGTACGACTACGTCGTTATCCTCGAAGTCGTAGTTTTCTTCATAGGCCGTCTCCAGCGCGAAGGAATCGACGTCGAGGATGAAAATCGTGCAACCGGCTTTCTTGAAGGCGTCTCTATAGCTCTTGATAACATCCTTTCTTGCCGCTGCAATGACGACGTCCACCTGAGTCGGATTCATTTCGTTCTCACCGATTAAGTGTAGATCAAAATCGACGTTTTCTATGTTGTCAAGGGGGAGGTATTCCGCCGCTTCATCTATGATCTGGTCGTATAGCTCTTCCTCTTCCGCTGCGGCAAAGGTTGCCTTCTTGATCATAACGGAATGTCCGGGTAGTGCAGTGACGACGTTTTTCGTTTTGCATCGGGAGGTCTTCAAGAGGGCCTTGATCGTTTCGGTAAAGACGGCGGGGTCCTCCAGCAGACCATTTTCAACGACGCCCCGTTCAAGAGGTATCTGGGCAAGTTTCTTCAGCGTATATTTTTCATAACTGCCCGATATCTCGGCCAGCTTCAGGCTTGTTGAGCCTATATCGATGCCGACAACCTTTTTTTCACCGGAGAGAAGTTTTTTCAATGAAACCATGTAATATACCCGTCGTAATGGATTGTGGTTATCTAATCCGTAAAGCGATATACGATATCGCCTTTTTTTATCATACCCAGTTCTTTTCGTGCCGTCATTTCTATATAGTGCGAGTCTTTTCTGAGTAAAAGAATCTCTTTCTCCAGAAGTCTGTTCTCTGAAACCATATCGGCATTGAAATCCTTCAGCGACGTCAGTTTACCACTCAGCATGCGGTAATCCATCAAACCCTTATCCCCGAATATTATAAGAAGCACCATTGCGAGGAGAATAACGAGAACGAATCTGCCGATCTTCATGGAACTCTTTCCTTTTAGCAAGTTAGAAATTATTTCTTCGTCTTTCCGGCAGAAAATAATTTCTTTAAGGCGCTTATCCCCCTAAAGGGGACTTTCCCCTTTATTGGGGTCGCGGGATCCTGTTCCGTCGATGGTTATCCCGAGGGGATCTGCTGTTGTGATTCACCCAGCAGAAATTTTCCCTCTTCAATCCACTCTTTGAGAATGTTTGCGATATCCCGCGCCTTGGAGTAACTCGACATGGGGGCCGTCGGGACTGTTTCCCCATTGATCCTTATTTCTCCACTGCGCAGATCCTGATAGCTTACCTCGGCCAGGCTCTTCGGTGCCCCCTTGGGATAATCGACTCCATAGTCGATGACCTGGGCATATATATCCTTATCCCTGACAGCCGTATACCCTGCGATTTCTTCATTCAATATGGGTATGGGGATTCCGATTCCCACATAGAGAGAGACACCATAGCCAAGCATACTCGCCCCTACCAGCCATTGGGGAGACATCTCCTTCATGTTGCCGATGACGGCCAGTGTGCCGGCGCCCTCTTTGGGAATGCCGTTCTCTCCCCTCATGACGTCGAAGGAGTGCTGCGTTCCGGGCCAGGCCACGAATCCCTGCGCCCCGCCCAAAAAGATCCTTGTGCCGATGCCGATTGTTTTAAACCACGGGTCATTGAAGAGGGGACTGAGTTGTCCCGATGTGGCGTATGTGGCATTGGCCATGTGCGGCCTCAGGATCCCCATATATGTGTAGATAATTCTGTCGGACAGGTTGACGGCGCAATTATAATTCTGATAGGCATTGCGGGGATTGAAGAGGATTGCATCTCTCATGTCCTGGAGTGTTATGTTTTTCTCGTACTTCCGTGCAGGATAACAGTCTGTCCCGTAGGACTCGGTGCGCAACCTGACTGCGTTTCCCGAGACGAGGTCTTCAATGACGTGTCCCCCGCCGTAATTGAATTCGCCGGGATGAACACTGTTCAGCGGATCTCCTTCCACCACCTGAGTTGCCCCTATGTAACAGTCTACGGCCGCTATGCCCGCATAGGCCTCTACATCGTTGAGCCATGCCTTTGAAGCCCTCATTTTGGGTGAGGTATGGCCGAAGTTGAGAAATGCCCCCGATGAGCACATGGGACTGAAGGTCCCCGTCGTAACGACATCGACCTGCCGGGCGGCTTCCGCCTTTCCCTTGCTTTCCACGATGTCGATAATCTCTTCCGCCGTAACGACGACTGCTTTGCGTTGCCTTATCTTCTCATTTATTTCTTTATAGGTCTTTTCCACCTGGTGCTCTTTCATTAATCCCTCTTCCACTCACATACCTACATCGGATAAATACACTAAATCTAAAGATAAAACAAACAAAAAAAGGATTTACTCTTCCACCGCAGTCATGCAAAATGAGCCCGTGACCTCTCAAAAATGAGGGGCGTCTGCCTGCCCCTTTTCCTCCTTCTCTTAGGCAATCCTTTTGTTGCAGTTCAGTAGTTTTTAGCAATAATCAGGAAAATAATCAATAAGGGGTGTGTCATCTATCACAATTTATGACGGATTCTTCCTATTTTGTTGGAAGGGGGGGTGCATGTGATAGAAATAGATTCTTGACTTTTGGGAGGTGACTTGGCATAATCCAAGGGCACGAAAGTGTAATAATATGCTCATAGAGTGGAAAGATAAGGGAAATCGTGGAATTAGGTAAGTTTAATGAGCTTGAAGAAAGAATAAAAAATCTTGCAGAAGAATATGTTCTGTTGAAGGAAAGGAATGTCGAACTGGAAGGTTTGCTGCAAAGTAAAGACGAGGAGTTGGGGGAGGCAAAACATCAGATAAGGATTTTGAGAGAGGAAAAGGATACTGCACGTACGAAAGTGGATTCAATGCTTACTATGCTGAGTGATGTAAAGGTGCCCTAGGGAGATTATAGAGGTAATACGTTTGAAAAAACGATTTAATATCAAAATAATGGGGCAGGATATCTCGGTTGTAAGTGATAAAGGGGATGACCACGTAGAGAAGGTTGTGCGGTATGTGAATGAAAAGGCGGAAGAGATAGAAAAAAATTCGAAAGATGTAACAACGTTAGGTATTGCAATTATGGTTACATTAAATATTGCTGAGAACCTGTTCAAGGTTACCGAAGAACAAGAAAAATTATGTAACCAGTATGAAAGTATAGCTGAAAATTTGATCAATTATATTGATAAGACCGAAATGGATGTTATGATCCCCTGCGATGTGCGTGATTAACTTTAATTTTTTGTTCCAACACCTTAAGTACGGGAGCCCTCCCTTGTACGTGGTGTGCGTGTCCACCAGTACCCTGAAAGGGGGAGCGGCGGAAGGCCTGAAGCTACAACAGGGTGCCCACCTATAACATAAGGTTCAAAAAAGAGTTAACACGGCATAGGCGGGGGGTTGTTACAGTTGTCAATACGAACTGGGCAACCATGATAAGTCTTATTTGGAAAAATTTTCGATAGATAACCTTTCGGATTTAAAGTCTGTTTTCCTGTCGTTTCATATCCCTTGTATAAAGTTTTTGTAAGCTTTTAACAACTTACTGTATGATTGTGAGGTTGTTTATGAAGGATACTGTGAAAATATGGCGCCGGGCTTTGACTCTGTTGCGTCTAAGTTTTGTGGGGGGAGGAAAAAGAACTGATGGGTAGCGGTTTTGTAATATTTGTATCGGCAGTGATAGCCTTGGGTGTTGGTGTTGCGGGAGGATATTTCTTGAGAAAAAGGGTATCCATGAGGAATCTGGAGTCGACGGAGAATCTGGCGGCGCGAATTATAAGCGAGGCAAAGAAAGAGGCGGACAACATAAAGAAGGAAGCGATCCTGCAAGGGAAGGATCATCTTCTCAAGGCGAAGAATGATTTCGATCGCGATACGAGAGAGCGGAAGCTGGAACTCGATAAGCTGGAGAACAGGCTCCACTCAAAAGAGGAGAATCTTGAAAAGAGACAGGATCAATTTATTCAAAAGGAAAATAACCTGGAAAACAGGGAAAATGCCCTCGTCAAGAATGAGGCTCAATTGAGTGAGAAACACAAGACACTTGAAAAGGTCATCGAGGAACAACGGGCGAAGCTGGAAACGATTGCCGGTATTTCTTCCGAAGAGGCCAGGGATCATCTCGTGCAGATAATGACCTCTGAAGCGAGACAAAATGCGGCTCGAAAGATAAGAAAGATAGAGGAAGAGACCAAGCGCGACGCCGACAAGAAATCGAGGAAAATCCTCGCCTATGCCGTTCAGCGATATGCCTCGGACTTCGTCGTTGAAAATACGGTATCCGTTGTAAGTCTCCCATCCGATGAAATGAAGGGGCGGATAATCGGAAGGGAAGGGAGAAATATTCGGGCAATAGAGGCGGCTACGGGCGTCGATCTGATTATTGACGATACTCCCGAGGCGATAGTCCTCTCCTGTTTTGACCCCATACGTCGCGAAGTGGCCAAGATATCCATGGAACGATTGATCACCGACGGAAGGATTCATCCCGGTCGAATCGAAGAAGTTGTCAATAATGCCAAAAAAGAGGTAGAGAAGATTATTCGGGAGACGGGTGAAAGGGTCTCCTTCGATGCGGGGGTCCATGACATTCACCCCGAAATCATCATGCTTCTTGGAAGATTACGATACAGGACAAGTTATTCTCAGAATGTCCTTACTCACTCCGTGGAAGTGGCCCATATGACGGGTATGATGGCGGCCGAACTGGGGTTGAATGTAAAAGAGGCAAAGAGGGCAGGGCTTTTGCACGATATAGGGAAGGCCGTCGATCACGAGGTAGAAGGACCTCATGCGGCCATAGGGGCGGAATATGCCAAAAAGTATGGTGAACCGGAACGTATTTGCAATGCCATAGCCACTCATCACGATGACGGCCATTCAAATACGCTCCTGGGAGTCCTCGTACAGGCGGCGGACAGCCTTTCCGCGGCGCGGCCGGGCGCACGGCGAGAGATGCTGGAGACCTACGTAAAACGGCTTGCTGAACTGGAGCGTGTTGCCAAATCCTTTAACGGCGTTGACAAGTGTTATGCCATCCAGGCGGGGCGAGAGATACGTATCCTGGTGGAAAATGAAAAGATGTCCGACGATGATGCCGTCATGCTCTGTAATGACATCATCAAAAAGATAGAGGCCGAATTGACCTATCCCGGTCAGATTAAGGTCACTGTCATCAAGGAGATGCGGGTGTCGGACTTCGCGAAATAGGGAATTCTCTGATCATGAAGATACTTTTTATTGGTGATATTGTCGGGAAGCCGGGCAGAATAGCTGTTCGAAATCTTCTTCCCCGCATAGTCGCCCGAGATGACATAGATATCGTCATTGCGAATTGTGAAAATGCCGCAGGAGGACGAGGAGTTACCAGGGATGTTCTTGAGGAGCTCTATAAAAACGATATCGATGTGCTGACATCGGGGAATCACATTTGGGACAAAAAGGGGGTACTGGAGTTTATCGACGATTATGAAACACTCCTCAGGCCTGCCAACTATCCCGCAGGTTCTCCAGGACGGGGCAGTGTTTCCCTGAAGGACGCTTCTGGAAAGGCCTTCGGTGTAATCAATCTGGAGGGGAGGGTATTCATGAAGCCCCTCGATTGTCCCTTCAGGGTTGCCGAAAGAGAAATCGAAGGATTAGCCAGTGCGGTGAATATCATTATCGTCGATATGCATGCAGAGGCGACGTCGGAAAAGCAGGCCATGGGATGGTTTCTCGACGGGAAGGTGAGCGCCGTTGTGGGTACTCACACCCATGTCCAGACGGCCGATGAGAGAATACTTCCCAACGGTACGGCCTACATTACGGATGTGGGAATGACCGGTTCCATGGACTCCATCCTGGGGGTAAAGAAGGATCTTGCTCTCGAGAGATTTCTCACATTGATGCCCAACAGATTTGAGGTTGCCAAAAAGGACGTATGGCTTCAGGGTGTCGTAATGGATTGTGATATCGAGAAGGGAACATGTCGTTCCATCGAACGGGTCAGTGAGAGACTGGAAAAATAGGATTCAAGGATTCCGGGTTCAAGTGAAAGGTTAAACAGTTTACTGTTTACAGTTATCGGTTGAAAAAGAACAGAAGGTAGGGGAGAGTTATTTAACAGCACCACTATGCCGTATTGCGGCATTATAATAGGAAGTAACTTGTTATGTAGCGTGGGGCCTCTGTGCCCCACAAATATGTTGCCCACAGAGGGGCAACGCTACTGCACATATACAGATTTAAGTTACTTGAGAGGATAAAGAAGGAAGAGAAATAAAGAGTATTCCGGGGAAAAACAGTAAACTGTGAACCGGTAACTGTGAAGGGTTAGCAAAAAAAGACAGAGCAGAGATCGAAAGAATTGTAAAAGCGCTTATTGAGTCTTTAGAAAAGAAACCCTTGACCCCTCGAATCCTCGAATCCTTTTTTCACAAGATCATGTCTGGATTGGTAATAATTCAATGTGAAACAGGGTGGATATTTTGAAGAGTGTATATGACATATTTTCCGAACGCGGTTTCATAGAGCAGGTAACGGACGAGGAACTGGTAAAAGAACTTTTGGCGCGGGAATCCGTCACCTGTTATATCGGTTTCGATCCTACGGCCACGAGTCTGCATATCGGCAGTCTTGTCCCCATAATGGCCCTCAGTCATATGCAGAGAGCGGGACATAGACCCATCGCCCTTGTCGGAGGAGGTACGGCGCTTATCGGGGACCCCAGCGGCAAGACGGAGATGAGGCAGATACTGACGCGGGACAAGATAAACAGAAACGCCGAAGCCATACGAAACCAGCTGTCACGATATATCGATTTCGCGGACAATAAGGCCCTCCTTCTGAATAATGCCGACTGGCTGGCCGGTCTCAATTATATCGAATTCCTGAGAGATGTTGGCCGTCATTTCAGTGTCAACAGGATGCTGACCGCCGAGAGTTACCGCATGCGCATGGAAACGGGACTCAACTTTATCGAATTCAACTATATGCTTCTCCAGTCCTATGACTTTTATTATCTCAGCAAACATCATGGCTGTGCCATTCAGATGGGGGGCAACGACCAGTGGGGCAACATCGTGGCCGGTGTCGATCTCACCAGAAGGCTTGAGGGTACGAGGGTCTATGGAGTGACCTTCCCCCTTTTGACAACATCTCAGGGACATAAGATGGGGAAGACGGAAAAGGGGACCCTATGGCTGGACCCGAACCTGACCACTCCCTATGAATATTTTCAGTACTGGATAAATACGGAAGATGCCGATGTGGAACGATTCATGGCACTCTTCACCTATCTCCCTGTTGAAGAGATCCGTGAGATCTCGAAACTTGCCGACTCCGAGATAAATATGGCAAAGGCCGTCCTGGCCTTTGAGACCACAAAGATAACCCATGGAGAAGAAGAGGCCCTTGCGGCATGGAAGGCATCTGCCGGCGCCTTTAATCTCCGACCCGTGGCCCTCAATCTCTTTCCCTCCTCTACCATACCGAGGCATGAGATCAAGGAGGATGTATCGGCAATCCCTACCTACGAAAAATCGATGCAAGAAGTGGAAACAATTCCCATCGCCGTCCTCTTTCAGGACGTCGACCTCTGCGCCTCACGGGGAGAGGCCAGGCGACTCATAACCCAGGGCGGCGCCTATGTTAACGGCAGGCAGATAACATCCATTGACGATAAGATAGGGATGGACGATCTCGACGAAAATCGCGAAATCCGCCTGAGAAAGGGCAAGAAAAAGTACGCCATAATAAGGGTAAGGGCTTCATAAAAAAGTCGGAGTTTACAGGACTCCGACAAGCATGGCCCCCTCTTTTTATATTGACTCAGTCTGTGTGTTTCCTGTAATCTTCTATTATTAAACACCATTCGATTCGAATAGATTTTTCATATATGACAGGTCCCCTGACTTGGGGAATGGACAATCGATCTTTTCTGGAACTTCACTGCATAGACACTGAGAAATTGTGCCGTCTGATGAGACGATGTCGCCGTCGGTTTCTGAAGATGATATATGAACCGCTTATCTTTTTCCATACGTCAGATATGACGTATAATGGGAGGTGAAGGAAGAATGAGTAACATAAGGATTGCCGTCGTTGGCGTTGGAAATTGCGCCAGCTCGCTGATTCAGGGGATTAACTATTACAGGGACAAGAATAGTGACGATGCCGTTGGCCTGATGCACTGGGAAATCGGCGAGTACAGACCCGGAGATATCGAGGTGGTGGCCGCCTTCGACATTGACAGGCGCAAGGTCGGTCACGATGTGGCAACTGCAATTTTCCAGAAACCGAACTGCACGAAGGTCTTTCAGAAAGACATACCTCCCACCGGTGTTACCGTATCGATGGGCCGGATTCTCGATGGTTTTTCCGAACATATGAGTCATTATGATGAAAAACGCACCTTTTGTGTGGCCGATGAAGAAGAGCCCCGGAAGGAAGATGTCGTGCGTATCATCAAAGAATCAAGGGCGGAGATACTCCTCAACTATCTCCCTGTCGGTTCCGAGGATGCTGTCCGCTTTTATGCCGAGTGCGCTCTCGAGGCCGGGGTGGCATTCATAAATAACATGCCCGTATTCATTGCCAGCGATCCAGTCTGGGCCGAGCGTTTTAGAGAGAAGAATCTTCCCCTCATCGGCGATGATGTGAAATCACAGTTGGGCGCTACGATTATTCATCGCATGATGGCCGATCTCTTTAAGAAGAGGGGTGTCAAGTTTGAACGAACCTATCAGTTGAACACGGGGGGTAATACGGATTTCCTCAATATGCTGAATCAGCATCGTCTTTTGTCCAAGAGGACGTCAAAGACAGAGGCAGTCCAGTCGGTGGCGGCCGAACGACTCGCAGATGAAAATATACATGTAGGACCCAGCGACTATGTCGCTTGGCAGAATGACAATAAGGTCTGTTTCATGCGTATGGAGGGGAGACTCTTTGGCAACGTACCCATGAACCTCGAAATGAGACTGTCCGTCGAGGATTCTCCAAATTCAGGCGGCGTTGCCATAGATGCCATTCGCTGCTGCAAACTGGCTCTGATCCGCGGACAGGGGGGCGTCTTGTATGAACCCGCTGCCTATTTCATGAAGCACCCACCGCGCCAGTTTACCGATGACGAGGCCTATCATATGACGGAGGACTTTATTAAGGGGGGAGTAGCAGGGGCATGATGTCAGCATTGTCGTGTCCATGTAAAAAGAGAACCTGCCGCACTCTGTACCCCGAGGATAGGGGGATGAAAGATGGCGAAAAATAATGACAGTGAAGGGGTAAAACGCGTCGGGTTGGGCAGCAGGGTACGTCTCATTCTCTTTGTCCTTGTCATTGCCGCCCTCCTTGTCGGTGCGAAGGTCTTCGGTCTGGGGGAGAGACTGGGTGATCTTCGAGACTGGATCGGTGGCCTTGGCCCTCTGGGCTTTCTCGTTTTTATCGCGATTTATATAATTGCCGTTGTCGCCGCTATCCCCGGGTCCGCGCTGACCGTTGCCGCCGGCGCCCTTTTCGGGTCTCTTTTCGGTGTTGTTCTGGTCAGTATCGCCTCGACGGTGGGAGCCGGTTGTGCCTTTCTGATAGCCCGGTATGTTGCGAGAGATGCCGTGATAAAATGGCTCTCTCGAAATGAGAAGTTTCGACGCCTCGATCAGCTTACCGAGGATCATGGCGCCGTCATCGTCGCCTTGACGAGGCTGGTGCCGATTTTTCCATTCAACCTCTTGAATTACGGCTTCGGCCTGACACGTGTACGATTCTGGACATATTTTCTGTGGTCGTGGATGTGCATGCTCCCCGGCACAATTCTTTACGTTGTAGGCGCCGATGCCCTCACGGATGGTCTTGCCCGGGGCGAGATCCCCTGGGCGTTGATTGCCACGCTGGTGGGGGTCGCCATCGTCCTTTTTTTTCTCGTTAGATTCGCACGAAAAAGGCTTCAGGCGAAGGAAAAGCTTTCCGAAACATCTAATGATTAGTTACAGGTATATACAGGAGGGTTCAAGGTGAAGGATTCAAGGGTTACTCGTTCCCACGCTCCTGCGTGAGAATGAGATCCCGTCTTTTTTAACCGTGAACCGGTAACTGTAAACTGTAAACTGTTAACTTGAATCCTCGAACCCTTGAATCCTGGACCCCTTACTTATAAAATCTCGCCAGCTTTTCCGGTTTCATCCCGAAGAGGTAGAGGATCATCAATGCCCAGTTCCGGAGGGTACCATAGACAATCCCATCCTTCTCCCATCTGCGAGGTGAGGTTTGCACCTTCATGCGTGTTATATGGATCCTTCCTTTTTCGGCCTTAAGGCGTCTCATGAAATCGACATCTTCCATAATCGGTATATCCCGAAATCCACCGATGGAATGGAAAAAATTGCTTCTCACGAAGATCGCCTGATCACCATAGGGTATTTTCGTTATACGGGAACGAAGAGAGGCAACTATCTCGACGAGACGCAGAAGAGGCTTCTTCGATGAGATGGAAAGATCGAAGGCCCCTCCGACGTATCTCTCATTTTTCATGACAGACTCTATGTGTTCCAAGGCGCCCGAGGGGAGCAGGGTGTCGGCATGGAGGAAGAGGAGTATGCTGCCTGTGGCCATTGACGCGCCCCTGTTCATCTGGCGACCGCGTCCCTTCTCGGAGATTGACGTTATAATCCGTTTATTTTTTATGGCTGTGATGGTATCACGGTTGGGGTTTCCGTCGATGACGATACATTCAACCGAATTTTCTCCTGTGAGTCTATCCAGGTGAGCGATCGTATCGTTGATGATGCCTGATTCGTTACAGACGGGGATGATTATGGAGAGGCTGTATGCCATAATTAACCTTTGTCCAATATTCCAGCAGTCAGATATGACATCGTTCGTGAGGCTGCAAAGGGCGTATCGCTGTTTCTTCTGACAAGGTCTGTCAGGTCGTCCGGTGTGTCTATGTCGCGCCATTGGGGCAGGAGATGAACATGATCCCCCCGAGCAGTGGAGACGCGCATGGTTTCTGCCAACACGGTTGAGGTCCCCCAGGGGATGTTTTCAAATACCTGAAGTGTGAGGGTGTCTTTTTTAAATCCGATGAGATAATACCCTCCGTCCCGTGATGGTCCTATCGCCATATCGTGATCCTCCAACGAAGAGAGGGCTTCTGCCAGGATCTCTTCAGGGAGGTCGGGGATGTCACTCCCTATCAAGATTGCCGAGTCAAATCCCCGGGCGAAACAACGGCAAAAGGCGAGGTGCATTCTTGTCCCCAGATGATTGCCCTCTTGAGGCATATAGACATGATCCCTTCCGAAATGCCTTCTCATGTCATCTTCTTTGTCCGGTGGATCAAAGGCTATTATGAAGGGAACTCCCGTGCCTTTCACTTTGTCCAGCGTGTCGGCTACGAAATTGTCATAGAGGTGCATGACAAATTCCGCACCATAGGTCGCGGCGAGTCTCGATTTGACCTTTCCATTTTCCGGGAATCTGGCAAATAGTACGATACATGCTCGTCCTGTCATTTATAGACCTCTATGAAATCTATATACGAGGCAGCCATCTCACCCGTGTTGTCGGAATCGTTCATGATGGCGATGTGTGCCTCCGGAGGAGGGTTTTTCCCGAAGGCCTTTTTGTAGTCTTCCAGAATGTTTACCTCTTCGGTGACCCATTGACCCGCTTTTTCCTTTCCCGATTGGAGGATGATCATTTGTGACCGATCTGTGTAGGGACTCTGCATGATGGTGCGTGCCTGTGATTTATTGGACCATATGTAGTTAAGGCTGCTATGGGGAGGATATTCACCATAGAACGCCTTGGCAATGCCATAGGTGAGTTTTTCACCGAAAGAGCCCCTGTCAGGATCGTAGCGGAACATGACATAGACGCGGATGGGGTAGTCATCACCCGATTTCTCTTCCGCGTTTCCTTTTTCGTACACATGTTCGATCTTCCAGCGCCACCTCGCCTTATCATAGTGGCCGGCATCAAAGGCATCTTTGTGGACGATGGCCGATGCCGATGCGTTGCTCTTCGCCTTGAGGTACACATTGTCGCCTTCGCCCACTATTGTGTAGGCGGTGTGGGCCTCTATTTTTGGGAATGTGAGCGGTTTCCACCCATCGAGGTTCATAAAATCGTCATGGAACAGTATATCGTTCCTTTCACCGCTTTCTACCGTGAGAGGAATAAGCGTTGCGATAAGCATGCAGAGAAGAATGCATCCTCTCACTGACAGGTGTGATCTCATGCAGGGTATGGGCGGTGATGTCTTCTTGCCTTTTTTATGAAGTGTGCCCATAATGCCTCCTTATCTGTTCGTAAAGGTCAGTTCCAGAGAGCGCGGTAAATCCTGTCTCTGTAGAAGGCGCATTCGGTCTGATTGACCTTTCTCGGTCGTTCCTGCGTTATATGCAGCTCCTCTGTTATGGTTCCCGGATTGATAGCCATAATCTCTATCTTGTCTGCAATGGTTATGGCCTCATCCACATCGTGGGTGACGAAGATGATGGTCTGAGAGAGTTCATGCCCCAGTGATATCAGGAGATCCTGCATCTCCCATCTCGTTCGGTAGTCAAGGGATGCGAAGGGCTCATCCATGAGAAGAATAAGGGGTTTGAGGACGAGGACGCGTGCCAGTTCGACTCGCTGTTTCATTCCGCCCGAAAGGTCCCGGGGAAGATAATTACGATAGTCGAGGAGACCTACGAAAAAGAGGAATCTATTGACGTCCTCTTCAATCTGTCTTTTGTTTCCTTCCCCTCCCTTGAGGCCGAAGGCAATGTTTTCGTGAACCGTGAGCCAGGGGAAGAGGGTATCGTCCTGGAATACGACGCATCGATCGGGCCCCGGTTTACGAATCGGCCTGCCCTGTACCCTCACGAGTCCCGAAGTGGGAATGATAAATCCGGCCAGTATATTTAAGAGCGTTGTCTTTCCGCATCCGCTCTGACCGACGATACAGGTAAATTCACCTTGTTGCACCGTGAAGTTGATGTCGTCAAGGACCTTTTTTTTGACGCCGTTTACCTCGAATTGCATCGTTACTGTTATCGCTTCCAGTATCGCTGCTGGGGAGGTCTGTCCAGTCGCCTCTTTTCCTCCCGAAAGGATCACTGCATCCTCCTGGCGCTTTTGAACGATATCCTGAGGAAGGTTACCAGGAGGGCGTCGCTCACTTTTCCCACAATGGCTATGAGTATCATCCCCACGATGATCATATCGATTCGACCGATCATGCGAGCATCCATGATGACCGCGCCGAGACCGTCGGGGACACCTGTCAGTTCTCCCAGGACCAGGTATGCCCACGCGATTCCCAGTCCCAGTCTCAGGCCCGTCATGATATGGGGCATTGCTCCGGGGAGGAGAACGGCATAGGATCCGCGTATCCTCCCTACACCCATCATGGCCCCGGCCCTCAGAATAAGGGGATTGATCTGGCGTGCCCCGGCTGCGGCATTAAGATAGATGGGAAAGAATGCCGCCAGTGCCACCAGGAAGACCGTCGTCTTCATACCGATGCCGAGCCAGATCATTGCGATGGGAAGCCAGGTGATTCCGGGGATCGCCCTGAGTCCATTGATAAAGGAACCGAAGAGACGGTTGATTGCGGCAACGCGACCGGAGAGGATACCCAGAGGGAGTCCCGCGGCTACGGCGATGGAGAATCCGAAAAAGACACGCACCAGGCTCGTCGTCGCGTCCTGTAGAAATCTTCCCGCATAGGGGGCAGACCCAGGTTCGGCGAAGACATAGGTGTTGGCTGTTCCGATTACCGTGACCGGTTCGGGAAGCAGATAGGTGGGCAGGATGCCTGTGCTGCTCACTATAAACCATGCACCAAAAAATGCAGACGGAATTATCCACGGCAGTATGGTATGGGACACATTTTTATTCCCCCCGGTTTTTTTCATCATTTCCTCTATTCCCTAGTTCATCTCCATAAATTCTTTGACGCTGTTGACAAAGGTAAAATCAATCATTTTTTCATAATCCGGTTCCCTTTCTATCATTCCCAGGTCTTTCATTCGATTGCCAAGCGCTCGGGTCTTTCGGATGAAGGAGTCGTCCATATGCCAGGCAAGTTCCATATTAGGGGCTGCCTTTTCCAGTATCTCTCTCGGTGTACCGAATTGGGATGCTCTTTCGAGCCATGTTCTCTGGTGAGACGTCAGATATTGCGTCGCCTTGGCGTGGGCCAAGACAAGTGCTTCCACACGCTCGGGATGTTTTTTGATAGTATTTCTGAGAACCAGCATCCCCGCATTGATAGTGCCGATCGTTTCGCCGAAATATGGATAGGAGAGGATTCTTCCGTATTCCTCGACGACGGCCCGCGTGGGGAAGGGTTCACCTGAGAGAAAGGCATCGATGTTGCCGCGGGCAAGGGCCAGTCCCATATCAAAGAAATCGACTCTTATGAGACGAAGGTCTCTCTCGGGCGAAAGCCCGCTTTGCGCCAGTGTTTCCCGAAGGAGAACTTCATGCATCGTGCCGGGGACATAGCCGATCTTTTTGTTTCGAAGATCGGCGACAGAGCGAATGTTACCCTGGTTTCGTACGACCAGGGCCGAACATTTGTTGCAGAGTGCGGCGACGACGACGACCGGCTCTCCCCGTGACGCGGAATGTATGGCATGTGTTATCGTCGTTCCACACATGTCAAGGCTTCCCGCAAGGAGCGCCGTCTTCTGGTCTGCCGGATTTGTAAAGGGGAAAAGGGAGACCCTGTCTCCAGTCTTCAAGTTTTCCTCATAGAAGAATGGCTGTATGGTCTGGGCTGTCTTCCACGTTCCTACTCTGTAATCATCTGCGAGAAGGCGCAGGACATTTCCCGGGGAGAACAACACCAATATTGAAAGAATCAGTAATAAGCGTGTGTTCATACTCATCCTCACTGCATAAAGTGTTACTATCACCGCCTGCTTTCAAGGCGTTCTCGTTACTGCGCCGTTACGTAACGATTGTTTTACTATTTACTGGCCAAAGACTGCACTCTGTACCGACCCATCATGCACGGCTTCAAAACAATTGGACGGCAGATCGGGATTCCACCCTGTCTCCATCAACAAGGTACTGCAGTCGGTAATGCTTCTTCCCCTTCCTTTTTCCGTATCCACTTCCCTGTCCCGGGGGCTTGCTCCAACTTCGGGAAAGAGGAGATTCCCCCCTGCGATGAGTGACAGACTGCTCGGTTCGTGGATGCAATGCGCCTTCGGAGCGTTTCCCATAACGAGTCGGCTGACGGCCACCATGCGTGCCATTTCACGTTCGCTTATCATTCCGGTGGATTCGAAGGGTGAGCCGGGAAAATTTATCCTGCGCATGACGCCGCTGTAGGTTGCTCCCATGGTGCGTGCCATGACCATGAGTTCTGCAATCTCTTTTTTGCTGTGTTCCGGTCCTACCGGTTCGACACAGTTCATCCAGTGGAGTCCCACGTCGGTTATGAACCGTATTGTTTGAAGGCGCCGTTCTCTTTTAAAGGGGGTATCTCTTCCTTCGCCGAGGCGCAGTGCGTGGTATGCCCCCACAAATCCCGCATTGAGGAGTTGTTCCGCCTCTTTGTGATTTAAATCCCTGGTATTTGCGACGAGCGGTACCGATGTCTTCCTTCGTAACAGTCTCCCCGTTTCGAGGAGATTATCGAAGGGGTATGTCCCCGTCGTCATTATGTTCAAGGAATCGGCATGTTCGGCCTCGGCCCCTTTCGCCCAGGCAATGATGTCCTCTTCGCTGAAGGACATTTTTTTAACAAAGATGCCCGACACCTCTGTAAGAGAGCAGAAGGTGCAGTTGAAGGGACAGGGTTCGACATTAATACCGATATGAAAGTGGCGTTCACCCTTGTTTCCGAACTGCTGCCGCGATATGGCGTTTGCGCTTTCCATGAGTGCATAGACCTCTCGACTTTCAAGGTCCAGGTGAAGCAGAAACTCGGCCTCTGCTGTGTCGAGACCGATGAGGTCGGTCCCCTTTTTTAAAAGATCGGTAACCCTGCTGTTGATTTTCCATGACATAGGCATTCTCCTTGAAGTGCAAAAGCCCTATAAAAATTTTCCAAAGGCTGAGACAACATTATTTTTTCTACTTTTCTAATAGTAATACAAAAGTCCTGCCAAGAAAACCGTGAGGTATTCTTTATTTTTTACCACCTATATTCATCGGATGTGTCCTCGAGAGACGCCTGAAGGGCAGTTGTCACGTCGAAGTCCCGATCGGAGTGATGCATGACATGCTGAAGGTAGATTATAAAATCGAGGACGATAATTGCGATAATGACCTTTGCGGCGAAGGGGAGCGTATAATTATTGAGTATGCCCCACCCCTTTTGGGAGCAGATGAGGGCAAAACCGACAGGCAGGACGGGGATCAGGAACCGGATGCACAGGGTACCGATGACCAGGTTGTTAAACCAGCGCAACCTTTTTGGCTCCGATACATTCCTGCGAGGGAATATGCGTTCCCCCAGGGCAATGACGATGAAGAGTCCCAGGAACAGTACCACTCTGATGTAAGGTTCCATGTGCGTCATAGTGATTCTTTCACTGTCGTGTACTATGTAATAAGTCCACCCATGCCGGCGAATTTTCTTCTTTAAAACAGTATACATAATCCTGCATAAAATGAAAAGGACATTGAAAGTTATACAACTTTTATGTACAATCACAGGCAATATATTATCCTCTACATCTCGTGTCTGTGCTTTCTGTGATCTCCTTCCTGTCTATGGGTTGGGATACGCTACAATCCCACGGATATATCTCTTACGAAGGTGCTCCTTTCAAGGGAACACATAGATAGTGGTAACACCCGCTCCATATCCCATTTTCTGCAGGTCTCGACAAGGTGATAGTATCATCGATGAGGGCACCAAAAAGAAAGGAGAAAACATGGCAGTTTTCGATTATGATCTCGGTATTATAGGGGGAGGAGCCGCGGGCCTAACGGCCGCCGCGGGAGGGGCGCAGTTCGGCGCAAAGACCATACTTATCGAAAAGGCCGAAAAACTGGGGGGCGACTGCCTGCATTACGGCTGTGTCCCGTCGAAGACGCTTATCAGGACGGCAGCCCTGTGGGCACAGTTGAAACGATCACAGGAATTCGGTCTTCCCCCCCTTCAGTTACCCCCCGTCGATCTTGAGGCCGTCATGAATCGCGTTCGTTCGGTGATTGAAACAATTCAGCGACACGATTCTCCCGAGAGATTCTGCAGCCTTGGCGCAGAGATCCGATTCGGGTCACCCTTCTTTGCCGATGACCATGTCGTCCAAGTGAAGGGAGACCGTATATCGGCACGTACGTGGATCATCGCTACCGGTTCTCGTCCTGTTGCACCCCCTGTTGAGGGCATCGACGATGTCCCCTACTGGACCAATGAAACTGTTTTTTCCCAGAGGGAACTCCCCTCTCGACTCATCGTTCTCGGTGGCGGTCCCATCGGCCTCGAATTGTCACAGGCCTTCAGCCGTCTGGGATCGGAGGTAACCGTCGTGGAATTTATGGATCAGATTCTCGGTCCTGAAGATAAAGATATGGCAGAGATCATCAGAAAACGCCTCGAATCGGAGGGAGTTACCTTTCATATTGGGACAAAGGCGGTGAAGGCTCGGTCCAAAGGATCGGTTATCAGCCTTACTGTAGCACCGGCCAAGGGTCAGGGAGAATCGCGTGTCCTCGAGTCTGACGCACTCCTCATTGCCGCCGGGAGAAAACCGAACATCGACGGTCTGGACTTGGACAATGCCGGCGTTGAGTATACCCAGCAGGGCATTCCCACCGATCTTCGCATGAGAACAAACATTCGCCATATATTTGCCTGTGGAGATGTGAACGGGCAATTTCCCTTCACCCATGTTGCGGGATATGAAGGCGGCATCGCTCTTGCCAACGCCGTACTCCGATTGCCCCGAAAGGCGAATTACAGGAAGGTGGGGTGGTGCACCTATACCGATCCCGAGGTGGCTAGCATAGGGCTGAATGAAAAGAGAGCGCAGAAGGAGGGAGTGGAGTATCGGGTATTTGAGGAACTGTTTGAAGATAACGACAGGGCCCGTGCCGAAGGAGAACCGATGGGAAAGATAAAGATACTCGTTGGAACCAATGGAAAGCTCCTGGGTTGTCAGATTGCCGGGGCGCACGCGGGAGAACTGATCCACGAATGGATCATTGCACTGGCGGGAGGCGTTAAGCTTTCAACCGTGGCAGGTGCCGTTCACGTCTATCCGACAGTTGCGGAAATTTCCAAGAGGGTTGCAGGCGATGTCTTTACCGGCAAAATATTCAGCGAACGGACGAAGGGCATTCTCAGGTTACTCTTCAATCTGAAGGGGAGGGCATGTACTCTGCCGGAGGAAGAATGAGAGAGAATCATGACTCTTTTTTTGCGATCCCCATCATCATGGATCGTTTGACGATGGCCCTGTTGTAGGCGGCGAAGATGTCTCTTCGGGAGAGGATGCCGATGATCTTTCTCGGGTTTGTCTCGTCTACCACGGGTAGTTGTTCTATGTTTCGGAATCCTATCTTTTCCAGGGCGTCATCGAGACTCTCACCCTTTGTTACTGTAATTACATCCGGTATGGATATATCTTTGACGATGATCAAATCGCCCAGGCCCTCTTCCCAGATGACCTCTTTAAAATCATGGAGTGTTACGATACCGCAGAGCAGTCCATCACTATCGACGACGGGAAAGCTCGTATGTCTGCTTGCAAAGGTAAGCCTGAGCAGTTCCTTGAGGTGCATAGTTTGAGCGATGGTATCCACCTCTCGTGTCATGGCATCCTTCACGAGGAGAGATTTCATGATGTTGACCTCTCTTCCCGCCTTTATGTCTATACCCTTCCTCACCAGTTTTGATGTGAAAATGGAATCTCTCTTGAGATGGGAAGCCACGATATATCCGGTGATGCATGCCAGCATGAGGGGGAGTATAATCTTATAGTCGCCCGTCATCTCGAAGATAATGAGCATCGCATGAAGGGGGCCATGTGTTGCCGCTGCAACTACGGCAGCCATGCCGACAAGGCAGTAGGCCCCCGAGGAGGCCGTTACTGTGGGGAAAAGGGCATGGGCAAAATAGCCGAAGGCACCCCCCGTCATGGCTCCGATAAATAGTGACGGACCGAAAATCCCCCCCGAATTTCCCGATCCCAAGGTGATCGATGTCGCTATAATTTTTATAAAGATGAGGGCAAAGAGCATATACCAAGGGAATTTTTCCAGGAGGGCAAATACCACGGTATCGTATCCAACACCGAGAGTGTGGGGAATAAAAATGCCGATCGTTCCGACGAGTATTCCGCCGACAGCGGCCTTCATATACTCGGGAACTTTCAGGTAACCGAAGAGGTCTTCCGTTTTGTAGAGGAGGGTGGTGTAGAGAACACCCACCATGCCCGCTATGACTCCCAGCAGCATGTAGAGGAGAAATTCCCATGAACTGACCAGGGAGTAGTGGGGGATAAAGAAGGCGGGATAACTCCCCAGATACATCCGGGAGACGACCGTCGCCGTAACTGATGACACTATTATGGGGCTGAATGTGGCAATACCGTAGTTTCCCAGAATAATTTCCATGGCAAACATGACACCAGCTATGGGTGCATTGAAGGTGGCCGCTATTCCCGCGGCGGCCCCGCAGCCCACGAGGGTCCTCATCTTCTCTTCCGACAGGTGTGCCAGTTGTCCCACCGTCGAGCCTATGGCGGATCCTATCTGTATGATGGGACCCTCTCTCCCCGCCGAGCCTCCCGAACCGATACATATTGACGAGGCGAGAATCTTTATCAGTGCAGTCCTTTTTCTTGTTATTCCCCCTCTTAGGGCGACGGCCTGCATGACATCGGGAACGCCCGTTCCCCGCGTCTCCTTGGCGAGAAAATAGATGATCGGTCCGACAATGGCGCCCCCGATTATGGGCGGAATGAGTTTCCCGTACCAGGGGAGTACCATCAGGTGGTCCAGGATGTTTGTATCCCCGATCCCGAAAAAGATGCTCTGAAAAAAACGTATCAGCAATCTGAAAACTATAGCGCCAAAACCACCCAGCGTACCGACAATGAGCGCCATGATCATCATAACCGCATTTTCATTCATTCGGTATATCGGTATGATGCGATTATGGGGCATGTTCTTCATTTTTTTGTAATATCTTTTTCACCTTTTCTTTTGCAAGAGAAAAATATTTATGACACTATATCTCGAATAGCGGGCGGTCATTTTTATTCCATTATGTAATCAATAAGATAAAAAAATATCTTGACAGAGCGGAAATAATATTATAGAAGCACTCCCGTTTCTATTGATTTGTGACATGGACAATGTGGAGTTCGTTTCTATATTTTGTATTGATAGATATCGGGAGTTCAATACCTTAGTTGTTCAATTGATATCTCGCAGGAGTTGAATCCAGTGTCTACTTCATATTCATTATTTTTCTTTATTTTTCTGGTAGTTTTTTCCGGTTTGGCCATAGTTGTCATTTCCCATTTCCTCGGGAAGAGACCCATGACTGCGGTAAAAACCATTCCCTATGAATGTGGAATGGACCCCATCGATAAACCCAGCAGCCTCTTCTCAATAAAATTTTATGTCGTGGCCCTCGTCTTCGTCATATTTGATGTAGAGACGGTTTTCATCTACCTCTGGGCCATAATCGTTGAAAAGATGGGGGTCTTCGGACTCGTCGAGATGGCGGTCTTTATCGGAATCCTTCTGATCGCATTTGCCTATGTCTGGAGAAAGGGGGGATTGAAATGGGAGTAACGAAGCTTGGTGGAGCGACAGTTATAACCGACAGTCTGGACTGGATAACCAAGTGGTCGCAGAGAAATTCCCTCTGGCCCATGAGCTTTGGTCTGGCCTGTTGTGCCATTGAAATGATTTCGGCGGCGGCGGCCCGTTACGATATGGCACGCTTCGGCATGGAGGTCTTCAGGTCTTCACCGCGACAGGCCGATGTGATGATCATTGCGGGGACTATTACGAAAAAGATGGCCCCGGCGGTACAACGTCTCTACGACCAGATGGCGGAACCGAAATGGGTGGTGGCCATGGGTGCCTGTGCCTGTTCGGGTGGTCTTTTCCCCACCTATGCCGTCGTGCAGGGGGCGGATGAATTCCTTCCCGTCGATATCTATATTCCCGGATGCCCGGCGCGGCCCGAGGCCCTTATAGACGGTCTAATAAAATTACAGCAAAAGATTAAAAGAGATAAGGTCCGATGACAATCGATACGCTTACAGAAAAGATCGGAGAATACATAAAGGAATCGGATTCATTTCGGGATGAGGTGACGGTGACTATCGACAGGGACGCCATAATCCCCGTCTGCTGCATATTGAAGGAGGATGAAGACTGTTCCTTCGACTTTCTCTCCGACTGCTGTGGCCTCGACAGATTGCCCGAAACGCCCCGTTTCATGGTTGTTTACAACCTTTACTCCCTGAAATATAAGCATCGTGTCAGAATAAAGGTGCCCCTGGAAGAGAGCGATGCAGAAATCGAGTCCCTCACTCCGCTCTGGAATGCGGCAAACTGGCTCGAAAGGGAATGCTTTGACATGTTCGGTATCCGGTTTACAGGACACCCCGATTTGAGAAGAATTATAACCCCTCCCAATATGGAGGGTCATCCCTTGAAAAAGGATTTTCCCCTTGAGGGGAGCGATACAAAATGACTAAAGAGACCATCACACTGAATCTTGGGCCTCAGCATCCCAGCACACACGGCGTGTTGCGTGTCCTGCTTGAACTTGACGGAGAGATTATAGTCGACGCCAAACCCGATATCGGTTTTCTCCATCGTGGTCTGGAAAAGCTGGCGGAATACAGGACCTACCAGCAGATCCTCGTCCTGACTGATCGTCTCGATTATTTGGCGGCCATGAGCAACAACTTTGCCTATGTGCTGGCCGTGGAAAAACTCCTGGAGATTGAAGTCCCGAAGAGGGCCCAGTATATACGTGTCGCCCTCGTTGAACTGCAGCGGATTGCCAGCCATCTCTTCTGGCTCGGGACGCACGCCCACGATCTGGGCGCCATGACACCCCTCTTTTATGCTCTCTGCGAGCGGGAGGATATCATGGATATCTTCGAGGCCATAAGCGGCGGCCGACTGACACCCAGTTTCATGCGGTTTGGCGGACTGGCGGCGGATGCAGACAGCACGTTCGTGAAGAATACGAAGAAATTTACTGACACATTTTCAAGCAAGGTCGACGTCTACGAGAATCTCCTGACGGAAAACCCCATGTGGCTGTCGAGGACCCGCAATGTGGGGATGATGTCGAAGGAATTCTGTATCAATACGGGAATCTCGGGCCCCATGGCGCGTGCGGCGGGAATCGAATGGGATCTGCGCAAATCGAACCCCTATTCCTCTTACGAGGATTTTGACTTCGCCATTCCCACTGGCCTTCAGGGTGACGTCTTCGATTGTTACATGATGCGCATCAGAGAGATGAGGGAGAGCGCCAAGATAGTGCGGCAGGCCGTCGATGGACTTCCCGAAAGCGACGGGTCTCCCATAAAGGCAAAGGTAAACAAATTTCCCGCAGGAGAGATCTATCACAGCATCGAGTCTCCCCGCGGTGAACTGGGATTCTATATTGTCAGTGACGGAGGGAAGAGCCCCGCCCGTTTCAGGGTGCGACCCCCTTCCTTCGTCAATCTGCAGGGAGTGGGCGAGTTGATGAAGGGGCGGCTTCTGTCGGACGCCGTAGCGATTATAGGGATGATTGATATCGTCCTTGCCGAAGTGGATCGATAAAGGGTCTGTAAGGAACGAAGATAATGATTGTTGACATTCTTTTGCAAATAATAAAGATCATTGTGATATTTGCCGTCATCTTGACATGCGTTGCCTATCTCACGCTGATGGAACGTAAGTGCCTCGGATTCTTCCAGGTACGCCTGGGGCCGAACCGTGTCGGGCCTTGGGGGTTGTTCCAGCCCATTGCCGACGGCCTGAAACTCTTTTTCAAAGAGGATATGATCGTTCTCCATGCCAATAAATTCTATTTCATACTTGCACCTGTGATATCTCTCGTTGCCGTTTTGTCCTGCTTTGCCGTCGTCCCCTTCGCCGGAAACGCATATATAATAGATATCCCCGTGGCCGTTCTCTACCTCATGGCCATATCGTCGGTGGGTGTCTATGGCGTGCTCTTGGCGGGGTGGTCGTCCAATAATAAGTACTCCGCCATGGGTGGATACCGGGCCACTGCACAGATGATTAGCTATGAAATACCCCTGGCCCTTGCGCTGGTGGGCGTATTGATACTGAGCAGCTCCATGAGTATCGTTGACATTGTGAACTCACAGAAGGGGATGTGGTATATCGTAAAGCAGCCCCTCGGTTTCATCATATTCCTGATCTGCACCTTTGCCGAGACGAACCGCTGTCCCTTCGACTTCTACGAATGTGAAAATGAACTGGTCGCCGGTTATCAGACGGAATACTCCTCCATGAAGTTCGCCCTCTTTTATATGGGTGAGTATGCCCATATATTCCTGGCCTCCTGCCTGATCACGTTATACTACCTCGGTGGATGGAACGGTCCCGTCCTGCCGGCGCTGGTATGGTTTTTTCTAAAGGTATTCTTTTGCGCCTTTTGTTTCATATGGATACGGGCAACCTATCCCAGGATACGCTACGATCAATTGATGAATCTGTCCTGGAAGGTCATGTTGCCGCTGGCTTTTCTGAATTTAATAGTAACCGCTGTAATAATAGTGATGTTTTAGAAGGAGCTACAGCAGGAAATGATTAAACCCTTGATCATAGGTTTATGGACGACGCTGAGACATTTTTTCAGTCGATCCGTCACCCTCAAATATCCCGAGGAAAAATGGACACCGCCCGAGCGTTTCAGGGGGAGACTTATACATCTGACCAACGAAGAGGGGAAGCCGCTCTGCATAGCCTGCGGTCTCTGCGAGAGGGTCTGTCCCAGCAGCTGCATTACCATTGAATCGGAGAAAAATCCCGACGGTCCCGGCAAGGTCGTTACCGATTATAGGATAAATTTTTTGAGATGCTGTTTTTGCGGGCTCTGCGTAGAGGTATGTCCCAAGAATGCCATTGTCATGGGGCATGAGTATGAAATGGCCAGTGAAGACAGGGAATCACTGACAATGAATCTGGACCAGCTCCTCGATAAAAGGATGAAGTCCGGGAATCAGTAATTATAAACAGGCACAGGGAAAAAGAATGATAGAACAGGCAGTTTTCTGGATGTTGGGAGCGGTAATGATCGTGGGGGCGCTTGGTGTCATATTGATGCCCAATACGATAAACAGTGTCATGTCGCTCCTGCTTTCTATGTTGGCGCTTGCCGGTATTTATGTGCTGATGGGCGCCCATGTGGTGGCCCTCTTTCAGATAATCATATATATCGGTGCCGTTCTGGTACTCTTCATATATGTGATTATGCTTCTCAATCTGAAGGGACAGAGACTAAAACTGCCCAGGGAGGCCTCTACCTATATTATCAGCGGATTTTCACTGGGACTCCTTGTCGTGGTGGTATGGCTCTTCTGGCAATCCCTCTGGGGGACGACCTTTACGGGCGACGCGGCGAACCTGAAGGTATCGGCCACGGTGCACCAACTGGCCGTGGATCTCTTCAGTCAGCACATACTCATTTTCGAGCTGACGTCGATCCTCCTTCTGGTGGCGGCCATAGGCGCAATAATTTTAAGTAAGAAATAAGGGAGATATTCTCTATGGGTTTTTATCATTTCCTCAGCCTGGGCATCGTACTCTTTACCATCGGTGTTGTCGGATTCGTCATCAGGAATAACACCATGGTGTTGCTCATGTCCGTTGAATTGATGCTGAATTCCGTAAATCTGATATTCGTTGCCTTTTCCAGATACCTTTACGGCACGGAGGGCCAGATATATGTCCTCATTATCATGGCCATCGCCGCCGCCGAGGTGGCCGTGGGGCTGGCAATCGTTATATCCATTTACAGGCTTTTCGGGACACTGGATATCAGTAAAATTAAACTACTTAAGGGTTGAGATAGTTATGTTGTTCAAAGCCATATACCTTTTACCCCTGCTGCCTGCAATCGGCGTTCTCATCAACGGACTTCTGGGAAAGCGCTTCGGTGATAAAACAGTCGCCTTCGTTGCCTGCACGTCCGTGGGTTTGTCTCTTATACTTGCCATTGGCATGCTCTATCAGATGATTATCGCCGACCCTGCCCACCGGGTAATAACGTCGTCTCTCTATCGCTGGATATCCGACGGGAGCCTCCAGATAAATGTGGGATTCCTCATCGATCCCCTGGCAATGGCGATGATTATGGTAGTCACCTTCGTCGGTTTTGTCATTCATTTCTACTCCATCGGATACATGGAGGGCGATTCGGGCTACCGGAGATACTTTGTCTGCCTCAATCTCTTCATATTCTTCATGCTCGTACTGGTCATGGGAGACAATCTGATCCTGACCTTTGTAGGATGGGAAGGCGTGGGACTCTGTTCCTATCTTCTGATCGGTCACTGGTATGAAAAAAAATCGGCCTCCGATGCGGGACGAAAGGCCTTCGTTGTAAACAGGGTGGGCGATTTCGGCTTTATGCTCGGTATTCTCCTCGTTATCGTTACATTCCAAACGGTCAATTTTGCCGAGCTGAAGACGATACTTGCAGGTAATCACGGAATTTCAACGGCCACACTGGCTATCATATCTCTCCTTTTGTTTGCCGGTGCCATAGGGAAGTCGGCACAATTTCCCCTTCATGTATGGCTTCCCGACGCCATGGAAGGGCCGACACCGGTATCAGCACTCATTCATGCTGCAACCATGGTCAACGCCGGTGTCTATTTCATGTGCAGGATATTTCCCTTCCTCCAGCAGTCGCAGTTTGTATTACCCATCATCGCCCTCGTCGGGATGATAACGGCAGTGTATGCTGCCTGTTGTGCCGTCGGTCAGAAAGATATCAAGAAGGTCCTTGCCTATTCTACTATCAGCCAGATCGGTTACATGTTTATGGCCGTGGGGTGCGGTATCTATGTTGCGGGTATGTTTCACCTTGTTGCTCATGGCGTATTCAAGGGTCTTCTCTTTCTCGGATCAGGCGCTGTTATTCATGCCGTCAAGGGTGAGCAGAACATCGCCAATATGGGCGGTCTCATCAAGACCATCCCTGTCACGGCCATCACCTTTTTGATCGGCCTCCTCGCTCTCGCCGGTATATTCCCCATGGCGGGGTTTTTCAGCAAGGACGCCATTATCATGGGCGGCTATGAGACCTATGGAATTGTCTACTGGCTCTTTGGATTCGGCGGCGCTATCCTGACGGCACTGTACTGCGGGAAGCTTTTTGGGATGGCATTCCTGGGCGAGTCCAATTTCACGGGTCATGTGCACAAACCGAACTTCTTCTTCAAAGCGCCCCTGGTCATACTGGCAGTGTGCGCCGTATTTCTTGGGATCCTGGGACTTCCCATGTTTACCAAGAACACCTATTTTGCTCAATTCATGGGTTCCTCTTTTAATCTTGGAGCGGGCGGGCATGCAGCTGAAGGGCATGGCGTTTCCCTTTCACTGGAGATAGCCTTTACACTCATCGTATCTGTCTTTGCCATTTCAGCTATAGTGCTCGCCCTTTTCATGTATTCAAAACACCGGAAGAAGATGATCGATTTTGAATCGAGACACGAGGGACTCATGATGTTTCTCTTCAAGGGCTTCTGGATAGACAAGGTCTATGACACGATCTGGGTCAGGCCCCTGAAATGGATATCAAACTACAGTAATAACGTCTGTGATAAAAAGATCGTAGACGGAGCCGTAAACGGCACGGGAAAGATCGCCATGGAAGCGGGGAAGACACTGGCACGGATGCAGTCGGGATATGTGCGGCAGTATGCCGTATCGATCATCTTCGGAGTATTCGTGCTCGTTGGTATCACCGTGATGTTTTTCTTTTAAAGGAATAATGATGTTCTCGTAAAAGTCCACAATTCCCTCCCCCTTGATGGGGGAGGGTTAGGGTGAGGGTGAACCCCCCCCTCCCCTGAATCTCTTCCCAACAGGGGAGGGGGAGAAGATGCTTTTTACGAAACTATAAATAACAGGCCAGGAATGAACTACCGGGGAAAGTGATTTTTATGGACATTCAAAGTATGCCGATTTTAACGATCATCGTGTTTCTTCCCTTCGTCGGAAGTATCGTAGTCCTATTCAATAGAGAGAGGGTATGGGTGCAGACAGTCTCACTGGTGACTGCACTGCTCAGTTTCATAACCACACTGGTCCCCTTCTGGATATTCAAAAACGATGTAAGTGCCTTTCAACTGGAAGAGTCGGTTCCCTGGATAATGTCGCTCGGTATTTCCTACCACCTGGGTATCGACGGGCTGAGCCTCTTTCTGCTTCCCCTGACCAGTTTCCTTACCGTGGCCTGCATTCTCATTTCATGGAACCATATAAAGATAAAGGAACAGCTCTACTTCATCATGTTTCTCTGGCTCGAAGCGGGTGTCCTCGGCGTCTTTGTGGCCCTCGACGTATTCTTGTTCTATATCTTCTGGGAAGTCATGCTGATCCCCATGTTCCTCATAATCCTTATATGGGGAAGCGCCAACAGGCGATACGCAGCCATCAAGTTTTTGATATATACCATGGCGGGGAGTGTCTTTATGCTTATCGCCATCATCGTCATGGCCTTCCTGAACCAGAAGCTGGGGAGCGGTTTCGGTTTCGATTTGTTGGACTGGATTAAACTCGATATACCCTTTAATCTGCAGGCCTGGCTCTTTGTTGCATTCTTCGTGGCCTTTGCCATCAAGGTCCCCATGTTTCCCTTCCACACATGGTTGCCCGACGCACACGTGGAAGCGCCCACGGCGGGGTCTGTTATCCTTGCCGGAATTCTCCTGAAGATGGGTATCTACGGGATGCTTCGTTTCTGTTATCCCCTCTTTCCCGATGCCGTCGTCTATTTTACACCAACGGTAATCGCACTGGGACTCGTCGGTGTTATCTACGGGGCCTTTCTCGCCTTTGCCCAGACGGATCTCAAGAAACTGGTCGCCTATTCCAGTATATCCCACATGGGATTGATCGTCGTCGGAATATTCGCCCTCAATGCGACGGGCATCAAGGGCGGCATCATACAGATGGTAAATCATGGTCTCAGCACGGGGGCACTCTTTATCCTCGTAGGCGCCCTCTATGAGAGAAAACATACACGAGACATGGATAAGATGGGCGGCCTCGCCACCAGGGTTCCCGTCCTTGCCACCTTCTTCCTGATAATCGTCCTGTCATCCATCGGACTTCCCGGGATGAACGGATTCGTGGGAGAGGTGCTGCTCCTTCTGGGCGCCTTCAAGTTCAAATGGTGGGTTGGAGCGCTTGGAGCTACAACGTTGATATTGGGAGCCGTCTACATGCTCTGGATGTATCAGCGGGTCATGTTCGAAAAGGAACGAAGCGGCAGTGACCTGGTCATCAATGACTTCTGCCTGCGCGAAAAGATCGTCATGGTACCCATCGTACTGTTGATATTCTTCATCGGCCTTTTCCCCGCATTCTTCCTGGACAAGATGGACACATCGACGGATAAGCTGCTTTCATACATAAACAAGAACCCGGCCGTGGTAGCCATGGTCGGCACCGATAAAAGGATCAAATAAATAATCAAGCAAGGGATTGAGGATGGATTTCACCATACCAGACGTTAACTTTATAAGCTTTGCACCTGAAGTCATTCTGTTGTTATTCGCGGCAATTCTGCTCTTTGTGCAATCCAGCCCCGGTCGAAGGGGTGTGTGCGCACTGCTGGCATTTCTGGCGTTATTCTCCAATATCCTGCTGGTACCCTTCTACTGGGGGAGAGGGATCGAGGGCTTCGGCGGACTGGTAATACGCGACAATTTCTCCATCATGTGTCAGACCATGATAATCGTCGCCGTCCTCCTGGTTGTCGTCTATTCATACCAGTATCTCGTCTTTGAAGAAAAGAATCTGGGCGAGTACTACGCATTGGTACTGACATCCGTCGTCGGCATGAACATCATGATCGCCTCGAAGGACCTGATGGTAATATTCCTGGGGATGGAGATACTCTCCATGTCGCTCTATGTGTTGGTTGCATTCTTCAAGACCGTTCGTGAGGGGATGGAGGCATCGATAAAGTACTTCCTCCTCGGCGCCTTTGCGTCGGCCCTGTTCCTACTGGGGATTTCCTTCTTCTACGGGGCATCGGGGAAGACGGGGCTGGATGCCTTCGTCATGTTTGACACCACGTCAAAACTTGCCGTGCCCTTCTTCTTTGTGGGAATTTCACTCATACTGGTCGGTCTCGGCTTTAAAATCGCCTCCGTACCATTTCACATGTGGGCGCCCGATGCATACGAAGGTGCGCCAACAAGCGTGGCAGCATTCCTCTCGGTGGCACCCAAGATCGCTGGTCTGGCCGTCATATTCCGCGTGGGAATCGAAATGGTGAAATGGTCTCCCGAAGTCATGCTGACGATCATCGCATTCATGGCGGTAACGAGCATGATTGTGGGAAACTTCGCGGCCCTGAGACAGTCGGGACTGGTAAGAATGCTGGCCTATTCGGGAATCGCGCAGGTGGGGTACATGATGATCAGCCTCCTTGCCATTCCGCAGGGTGGAGGATCTGCACTCCTCTTCTACCTTTCCATCTATGTATTGATGAATATGGGGGCCTTCGGTATTGCCGTCCTCCTGACAAAGGAAAAGGACAAGCGCGTACAAATCGATGACCTCAAAGGACTGGCGGCACAACACCCCATCATCGCCTTCACCATGGCAGTCTTCATGCTTTCACTGGCGGGCATTCCACCTACAGGCGGATTCTTTGCAAAATTCTATATCTTCAAACATGGTATCGAGGCGGGATATCTATGGGTAGTCATCATCGCCATCATAACAACAGTGGCGTCCCTCTACTACTATTTCAGAGTAATAGTCGTCATGTATATGAGCGAAGAAGAGGCGGGAATACTTCCAAAACACATCGAAATAAATCTCTTCAACTTCGTACTTCTCGCAGTCGCGCTGCTGATCATAGTCCTGGGCGTCGTACCGGGAAGCCTGCTCGAACTGGCACAGTCAGCTGTCTCCTTTTAAATGTGCTAGACTCTGGTCTGTCTTTGTCTAACACTGTCACTCCCGAACAGGCGAGCGTAGGAGGTATTTGTGAACGATTGTCCACCTGGTCATTCCCACGAAGGTGGGAATCCACAATGCACGTAAGGGTGGAATCGCATTAAAAAATCTTTTCATACCACCTCTCTTAGAATATTCACGCTGCATTTACGAAATCATATTCTTGCTTTTGCAGAAACAAAAAAAGGACTTTCGAATCCGCAATTGCAAATATTCAGTGTAATGTGTTTGCAATGGGAGTATAATACATGAATTATTGACTTTAAAGTGAACAAAATGGGCACTTTAATAAAAACATTTAAAAATGCGACAATAATTTTGTTAGCCGTAACAGCGATGCTGCTATTTGGCAGAGTCACGCCCTCTTTTCCAACAGATAATCTACAAATATTTCACAATGCCAGATTAATAAATGATCCGGCAAATGATGGAGACAGCTTCCTTGTGAAAGCTGAAGGAAAATCCTTCATTTTGAGGCTATATTTTGTCGACTGTCCTGAAACTTCAATTAGCTCTAAAAGTGATGCTCGCAGAGTTCGCGAACAAACACGATATTTTGGTTTGCCAAAAGAAGAGCGTACTATTCATTTCGGCAATAAGGCACAATTCTTTGTTGAGCGTATTCTAGTGAAAAATTTTACTGTCTATACATCCTTTGCAACCGCAATGGGAAGATCCACGAAAGGCCGGGTATATGGATTCATTACTACATCTGATGGGAATGATTTGGCGACCTTACTTGTGAAAAATGGACTTGCACGAGCCTTTGGCGTCGGCAGGAAAACTCCAGACGGTATAAGTAAGAAGGAAATGATTGAAAGACTTCGTGACCTGGAGTCTGCAGCTATTTTGAGACGCATCGGCGTGTGGTCGCAAAGCGGTCCAGATCGAATCGCTAAACTCCGTGCCAGAGAAAGAAGCGAGGGGGAAGAATTAAAACAATTACAGCGACAGGTTAAAAAAGACACATCCGAGCAAGTCATATTAAATCTGAACACAGCAACATCAAAAGAACTGCAGTCCATAAAAGGGATCGGTCCCGTGATTGCTGAAAGGATTATAGCCGGTCGGCCCTATAAAACTGTAAATGAACTACGCAAAGTCAAAGGGATTGGTGCTAAGAGATTTGAAGAGTTTCGTGCTTATTTTGTGGTGAGGAAGTAAAGCAACAAAGGCTAATATGACAGTTATCAGTTATGAACTGTGAAAAAAGGTTATTGAGTTGCGATATATGGATGCTACCTTGCATTTCAGGTAGTAAAGGGAAAACTTTGGATACACTCACGCTGATATAAGTGTTATGTCTCCAAAACTGCCAATTTTTATTTGAGAATAAATAATGGTTATGATAAGGTAAGCGTACGACCAACTCATATAGCACGAGTTACTCATAAGCAGTAAGATG
>CAYMYS010000020.1:0-36964 GCA_964394725.1 uncultured Syntrophaceae bacterium
CCCTTCCCGATACGGTCATCCCACTGTCACTCGTCCCTATGGAATATTCAGAAAAAAAGGCGGCGAAGCGGACAGGTTTCGACGGGATCGCATCCATTATGATCGCTGGTAATGGAATGACCCTTTATGCCGGCGGCAGTATGAGAGGGGGGCGGAGTGCCTTTGCCCGCGTCCAGTTGATCGATTTGAATATGGTGGGTTGACGGACAATGCTGCTGGCCAGTGCGCGTTTGCCGGGGAAATTCATAAGCATAATTCCTATCACCATTGTTATCACTCCCTGTCCCGGTATGACAAATATGACGAGGCCGACAATCACCAGTATGATTCCCAACAGGTTTTTTAGAATCAGATAAAGAAGACGCTTTCGCGGCTTTTGCGCAAAGGGTTTCTCATCCTTCCTTCTTTTCCGGATAAGATAGTCTTCAGGAATGCGAACGATAAAATAGGGGATGATGGCAAGGGTAGCCAGGAACAATACCACTGAAATAGCAGACAATGTCCATAGCAGACTGCTGTGAGCTGTGAACCAGTCCATTAATACTGCTGTATTGATCATGAACCTGCCACCTGTTTTTCTTCTGTGGTCTTTGTTTGGATGAAAAAATGGGATAAGGAATAGACGCACCAAAGCGTATATCCTTATCCCATTATATTAGCAGCTGCACGTTGCCCCGCATGACGGAGCGGTTGCCGTAAGATTGGAAGAGATTGAGTATCTTCCGCCGCCATAAGATTCAGTAAAATCAATCTTTATTGGGCTTACGCTTTCCAAAAGTTTCTCGTTTACTACAAAGGAAATACCATTTTCGTCAAAAACCTTATCATCTTCTTTAGACTCATCCAGAGCCATTGCCAGCGAGGGGCCCGATCACCCGCCCTGGTTGAGATATAATCTGATGACTGTTCCGTCATCCATATCTTTCATGCGCTCGGAAATCATTTCCAAGGCCTTTTCTGTTACCTCGAACATAATTGAATTCTCCTCAAGAATATTTTCTATTAATGTAACAATAATTAGCACAATGTCAAATCTATTATTGAGAATCGGTTTCACTAATAAGACGGGGGTGCAGGCAGCTCTCACTCCGTAGCAGGGAAATGTCACACGTTAAGATTTGCCCACTGTGGTTAGAAAGAGGGAATTTCGACCTCCATCGACACCTTTTCCTTGAATGCATCCCTGTCTTTCAGATCGCCGATACCACGACCTACATGCATGGGGATGACCTTTTTAGGTTTTATGATACCGGCAGCTTCTGCCGCCTCATCTGAGGTCATGACATATGTGCCGCTCACGGGCAGGAGCGCCGTGTCCGTTTCCACCGATTCCATTTCAGGGATAACATCGGTGTCGCCGGAGTGGTAGATTCGCTCTCCTTCCACTGTCACGATGTATCCGACATGATTTGATTCACGTGGATGAAATGGGACGCCGGGACTTCTGAACTTGTTTGTGTTATACGCGGCAACAGCACGTATATCGATGCCTTGTACCGTTATTTTGTCACCGGGAGCTACCTCTGTGATGGTGCCTGAAAGTTTCTCCGCCGCCGCCGGAATGGTTACAATGACTGTGTCATCCTTCCGAATTTTGGATACATCATCGGGTGAACAATGGTCGTGATGATCGTGGGTAATGAGGATTAAATCCGCCTTTGGACCACCTTCAAGCTGCCATGGATCGATGTAAATAACCTTGTTATCTCCCTCTATCCTGAAACTTGCGTGTCCCAACCAGGTGATATGTGGTGCCATAGTTACCTCCTTACACAAGATATTCCTATTGCATTGTTTTGCCTAGGTGAGAGTCTATATGAATCAAATTAACTGTCATGTCAATGACGAAAGAAATATTATATGGAGAGGGAAGGGCCTGTAATAATGGGGAAGGATCAAAGGGTGGAATGATCGGTAAAAGATGATGAACTCTCTGATATAACATTTGAAATCATTGTCTTTCTGCAACAGAGGCAGCAGATGTTCAACAGACCGGCTGCCTCTATTAAGACGATTAATGCTCTGCAGCCTTTTCAGGAGAGAGTACATTAAATACTTCGGCGGGAGTTTTATCGTTGGAGTCGGCTATTTCACGAAGTGTCTGATTGTCCTTGACCCCGGTCATTCCTGTAGCGGTCAGTTTGGTTTTTGTCTCTTCGATACTGATCCCCAGTTCCGTAGCCAGTTTATCAAGCGTCAATTTTCCATAACCGCCTCCCGACTTGACCATTCCCGCCTCTTCCGCCTTTTCTTCGAAGAGGTTGTAAATATCGACGGGTGCTATATTGTGTTTTTCGGCAAGGTCTTGCAGTGTCTGTTCCCTTCCGTCAGGAGTATAGCCCTTTTCCTTTAATGTATTCATAACAGTCTCGATGGGCTGCTTGATTTTTTCGGAAAATTCCTTGATATTCAGCAACTCGGCATGTGCCTCTGGCGGCCTCTCTTCCTTTGTTTCCCAACTGGCTGTTATGTAATCACCCAGTTCAACTACGCTTATAACAGGGGGTATCTTTGCCCATGTGCCGATTACGAGGATAAGGGAAATTACGACGGCAATCCAGAACTCCTTCTTATAATAAATGCCATGCTTTGTTTCTCGGCTTATGTAACTCCAAAGGGGTTTCCAGTTGAAATAGAAGATGTGAAAGATTCCCGTTATGATGAATAGTGTTATGAAGACGATATGAAAGGAGGTCCACTGTGTTTTACTTAGTCCAAGTATCTCCCAGTTCGTCCAGTTGGCAATACGACCGGAAGGTGAAAGATAAAGCATCAGACCCGATATGACGCTTACACCAAAGGCTACCATTAAGAGGAAGCTTGTAAATGCCTTGAAATTGAATGTCTTTTTATCCACTTATTTTTCCTTTATGCTGTGCTTTGAAATGTATGGAGCCCTGATCATTGAAGAAGAGGGCTCCATTGACGGGAAGTGTTACGCTACCGGCGCATGCCGTCCATGCCTATTCCACCGTGCCTGTAGTTGTTGTTTCCCATGTTCCCCCTGCGAGCGTAACCACCACGAGACCCCTGTTTCTGATCGGATGTCTCCCAACTGGCTGTTATGTAATCACCCAGTTCAACCACGCTTATAACAGGGGGTATCTTTGCCCATGTGCCGATTACGAGGATAAGGGAAATTACGACGGCAATCCAGAACTCCTTCTTATAATAAATGCCATGCTTTGTTTCTCGGCTTATGTAACTCCAAAGGGGTTTCCAGTTGAAATAGAAGATGTGAAAGATTCCCGTTATGATGAATAGTGTTATGAAGACGATATGAAAGGAGGTCCACTGTGTTTTACTTAGTCCAAGTATCTCCCAGTTCGTCCAGTTGGCAATACGACCGGAAGGTGAAAGATAAAGCATCAGACCCGATATGACGCTTACACCAAAGGCTACCATTAAGAGGAAGCTTGTAAATGCCTTGAAATTGAATGTCTTTTTATCCACTTATTTTTCCTTTATGCTGTGCTTTGAAATGTATGGAGCCCTGATCATTGAAGAAGAGGGCTCCATTGACGGGAAGTGTTACGCTACCGGCGCATGCCGTCCATGCCTATTCCACCGTGCCTGTAGTTGTTGTTTCCCATGTTCCCCCTGCGAGCGTAACCACCACGAGACCCCTGTCTCTGATCGGAAGGGACCAGTTTGTCCGCATCCAGTCTGTAGTCGGTCATCTTGTCTCTCAATTGATCCTGAAACGTATCGATTTCACCCTCTTTGGCCTTTATCTGATTCCTATCGGGGGTTTCTTTGTTCCAGAGTAATCTGAGTTCGGAATGCTTGGCAAATAGCTCATTCCTGAGAGGGGTTATCTCTTCGAGATGCTTATCGCGAAGGGCCTTGAGTTCTTTGGACTGCTCGGCAGTCAGGTTTGTGCTATTGTCGTAGCAGTGACCGCCGTTTCCTCTGCCATCAAAGCCTCCCTTCATCATGTCGGACCCTCTTCCCTGTCCAAAGCCGTAACCGAAGACGGGTAGGGCTATGGCAATTACAAACAGCAAAATTATAGAAGCCGTTGCAAATCTTTTCATGTCTAAATCCTCCTTGAAAAATTTAATTTGATCTCTAGTAGAGCAACTCCTGTGCCATTACATAGATCCATGCGTAACTACCTGTAATATAAAAACTAATGTAACAAAATAAAAATTAAGGGACGGGCCTAATGGATACATTGTATCCATATATTGTATGCGGCCGGATAAAGTATATCCAGCTTTTCAGTACATATGTGTTGATAAAACTGTCCCGATTGCATAGTGTGCAAGAGTGAATCTCCATGCACAATGGATAAGGGCGATGGCACTGTTCTTTTCGCAAAGGGCTTTACTAAACTGAAGGAAGGGCTTAAAGGGGAGGAGCATAAGGATATGATTGAAACTGCCCGATACGAGGATGTAACGCAAATCAGGATGAGCAGGGAAATGGGGGGGGTGCCGGTCTACTGGGTCTCATCATACCTTGTCGATGGTCTTCTTATCGATACGGGTGCAGCCATACGGCAGACGAGTTGAATATTTTCCTCTATGGTTTGAATGTCGAAGAGATAGTGGATACTCATTTTCACGAAGATCACGTGGGTGGCAACCGCATAATTGGTGCAACACACAAGGCTCCCATCTATGCACACCCCGATTCGATTCCGCTTATAAGGGAAAAATAGAAGCTCTATCCCTACCAGGAATGGATATGGGGGTATCCCATTCCATCGGAAACCCTGCCGGTGGCAGAGGTTATAAAAACGAAAAATTACGAATTCGAGGTTATAGAAACACCGGGGCATAGTGTGGGACATATAGCACTGGTGGAACGGTCTCGGGGATGGTGTTTTTCCGGCGATATTTTTTCAAGGGAAAATCTTAAGGTGACGCGTCCCGGGGAAGACAGGGGAGAGACTATAAAATCGATGGAGAGACTTATATCTTGTGACACGGATAGGCTCATTCTCTTTACGTCAGTGGGAAAGATAGTAGAAAATGGCAGGGAAGCCCTGAAGAACACTATAATATATTTAAAAGAGCTTGCAAAAAGTTCTCAGGAAATGATTTCACAGGGCTACGAAATCGATGGTATCGTTAACGAAATATTCGGAGGAGAGCACAGGTTTGCAGAACTGACGAATGGACAGTACACATCGGCAACCCTTATAAAATCGGTACTGAAGATATAAAAACGCGGGCATTGATCATAAGATCAATGCCCGCCATGATACTATTTCCCCTTGTAACAGGAAAGGCATTCAGATTTTCCTGCCAGCATCCTGTCTATAAATTCTTCCAATACAAATATATGCCCCAACTCCTCGTCAGTGAATGAGCCTCGCTGATCAATCACATCAGAGGGGGGGACATTAAAATTTCTATTGGAAAACCATTCATAGGCCTTTTTTGCTTCTTCGGATTCGGCAAGCAGATCCGCGAAATTATAAATGAAGTAGCCATCCTTGTGATTACTGTCTGTACCGCAGTGATCACAATGGCTGACAATGTTCTTATCGCTGTCTTTTAAAAGTCGTCCCATAGTTTCACCTCATTTGTAATTTATTATATGCGAGGCTCTCATAACTTTGTGTCTTTTATTTTAATCATCAATTTGGGAAATGCAAATCGGAAGAAGGCACAAGGGCTCAAAAAATTACCATTGACAGGCCATGACCATTTACCTATACTCCATGGCGGTGCGGCCGGAAACCTTACAGGCCATAGTAATCTTAATACATCCTATCAGGAGGGGTTATGTATAAGGATCTTAAGGGCAAAACAGCCCTGGTGACGGGGGCGGCAAAAAAAACCGGTATCGGATATGCCATAGCGAGAAAGCTGGCGTCATGCGGGACAGATGTCGTGATAGCCGATCTGGCGAAGGAAGAGGGAGGCAATCCGCTGATCACTGTCACCCCTGCCGGTATGGCAGAACTGGCGAAATCCCTTTCAGAAGAATTCAATATTAAAGCAGTCCCCCTAAACCTTGATGTGACGAATTCCGATTCCGTAGAAAAGATGGCGGCACAGATCAAAGAAGAATTCGGAACAGTCGATATCCTTTGTAATAACGCAGGATCGGTATTCGGAGTTCCCAACGCGGCACATACCTATGATGAAGGCGCATGGATGAAGACATTCGATGTGAATCTCCACGGTGCATTCAGGGTATCGAAGGCGATAGTCCCACTGATGATGGACAAGGGGGGCAATATTGTTAATACGGCCTCAAAGGCGGCGAAATCACCACCCCTTTTTAATAGCGCCTACGCCGTGACAAAGGCAGGCCTCGTTATGTTGACCAGAGTAATGGCGAGGGAACTTGCGGGCATGGGCATTCGAGTGAATGCCGTATGTCCCGGTGTTATAGATACGGATTTCACGCAATGGCGTTTTGATCTCGAAGCGAAGGTGCTGGGGACGACTCCTGCAATACAGGAAGAGGAGATGAGCAAGACGATTCCCCTGGGTAGACTGGGGACAACCGATGAGGTGGCAAATATTGTTGCTTTTCTTGCGTCCAGCGAGTCTTCCTATATGACCGGTCAGGCGCTGAATGCTACAGGCGGGCAACTGATGGAGGCATAATGATTTTACGAATACATCGAACTTGATGGAATAGTAAAAAGTCAGATTTTCTTGCTTGATGACCATTTCGGGGATGATTTCGGCGCTCGGCTAAAAATCTAAAACTCGTGCTGAAGCACTCAAACAGTTAGATTTTCTTAACGCCAATCACCGCAATCATCTCTTTCCCGAAATGCTCAAGTCCGCTCGAAAATGACTTTTTGCCGGTTCGTCAAACTTTACAGATAACAAATACTGGAGGAAAAAATGGGAGAAATAATAAGTGCTCAACTAGCAGCGGAGGCCCTCATAGACAGGGGAGTGGAATATATATTTACACTGAGCGGTGGTCATATTACACCCATATATCAGCATCTGGAACATTCTTCCGTAAAGATGTTCGACACGCGCCATGAGCAGGCGGCGGTATTCATGGCAGAGGCCTACGGCCGGTTGACGAAAAAACCGGGAGTCGCCATGGTAACGGCAGGTCCCGGTTTTACGAATGCCCTGTCGGCGGTCATGAATGCAAAACTGGCCAATGCGCCCCTTTTGCTTATTGCGGGGTGTGTGGGAATCGAATCGACGGAAAAACTTGATCTTCAGGATATGTACCAGCTGCCTGTCATTGAGCCGATTGTCAAGAAGGCCTTTGTATGTCAGACCCCTGAACGTGTCTATGAATATGTCGATATGGCCTATCGAGTTGCAATGAGTGGGAGACCGGGACCGGTGTATCTTGAACTTCCCGTCGATATCCTCAATAAAAAGGTGAAGGACGAGAATTGCAAACGACCTCATACGATAATCGACTCACATCCCGTTGATCTCTTGAAATCTCAAAAGATAATCGAGATGATGGAAGAGGCGGAGAAACCGATTATCATTGCCGGCAGTGGAACCTGGTACTCAGGCGCATCGGAAGAACTGATACGGTTTGTAGAACACACGGGAGCCCCTGTCCTGACAGGTTCCCTGGGACGAGGGACAATTCCCGATACCCATCCCTTGTGTTTTGAATCGTCACTGGCAATCAGACCGGGAGCGGCCGCTTCTGCGAATATGGGGGCCGATCTGGTGATACTTCTCGGAACGAGAGTCAGTCTCTATTACCTTTTTGGCGATATTTTCAAGAAGGATGCCAAGATTATCCATGTAGACATAGAACCGGGAGAAATCGGAAGGAACCGGACCATCGATCTGCCTGTTGTCAGTGATGTTAATGAAATACTTAAGGTGTGTAACGGCATCATCGAAGAGAGGGGGATTGCCGATGCCCTTCAGGAAAGATTCAAGGGGTGGGTGGAATCACTAAAGAAGGAAGAAGAAACAACAAAGGCGCAGTCGCTCGCTAACTGGACAAGTGAAAATGTTCCCATTCACCCGATGAGACTTATGAAGGAAATCAACGATTATATGGATGGCGATGATGATTTCGTTATGGCGGACGGTGGAGATACGCAGGTCTGGATGGGAATGACAAGAACTGCTCGTAAACCGGGGCATTATCTCGATTCGGGACTCTTCGGATGTCTCGGCGTTGGACTTCCCTTTGCTAATGCAGCGAAAATACTGAATCCCGATAAACGTGTCTGTCTCGTTGTGGGCGATGGATCGGTGGGATTCAACTTTATGGAATTTGAAACCGCCCTGAGAAAACAGATTCCCATCGTCGTTATCATAAGCAATGATTTCGGATGGGGCATGATACGTCACAGCCAGGAATTGAAAATTGGACACGCCATCGATGCGGGGACGCTCATCGGAAATGTTCCCTACCATGATATGGTGACGGCGCTGGGCGGTGTCGGTATACTGGTAGAAAAGCCTGATGAGATACAGCCGGCCCTTGAAAAGGCCTTTCAGTCGGGAAAGACGGCCTGCATTAATGTGTTGACCGATCCGACTACCATAAGCCCGGGGAGTGTGGCACTTGCAAACATTGGGGCCTATCGGGCGTGAGGAGATTGTCTATCGTAAGGGGTGTAAATAATTTGAAGCAAGAGTAAGACATAAACTGGACCATTTATTTTATTCCATTGAGAGGAGCCTATTATGGATTTGGCAGCCGTTGATCAGGTGAGATTGAATTTTAATGCCCAGGGTCTTCTGGTTCTTAATGCGGCCATCGGTTTGATGATGCTTGGAGTCGCCCTTGATTTGAAGGTAGCGGATTTTAAACGCATATGCGTGTCACCCAAGGCTCCACTCATTGGCCTGGGGACGCAGTTCATACTGCTCCCCCTCTTTACCTTTCTCTTTACGCTTATTTTACGGCCCCATCCTTCTATGGCATTGGGGATGATTCTGGTTGCAGCCTGTCCCGGTGGAAACCTTTCCAATATAATTACGTACCTGGCAAAGGGTAACTCCGCCCTTTCCATAAGCATGACGGCCGTATCGACGGCCGCCGCGATTATCATGACGCCACTCAATCTGGCTGTCTGGGGCCGATTTAATCCCGACACCGCAGTAATCCTGGAGAGTGTACGATTAAGCCCTTTCGATGTCTTTGTCACCATCTTCGTTATTCTGGGTATTCCACTGGTAATCGGTCTTTCGTTGTCGCGAATATTTCCTTCCCTGGCGGACCGGGTAAGGAAGCCCTTCAAGATATTTTCACTGGTATTCTTTATCATCATAGTCTGTGGCGCCCTTGCGGCAAACTGGAGTATATTCCTGCGGGTTATCGGTCTCGTTGCCTTTTTTGTCTTACTCCATAATGCGTTGGCACTGAATCTCGGATACTGGTCGGGCCGACTCTTCGGACTTGATGATCGGGACACGAGGGCCGTGACCATAGAAGTGGGAATACAGAATTCAGCCCTGGGGCTGGTACTGGTCTTTAACTTTTTCGAGGGATTGGGCGGCATGGCCATCATCGTCGCCTGGTGGGGTATATGGCATATAATCGCCGGACTTATTACGGCCTTCATCTTTACGCGAATTCCATTGAAAGATGAGGTGATTTGAAATGTCACTGTCCGAGTATCATGACAAGGTCGTTGTGGTAACGGGGGGTGCGAGCGGCATCGGAAGGGCCATAGCCGGGAAATTTGGAAGAGAGGGGGCCGGAATCGGTCTTCTTGATGCAGACAACGATGCCCTTCAGCTTTGTGAAAGGGAATTGAAGAAAGGGGGCATAGAAGTTCTTGCCCTTACATGCGATGTAACGAAAGAAAAAGAGTGCAACCATGCAATGGGCAGCATAATAGAGCATTTCGGCGGCATCGATATTCTGGTAAATAATGCGGGGATTACACAGAGGAGCGCCTTTGTCGATACCAGCGTAGCTGTCTACCGGCGGGTAATGGACGTAAATTTCTTCGGTTCCCTCCACTGCACCAAGGCGGCGATAGCAAGTCTTATAGAACGGCGCGGAATGATAATCGTAACTGAGAGCATAGCGGGGGTTGCGCCCCTTCTGGGAAGATCGGGATATTGCGCCAGCAAACATGCCCTGCATGGCCTCTTCACTTCACTGAGAAGTGAAATGCGAGATCATGGCGTGCATATCATGATTGTTTGTCCCGGATTTATAAAGACCAACCTTCAATCACGAGCACTGGGCGGTGATGGAAGGGTCACGACGCACCCGCAATCCATAGTTGGAAGAGTGGATACGCCGGAACATGCCGCCGAAGAGATTTACAGGGCCGCTCTCAGGAAGAAAAATATACTCGTCCTTACAGGGATTGGTAAACTATCCTACTTGATCAATCGCCTCTTCCCCGCATTCTACGAGCGTATCATGGCAAAAAAGTTGAAGGACGAACTGATCAGGTAGAAGGAACGAGATTCCTGTAAAATTCGGGTCTCCTGTCTTCAAAGATGTTGTTAAATTCAGTGACATTTTTATCGCGGGCCATACTGATGTCAATATCAATGACTGTCACCCCTTCCGTTTTGTCGTCACTCCTGTGGAGTATGGATGAGTCGGGGGCGGCTACCTGGCTCTGCCCCGTATAGGTAAGCGTCCTAGTCCCCCTCGATTCGGTACCGATTCTGTTTGCCGTAATGGCGAAGACGCGGTTTTCCAAGCATCTCGTCAGCATGACCTGCTGACAGAAGGGGAGAACCAGTGTGGAGGGATGACAGAGGACATCGGCGCCTTTAAGCGTAAGGCTCCTGGCTACTTCAGGGAAAATCCAGTCAAAGCATATCATGAGGCCTATGCGACAGGACCCTATGTCGTAGACGGGAAATTCGATATTTCCCGGTTGAAACCACTTATTTTCCTCGAAAAAGAGGTGAACCTTTCGATAGGTTCCTACATATCCCTCGGGAGAGACGAGGACACAGGAATTGTAAAAGGAATCTCCCCATCTTTCAGGGAGTCCTGCCACAATATGGCAATTGGATTTTCGTGCAATGGCGGTAAGGGTTTCCGTTGTCTTGCCACCCGGTATCTCCTCCGAGAGGGCTGCAACTTCATCCTGTGATACAAAGAGATATCCCGTGTTGCATAACTCGGGAAGAACGAGAAGATCGCAATCGATACCTTCTGTAAGATCGGATATGGCCTTTAAGTTGTTATCGATATCTCCAAAAATAGGATTGGACTGAATAAATCCTGCCTTCATAATTATATTCCAACGGGGTCAGGTCTCAACATTTGACATAATCGTGGGGAATTGGTAGAATTCCCTCAAGGATAGGATATGAATAGACCCGAAATAAATCTGAAATATCAGCATCGTTTCACTGACTATATATACTGGAATCTCGTAGCGGTGGTACCGGTAGTAACGGCATCGATTGCAATCTACAAGAATTTTCCCACGTGGTTACCGATATATATAGCACTATCGATCGTTCTTGTCACAAGTATTATGAAATTTTACTGTTCCCATTGCCCTTACTATATCAACGGGACAAGGGTAATAAAGTGCATGTTTTTCTGGGGAGTTCCGAAATTATTTCAAGGAAAACCGGGGGCCCTGCATGCGAGTGAAAAGGCCATAACCATTACTGTCTCTGTGATCATTGTGTTACTGCCATTATACTGGCTGATCAAACTACCGGAATTCCTGATTATATATGTACTTTCCATGATTGTCCTGGCAACAACAATCAAACGATATGAATGTTGCCGATGCATATATGTAGACTGTCTTTCAAACAGCGTCGAAAAACAGGGATCGGAAATTGCAGCGAATAGAGAAGGATAAGACATGACGAGACCGCTTCGGATTCAATACCCAGGTGCATTCTACCACATCACGGCACGAGGAAATGAGAAGGGGAGAATATTTGAAACGAAGGGAGACAGAGAGCGGTTTCTCTCATACCTCGAATCGGCCCACGAGCGCTACGATGCCATTATTCATGCATACTGCCTCATGAACAACCACTATCATCTATTGATTGAAACGCCGAAGGCGAATCTCTCACGAATTTGTCATCTCATTAACGGGTCTTACACTACCTATTTTAATCTGAGGAAGGAAAGAGCGGGGCATCTTTTCCAGGGACGATATAAGGCGATCCTCGTGGAGAAAGATGCATACAGTCAGGAATTATCGAGATACATCCATCTCAATCCCCTTCGAGAGGGTCTCGTAAGAAATCCGTCGGAGTATGCATGGTCCAGCTATGCCTGTTACATCGGCATGGTGAAAAAACCTGACTGGCTTGCAACGGATTTTATATTGGCATTTTTCACAGAGGGGAAGGGGAGTTGTCAGGAAAATTATCAAAGCTTCGTCCTGTCTCAAGATGATGTTCATGACAGGCGACCTGTGGAACAGGTCGTGGGATCGACCTTCCTGGGTAGTCCACAATTTATTGATAAGATAAAAGAGAAATGGATTGATGAAAAGAATGCTGATATACGGAACATTCCGGCATTAAAAGAGATAGAAAAGAGGATGACCCTCGAAGGTATTAAAAATACTATCAAGTATACAGCGGGGATCAAGAGCCCCTATTATAAGGGTTTGTGCCTCTATATGAGTCAGCAACAGGGAGGTTTTTCACTCAAAGAAATAGGAGACTACTACGGCATGAAGGCCCCGGCAGTGAGCCAGCATAACAGGAGATTCAAGAATAAAATTATAAAGGACCAGAATTTAAGAAGTATACTGGGACAGGTTACGAGAGAGATGAAATGTCAAATGTTAAGGCCTGATCCCGTCGAAAGGAGATGAGTTGTGGCAATATCACGGAAGATTGAAGGTTTTATATCGCAATCCTCATGGATCAGGAAGATGTTTGAGGACGGTGTGAGATTAAAAAAGGAGTTTGGTGCGGAAAATGTCTTTGATTTCAGCCTCGGTAACCCCGATGTAAGTCCTCCTGAACGATTCAAGGAGATTTTGAGAGAAATTGTGGCCGAGGAAATGCCGGCGATGCACAGCTATATGCCCAATGCGGGATACCTTGATGTGAGGCAGGAAGTTGCCGCCTATATGAGCGGGGAGCATGGCGTAGAAATTGCGGCCGATAATATTATAATGACCTGCGGTGCCGGCGGTGCCCTGAACGTGGCATTAAAGACACTTCTTGATCCCGGCGATGAAGTCATTATTTCCACACCTTTCTTTGTGGAATACCGGTTTTATCTGGACAATTTCGGAGGAGTGCCACAACTGGTCAAGACACATGACGATTTTTCGCTCGATCTCGATATTATAAAGGGAGCCATTTCTGAAAGGACAAAGGCTGTCCTTATTAATTCACCCAATAATCCCACGGGTAAGGTCTATGACGAAGATTCCATAAGGGCCCTTTCCCTCATATTGGAGGAAAAGAGCGTAGAACTGGGGAAGGAGATATATCTCATTTCCGATGAACCCTACCGTGATATCGTATATGATGGCGTAACGGTCCCCAGCGTCATGAAGTCATACAAAAACAGCCTGATCGCCACATCCTATTCGAAGAACCTGTCTATCCCCGGGGAGAGGATAGGATTCCTCGCCCTGAATCCGGACATGTCGGATATTGGAATCATAACGGGTGGGGCGATTATGTGCAACAGGATACTGGGCTACGTGAATGCGCCGGCATTGATGCAGCGTGTTATAGGGAAAATGCAGGGCATAACCGTCGACAGTGAACTCTATAAAAGGAGACGTGATCTGTTATGCCAGGGACTTTCGTCGATAGGGTACGCGATTGAAAAGCCTGAAGGGGCCTTCTATCTCTTTCCCGAAACGCCGATAGAGGATGATGTGGAATTCGTCGGTGCCCTTCAGAAAAGGAATATTCTCACCGTACCGGGAAGCGGCTTCGGTGGACCGGGCCATATGCGGATTGCCTACTGTGTCGAGGAGTCAACCATAGAAAATTCACTGAAGGGGTTCGAAGAGACGTTAAAAGAGTATAGATAGGGGGTGTACAATGGAAGAGGATCATCGTCCCTGGGGGTATTATCAGGTTCTTTCAGACGAGCCTGATCACAAGGTAAAAAGGATCGTCGTCTATCCGGGAAAACGCCTTTCCCTCCAGAAACATAAAAAGAGGGATGAACACTGGTATGTCATTGCCGGAACTGCCTTGGTAACACTGGATGCCGACGAGGTGAAAGTGGAAAAGGGAGAATCGGTGAACATTGAGAGGGGGACGCTTCACCGGGTGAGGAATACGGGAGATACAAATCTCGTCTTTATAGAGGTGCAGACGGGTGAATATTTTGGTGAAGATGACATAGAACGGATTGAGGATGATTTTGGAAGGGCTTAGAAATTGCCTCGACGAAAAATCGATCGCTCGATGAAGCGGGGTTGGACAACAATGAAAGATATTAGAGTAACGATTCTCGGTTCAGGTACCTGCGTTCCCTCATTGGAGAGGAGCGCGTCGTCAGTTCTTGTGGAAATCTATGAAAAGAAACTGGTCTTCGATATGGGTATGGGTACCATAGGGCGACTTCTCGAAAAAGGGGTTGGTATATCCGAGGTATCACACCTTTTTTTCAGCCATCTTCACCCCGATCACACCGGTGAATTCGTACCCTTCATCTTTGCCAGTAAATACCCGAAAAACCGAAGGCGACAATTACCTCTTACAATAGTTGCTGCATCAGGTTTTGGGCTGTTTTATAACAGGCTGCGGGATGTTTACGGTGACTGGATCGATCTGGGTGAGGGTATGATCGATGTAATTGAGTGTGACAATTCATCATCCGATCACCGTTCTCTGGGTTTTGTCGATGTCTATACCCGTCCCATGGAGCACATAGAGAGCAGTATAGGATACAGACTGGAAACACCGGATGGGATTTCTATCGTCTATACAGGCGATACAGACTATTGTCAGAGCGCCGTTGATCTGGCACGTGACGTCGATCTCCTGATCTGTGAATCGGCACTCCCCGACAGTATGAAGGTTAAGGGGCACCTGACGCCATCGATTGCGGGGAACATTGCGAGAGAGGCGCAGGTGAAACACCTCGTGCTCACACATTTTTATCCAGAATGCGACGACTTCGATATCGAAAGAGAATGCAGGAATACATACAGAGGGCCGCTCACGCTGGCGAGAGATCTGCTTGAGATCAAGCTCTAGCTTCAGCCTTCACGATACATCCTCTCTATCTCTTCTTGGAAGTTTTTCAGGACGATACTTCTTTTGATCTTCAATGTCGGCGTAATCTCCCCCGTCTCTTCAGTCATTTTATGTCTCACGATGTGGTACTTTCGTATCCGCTCGTATTCTTCAAGCTCTTCATTCGCCTCCTTGATATCTTCGTCGATCAACTTCCTCAGTTCATCATTCGTGACAAAATCGTTGCCCACTTCGATGCAGACACGCGTCGCTCCTGAACCGGAAAAGAGGAGGGCCTCTTTGTCGTAAGCGATTCCCTTTTTGTCGAAATAATCGATAGAGGCATCAAAGTTTGGAACTACGATGGCGGTGATAAACTTTCTGTTGTCACCGAGAGGAATGAGAATGTCGATATATTTACTGAGAGAAAATTGGTTTTCTATTTTTGCGGAGGGTACATTTTTCCCTGTATCAAGGACCATGAGGCCTGCCTTCCTGTCGATGATTTTGATGTAACCATCTGCAAGCATTTCGACGATGTCTCCTGTTTTATAGAACCCATCCTCGGTAAAGGCATTTTTTGTGGCATCGGGATCGTTCCAGTATTCCCGTATGTTGTTTTCACCGCGCACGAGCCATTCGCCATCTTCAGCAAGACGTCCCTCAACACCTGGCGAAAGACAGCCGACGGATCCGGGAAGAACCTTGTCCGGTCTATTGAGATTGACTGTGTTGCATGTTTCCGTCGCACCATATCCCTCATATATTCGGACTCCCATTGCCATAAATATCTTGCAAAGTTCGGCAGGGAGGCTGCCGGCTGCTGAAAAGGCAAAGCGATACCGGCCCCCCAACAATTGTCTCACCTTGCTGAAGAGAATTTTGTCGACAAATTTATATTTCAATTTCAGTGCCGGTCCCAGGCTGCCGAAGAGATCTGCATCTTCAGACATGTCGACGAATCCATTCGCGTCGGACCTGGCCTTGATGACTGCAAAACCAGTCTTAAGGGCATAGTTGAAAATCACCTGTTTTACGGGAGATTGTGATGCCTTCTCCCTCATTGCCATGTATATCCGTTCGTAGATGCGGGGGACGGACATGAATATGGTGGGTCGGAAAATCTGCAGATCTTCGACCAGTGTCTTGGGTGAAGAATAGGCAACGGTGACGGCGCCATGCATGGCAGTCCCGTGACCGCACTGTCGTTCGTATGTGTGGGAGAGAGGGAGAAAGGAGAGAAAAACGTCGTCGTCTTTCAATCGGGGCACACTCTTCATGTCCCTCAGGCAGGCGGAGTTGACGCTCAAATGGGTGTGTACGGCTCCTTTGGGCATACTCGTAGTCCCTGACGTGTATACGATTGTCATTTTGTCATTGAGTCCAACCGATTTCCAGCGGTTTTCGTAGAGTGAACTATCATCTTTGAGTAACTTTCTGCCTTCATTCCGAATCCTGTTGAGGTCGAGGATATCCGGATTATCATGGGAAATTGCGTCTTCAAGAAGGATCAATTTCTCCAGTGCGGGCATCTTGTTGCGGACGTCGAGAACTTTTTTGAGGTTTTCCTCCTGCACATAGAGAATACGAGAACCTGAATCATTGATTATGTATGCAATTTCCTTTGTCGAAAGGGTTGGGTAAATGCAGACGGTTATCCCTGCGGCGCATAAAATCGAATAATCCGCCCATACCCATTGAGGGCAGGTGCCGGCCATGATGGCAACACGATCACCCTTCTCGATGCCCGATTTTATGAGACCGGAGGAGAGTTCCGCCACAATCCGGCCAAGTCCTGAATAGGTGAGGGATTCCGTCTCTCCTGAAAGATTTCTCCACCATTGAGCACGTCTGGCTCCATATTGTTCTACATTTCTGTGAAGAAGTTCAGGAAAGGTCTGTTGCGTGATGTACCAATTGGGATCAACGTTAGTCATGGACTCGCCTCCTGAAATTTATTACTGTCAATTATGACGTCATAATGGGATCACGAAGGGGTACTGCTTCCTTCCGACGGTAATCTGTAATATTTCTTGAAAATGTGTTCGAGGTCATGGCGGAATGACTGCCTGTCACTGATTCCGAAGAGGTACCCGGCAACAATACGTGTGAACCAGATCAGTATCAAAAAGAGGGCGTAGGGAAAGACGATGCAATCGAAGATATATCCGGCAATGAGTTTTATGATCCACACAGTCAGCTCTCTCGTCTTTTCTTTTAGGTATTGTAAAACGAAGTCAATACGATTCTTTATCTCTTTTGATGTGGACAGAATGCCGCCATTCTCGTCTTCATTGAGAGGAAACAGTTCCTTCTGAAGATTTTCCAATCCCGCCTGAGCCTCCTGAATGGAGGGCTGGGTAATGATACGTGACAGGAAGGCGCCACCGGTGACGGAAATGGGAAAGATGACGTATAAAGCGGCGGTAATGACAACCATAATAAGAGAGACATTTTTAAAAAAACGAAAAGACCTTTGAAAAGAGGGTAAAAACCATTTGGCGGCAAGGAAAAGCAATAGAAAGAGAAGTGTAATTGAGAGACACCAGTGATCCAGGATTGCGGCAGCCTGTAGGAAGTATCTCGTCATGAGGAGAACGACGGAGCCGGTAAGAACGGTCTGCCACGCCACATCAACATAGTCATAGGCGGGTTGGACGATGTCGCCGATTTCCAGGTTAAACCCCACACCAACATCACTTCCTTCAATGACAGCCAGGACCATCTTGATTCCCGATATTATCAAAAATCCATCAAGGGCCTTATCAAAGGACTGCTGCAGATACCGGTCATTCGATTCAGCCATTGTGTTTATACCGAGAATTCCGGTATATCTATCGGCATATCCCGAAAAGGAGATACCCATAAGGACTAACAAAAGTGTTATGACCGTGATCCTTTTAATCGTTTCTTTCATAGTGATAAAGCCACACCATTCTTTGTATACATGGACAGGTTTTGTGTTTCCGGCCTTAAAGATGGGTCAAGGTATGAAACTGTTTTCTCTGTGAATATATGCACTATACACCGGGATCAATTTGCATTCAAATAATAATTACATAACAATCTTGAAATATGTTGCTATATTACTTAGACTACAGTGAATTGTGGATAGAGGCGGTCACATGTATCGGTTTGTCGATGAATATATAAATTTTCTGGCCGTTGAACGAGGGATGTCGCTCAATACACTCGAGGCCTACAGCAGAGATCTTAACAGATATATGGGAAACATGGAGAAAAGGGGGATAAGGGATATACAGAACATATCCTCCGATCATGTCATTGGATATCTTGGAGGTCTGAAAAAGAGCGGACTTATCCCGACTTCTGCAAATAGAGCACTGGCTGCGCTCAGGGGTTTTTACAAATATCTCATCCTCCAGGGTACGATAAAAGAAAATCCCATTGCACATATTTCACTTGCCAAGACATGGATGCATCTTCCAGATACATTGAGCGAGGATGAGATGGAAAATCTCCTCAATCAACCGGATGTGAAGCATGTCCTCGGAAGAAGAGACAAGGCTATGATGGAACTCCTCTACGCTACGGGGATACGGGTATCGGAATTGATCATGCTTACGATAAATAACATAAACTGGCAGACAGGATATCTGATAGTAATGGGAAAGGGGGGTAAGGAGCGAATCGTCCCGATCGGGCAGGTGGCTTACGATCACCTGAGTCGCTATGTCGACAGGGAGAGACCTGTGCTGCTGAAGGGGAATTCAACAACGGTTCTCTTTTTAAACAGGTCCGGCAGAGGGCTTACGCGTCAGGGATTCTGGAAGATTGTAAAAAAATATGCTAAGAAGGGAGGTATAATGAAGAAGGTTTATCCCCATACGTTCCGGCATTCCTTTGCAACGCATATATTGGAAAGAGGAGGGGATCTTCGTTCAGTCCAGGTCATGCTGGGGCATTCTGACATATCGACAACACAGATATATACTCATGTTACCAGGGAAAGAATGAAAGACATCCACCGGAAATATCATCCAAGAGGTTAAAAATGGACTACTACAGGTCTCGTAAGCACGTTAAGGGAGAAAAGAGAGGTAAATCACTCTATATATGGATTATAGTTATCCTCGTGGCAGTATCTTTCATCGGCGGGATTGTATTAAATCAGTTGCTGGCTGAAAGCCATGAAGGGGCAGTCGCCCAACGTGTCTATAGGATAAAAAATGCCTTTCTGTCCACGATTATGGACCGCACACCCGACTTCTATTATATCGATGTAGAGAAAAACGGAAAGGATTTCAGGCTAAAAAAGGGGAACAGGTTTGAGGTCTCATACCGTGATGAATTTGTCGTTAAAAGGGTATCGACGGATATACTCTTTGGCAAGGGTATAAGCGTTGATATCGAAGGTATGGGTAAAGCAAATGATATGGGCGTGTTGCTGAAAGGAATAGTGCTCGTCGACAAGGTAGTCAGTGGCGATAGAGGTAATAAAAATAAGGACTTCAATATACGCGTTAAACACGAAGATGAGATCATTGGTTCTATACCGATAGACGTGAAGATTTCACCCCAGGATTGGCTTCGATATGCAAAGGGATCTAAAAATAAGCGGTCACAGATAGAATATCTGAAACGGGCCGTAGAGATGAAAAAGGATGATATCGAAGTGAGGAAGATGCTGGCAAAGGCCTACATCGAATCGGGAAAGATCACCAGCGGCGTTTCGGAATATGAAAAGGCGCTTAAGAAGGAACCTAATGATCTGGCGTCCTTAATCGAAGTGGCAAAGTTGTATATGCAGAGCAATAAATATGCAAAGGCAATCCCCCTGTACAGGAGGATAATAAGAATTAATCCCTCCGATGATGTTGCCTATGCAAATATTGCCTACGCATACGGTAAACTGGGGAAATGGAAAAGTGCGATTGCCAACTATAAGGTTGCACTGAAGAAGAATTCCGGTAACGTGGAGGTTCGATACCAGCTGGCAGAGGCCTACGAGAGGGCGGGGAGTATAAAGAGTGCCATAGTGCAGTATAAGAAGGTCTTAAAGAAGATGCCCGGTGATGCCGTAGTGATGGATGCATTGGCCCATAACTATCTAAAGACCGAAGAGTATGACAAGGCAATAGGACTCTATGAGAAGATAATAAAGAAAAACCCTCGAAACTCTTCAGTCTACGCAAATATTGGGCTTGCATACGGGGGAAAGGGTCTCCTCAAGAAAGAGGTTGAAAGTTATAAAAAGGCAATTTCCATTAATCCGAAAGATCCCGTCGTTCATTTTAATCTCGCCGTTGCCTACGAAAGGGAAAAACAATATGAGAAAGCGGCTGAAGAATACAAAAGGGTGTTAAAGATAAAACCGAACGACACCGATGCAATTCTGAGGCTGGCGGAATATTATCTGAGGAAAAAGGACTATAAAAAATCTATCGTCTTTTATGAGAAGAGTATAAAAAAATCTCCCAAAAATTCCTCAGTTTACGCAAACCTTGGATTTGCCTATGGAGAGCTGAAAAAATATAAGGAAGCCGTCGATAATTACAATAAGGCCTTACAATACGGGATTAAGGACAAAGAGATCCATTACAATCTTGCCATTGCCTATGAAAAACTCGGAAATACCAAAAAGGCAATTGAAGCATATGAAAAGTTTACCGCCTACAAACCGACCATTAAGGTCTTGACGATTTTGGCAGATCATTATGTAAAGAAAAAGAAATATAAGGAGGCTGCAGGGGCTTATCAGAGGATGATCAAATTGGATCCGAAACGGCCGGAATTTTATTCCGGCCTGGGTTACGTCCATGGTCTGAAGGGAGATATAGACAATGAAATAGAAAATTATCTAGCGTCATTGAAACTGGATAGTGAAGACTATTCCGTATATTTCAGTTTGGCAGCGGCCTTGGAAAAGAAGGGCGATTATAAAGAGGCATTGAATAACTACAGGAATGCCTATCAACTGAATCCGGACCTTACGCGGGCCGCACGTAAGATACCGGAAATGAGGATCAAAATGCTGGAACAAAAACACAAGGGATAGATAACGATGGAGGAAAGCATGTCTGCGATGAAAGTGATCAGGATAAGAGATTTTGTGATGGGAGGGGGGGCTCCTTTTGTATTGATAGCCGGTCCCTGTGTTATCGAGGATGAGAATGGAGCGATAGATATTGCCCTCTATTTAAAGAAACTGACGTCAAAGCTTGGAATTCCCTTTATATTTAAGGCATCCTACGATAAGGCGAACAGATCGTCGCTGGGTTCCTTCAGAGGGCCGGGCTTGAAGAAAGGGCTCGATATATTGGGCCGGATAAGCGAGGAAGTGCACGTCCCTGTTATTTCCGATGTGCATCGTTTTGAAGAGATAGAGGAGGCATCGCGGATACTCGACATCCTTCAGATACCGGCATTTTTATGCAGGCAGACGGACTTCGTGATAGAGATAGCAAAAAGAGCCAACATCATCAATATCAAGAAGGGTCAATTTTTAGCTCCCTGGGACGTGTCAAATATTTTAAAAAAGGTGATCTCAACAGGAAATGAAAATGTCATGATTACAGAGCGGGGGGCGAGTTTCGGATATAATAATCTTGTTGCAGATATGCGTTCCCTCCCTATAATGAGGAATCTGGGATATCCAGTGGTATTTGACGCCACACACAGTGTTCAGCTTCCGGGAGGTGCCGGAGACTCCTCGGGTGGTGAACGGGATATGGCAATATATCTTGCGCGGGCGGCCGTTGCCACGGGTATCGATGGACTCTTTATTGAAGTGCATCCCGATCCGGCGTGCGCGTTGTGTGATGGTCCCAACTCTCTCTACCTTGATGCCCTTCCCGATTTTCTGAACAGTTTGAAGAAAATCGATGAGATAGTAAAGATGTAAAGATCGATGAAAGGGAAGGTATGGCCATAACTATTGATGAAAAACAGATGGAGAGGATTCGGAATATCAAGTTATTGATACTCGATGTGGATGGCGTCATGACCGATGGAAGGGTCATCATAGATGATCTGGGAAATGAAACGAAACATTTCGATGTGAAAGACGGCCACGGGATGAAACTCCTCATGAAATATGGAATTGATATCGTCTTTCTCACGGGGAGAACGTCAAAAGTAGTTGAACATCGTGCCAGGGAGCTCGGTGTGACGGATTACTACCAGGGAGCAATAAATAAGCTGGAGACGTTAAAAGAGATCCTTGAAAAGAAGGGTATGGAGGAACGGTGCGTGGCCTACATAGGCGATGATCTCATCGATATCCCCGTGTTAACGAGGGTGGGCTTTTCAGTGGCCGTGGCCGATGCATGCAGGGAAACCAGGGATGCCGCCCATTACGTAACGAGTAAAAGGGGAGGGCGAGGTGCTGTAAGAGAAGTATGCGAGGTTATATTGAAGGTTCAGGGCAAGTGGGATATCGTGGCTTCGAGATACGGTTTCAAGCCTTCCCTCTAGGTCAAATCACCTTTACATATCACATGGGGGGTGTTATAGTTTTTTGCCGGGCAAAAAGCAAAAGTGATGGTTCGGCAAAAAGTCATATTTTCTCGCTGGAAGACCATTTCGGGGATGATTTCGATGCTTGGCTAAAAATCTAAAACTCGTGCTAACGCACTCATACAATTAGATTTTCTTAACGCCAATCACCACAATCATCTGTTTCCCGAAATGCTCAAATCCGCTCGAAAATGACTTTTACCGGTTTGTCAAAAGTGAGTGGGATGAAGAAATCGATTGTAGGTGTTTCTATCCTTATCGTCGGGATAATATGTGTAGTGCTCTTTGTGATGCTGGGGAAGAACGACAAGGAAGGAATACTGAAGATAATATCCGATACGGCCGATCTTCAGGTAAAGGATTTTCACTATACGGAAGTGGGCGATTCAGATGTCGTGTGGGAGATCAACGCAGATAAGGCACAGTATTTCAAGAATGAGTCCCACGCATCATTTATAAATGTCCGCGTCAAGCTCATTACCTCCGATGGAAAGATATACTTTATGACGGGCGATAAAGGACGACTCAATACTGAAACAAAGGATATCGAAGTCAATGGAAACGTAGTGGTGACCTCGGACAGCAACGAACGTTTTGAGAGTGATGATATACGGTATGTCTGTAAAGATAAAAGGATTTTTACAGACAGCCCTGTGGCAATGGAGAATCAGGCAATCAAGGTCAAAGGTAGGGGATTATCAATTTTAATTAAGGAAAAAAGACTGGCGCTCTTGTCTCATGTAAGGGCGACTATCGTAAACTGGCAGAAGTAAGGATATGTCTGTGAAAAAGAAATTATTGTTGATACTATTGATCATGTTAGTGTGCTCCCCCCCCTTTTCGGTGTGGGGGCAGGAAATAACTCCCAAAGGTAAACCCGTACAAATTACCTCCGATCGTCTCGATGTGTATGACAGTAAACAGCTGGCTGTCTTCTCCGGGAATGTTCAAGTTAATCAGCGGGATACTGTAATCAATTCCGATGAACTCTATGTCTTCTACAAAAAAAAGAGCGGCGACACAAAGGAGACCGGTACCGCCGGAGCGATGAATGCCGGTGACATGGAACGGATCGAGGCACGGGGGAGGGTGCGAATAGTTCAGGGGGATCGGATTGTTACGGGAGATAACGCCGTTTTTTTTAATGAAGAAGAGAAGGTCCTTGTAACGGGTAATGCGGTATTGCATGAGGGGAAAAATATCATCAAAGGGGGTAAAATAACCTTTTTCATGAAGGAAAAGAGGGGCACCGTGGAAAGGGCTGAAAAGGAGAGAGTAACGGCTACCATATATCCTAAAGAGGAAAAGAGGGGCACCGTGAAAATGGATGAAAAGGAGAGAGTAACGGCTACCAAAAATCCTAAAGAGGAAAAGAAATAGCAAAATACGATGGGCGAACTCTTAGCGAAGGATCTGGTAAAAACATACAGTGGAAGAAGGGTTGTAAACAAGGTCAGTCTGGTAGTCAATCGTGGTGAGGTTGTAGGGCTTTTGGGGCCTAACGGCGCCGGCAAGACGACAACCTTTTACATGGTTGTGGGACTGGTGAGTCCTGAGGGGGGAAGTATCCTTCTTAATGGAGAAAATATAGGATCATTCCCCATGTACATGAGGGCACGCAAGGGGATCAACTACCTTCCGCAGGAGCCGTCGATATTCAAGAAACTTACGGTGGAAGAGAACATCCTTTCGATCCTGGAAACCCTCGATATTTCCAAGGAAGAGCGCCATAACAGGTTGAAAGATCTTTTGCAAGAGCTTGGACTTTCTCACCTTGCAAAAAATAGGGCCTATTCACTCTCCGGGGGAGAGAGGAGGAGAGTGGAGATTACAAGGGCACTGGTTACATCTCCCCAATATATACTTCTTGACGAACCCTTTGCAGGCATTGATCCCATTGCCGTTTCGGATATACAGGGGATCATTATGACCCTTAAATCAAAGGGGATAGGGGTTTTGATATCGGATCACAATGTAAGAGAAACATTGAAGGTATGTGACAGGGCGTATATCGTGAATGAGGGTACTGTTTTAGTGGAAGGATATCCAGATGATATAGCTAATAGCGAGGTTGCAAGAAAATTCTACCTCGGGGAAGATTTTGATCTCGGGTAAAGAAGTGAAGTTTGAACTTAGACAAGATTTGAAATTGACACAGCAGCTGATTATGACACCGCAGCTGCAACAATCTATTAAGCTCCTTCAACTCTCAAGGATTGAACTGGTTCATGCAATTAATCAGGAAATGGAAAAGAACCCCTTGCTGGAAGAAGAAACCTTCGATGATGAACCGGCGGCTGAACCTGTCCAGGGAATTGACGAAGCAAAGATCAGTACAAAGATAAAAGAGGTGACAGGCGAAGGGGACGGAAAAGAGGATATCGACTGGGACAGTTTCATCGAAGATTTCGGACCGATAGGGGTAACCCATTCACGCGAAGATGGAGAAAAACCGTCTCTGGAAAATATGCTGACTAAAAGTACTTCTCTTGCCGATCATCTATTGTGGCAGATGAATCTTTCCCGATTCACGGAGATCGAGAAGAGAATTGGCGAACAGGTTATCGGCAATCTGGACAGCAACGGGTATCTTGTGTCGGACTGTGATGAAATAGCTACTTTAGAAAATGTTGGAATGGCCCAGGTAGAGGAAGTAGTTAAAAAGATACAGGAATTTGATCCCCCGGGGATTGCCGCCAGAGATCTCAAGGAGTGTCTTCTCATACAGATGAAATTTCTGGGTACTTCCAATGCCTTGGCGAAGAGGATTATAGATGATCACCTGAAGGACCTGGAAACAAAGAACTACGGTAATATCATGAAGCGGCAGAAGGTTTCCCTAACGGAAGTCAGGGAGGCCGTAGAGTTGATCAGCGCACTGGACCCGAAGCCTGGCAGGATATACAGTGATGAAAGACCGCAGTATGTTATCCCCGATGTATATGTATTCAAGACAGAGGATGAATACCGCATAGTGCTTAATGATGACGGTCTTCCGAAACTCCGGGTGAGCAATTTATACAAGGAAATACTCGGTGGAAGGGGTGGCAATTCCAAGGGAGATCCATGCAAAGAGTACATAAAGGATAAGCTGCAATCGGCCACTTGGTTGATAAAGAGTATTCAGCAGCGGCAAAGGACAATTTACAGGGTATCGGAAAGTATATTGAACCATCAAAAAGAGTATTTCAATAAAGGTATCAACTATCTGAAACCCATGGTATTACGGGATATCGCTGAAGACATAGGTATGCATGAATCGACAATCAGCAGGGTTACAACTAATAAATATATGCATACACCGAGGGGAATATTTGAGCTGAAATACTTTTTCAGCAGCGGTATCAATAGGACTGATGGTGATTTGATTGCATCTGAAAGTGTTAAGGAACGGATAGAAAAGATAATCAGGGATGAGGACAAACGTAAGCCCTACAACGACAGTCAGGTTGTCGATATTCTCGAGAAATTGGGTATATCCATTGCAAGAAGAACAGTGGCGAAATACAGAGATGCACTGAAAATTCTTCCATCATCGAAGAGAAAAAAATACTTTTATTAAAACAAAATACTGGTTGACTTTTTAACATGCCCTAAATAAAAACCGGTACCTTACGGTAAACAGAATCAAAAAAGAGGAGATATAATATGAATATTTCTTTTACATTTCGTAATACCGACGCAGAAGAATGGCTGAAGGATTACGCAGGAAAAAAACTTGCCAAGATGCAGAAGTACATAGATAAACCGATCGATGCCCAGATTATCCTTTCAGTAGAAAAGTTCAGAAGCGTGGCTGAGATAAAGTTGTTGACCAAAGGGATAACGCTCAATGGGAAGGAAGAGGCCAAGGAGATGATTCTTGCCATTGATAAAGTCGTAGATAAAATTGAACGTCAGACGAAAAAATATAAGGAAAAGATAAGAAATCACAAAGAGAGTGCCTCAAAAACAGGAAAGATGGAATTGACAGAGACATCCTATGAAGATGAGCATGAAGATGATGGACAGCCGGGCATTGCGGAAACGAGAAGAGTAGTACTGAAGCCGATGTCTGTCGATGACGCAGTGATGGAAATGGAAGAATCAAAAAACACATTTATTATTTATAGAGATTTGTCATCAGAGGAAGTGCGACTCATATACAGACGTGAAGATGGTAACTATGTACTGATAGAGGCGGGCAGTTGATAGGTGGAGTGATACAAAGATGAATATCGGGGAACTGACAGAGAAAAATTATATAATAAAGGATTTAAAGTCAAAGACTAAAAAAGAAGTCTTGGCAGAGTTGTCGGGGGTATTTTCAGAGGGAGATGTGCCCGTTAACGGGGAAGCCATGGTAGAGGTATTGCTTGAGAGAGAGAAGCTCGGCAGCACCGGTATAGGTGAAGGTGTTGCAATACCACACGGGAAATTGCAGGGTCTGGAAAACCTTATTGTCTCTCTCGGGATAAGCAAGAGCGGAATCGATTTTGAATCGCTGGATGGAAACCCGGTTCATATTTTCTTCCTGCTTATGGCGCCGGAAAACTCGGCCGGTCAACATCTCAAGGCACTTGCGAAAATATCTCGTATGCTTAAGGATGAGGATTTCAAAAAGGCCCTCATGAAAGCCGATTCGACTGATGAAATGTATACTATTGTGACGGAAAAAGACAAGACACTGCTGTAACTTCATCGGGAACTCACGCTTTCTAACCTGCGAAAGCGGATTATTGATTAACAATGAAAACATGAAAAATCTCCGAGTCGTTATAATAACCGGTCTCTCCGGTTCTGGAAAGAGTACGGTACTGAAAGCGATGGAAGACATCGGTTTTTTTTGTGTCGATAATTTACCCATCGTTCTCCTTCCGAAATTTCTGGAGATTCGTTCAGGCGCGGCGAGTGAAATATCCAAGATAGCGCTCGTCATGGACCTGCGGGAGCGATCCTTTATCGAGAAGCATGTACAGGTCATCTCGAAGCTTAAGGGAAAGGGATATCGTATAGAGATATTATTTCTCGAAGCCGGTGATGATGTGCTTTTGCAGAGATTCAGTGTGACCAGAAGATCCCACCCGCTTTCAGAGGAGAGAACCATCCTGGAAAGCATAAAACTGGAAAGGGAGACGCTGAGTTCATTGAAGGGTATGGCAAACGACATTATCGATACATCGCTCTGTAATATTCACCAGTTAAAGGAAATCATACAACGACGCTATCACACACCGCTCAAAGGTAAGAAAATTATAATCAATCTTATATCCTTTGGATACAAATACGGCATTCCTCACGATGCCGATATCGTCATGGATGTACGGTTTCTTCCCAATCCCTATTTTATCAAGGATTTGAAGGATTGCGATGGCAATGACGGAAGGGTTGAAGAGTATGTCTTGAAGTGGGATGAAACCAGACAATTTCTTGATGAATTGTACAGGCTCACCTCTTTTTTGACACCCCTCTATGAAAAAGAGGGGAAGACCTATCTCAATATTGCCTTGGGATGTACCGGTGGGAGGCATCGTTCAGTCGTCATCCTCAATCAGTTGAAAGGGTACTTTGTAGGGAAAGAATTTAAGGTCAACATAAATCACAGAGACATTGGCCGAGAGTAGAGTCGCTCACGAAGAGCGGTCTAGTTTCCTGTCTACATTGTCTCTGATCCAGTGAGGGTCCCACCATTCCTGGGGATTTACAAATGTATGTCCCACAATTATGCCGTAATGGAGATGATCTCCACCTGCGAGGCCCGACATGCCCGTATGACCGATAGAGGCGCCTTTCTTGACGTGTTGAGCATTGCTAACGGTAATATTGCTCAAGTGGGCATAATGACTGAACAATCCAAGACCGTGATCGATAATTACCATGTTTCCGAATATTCCCAGGTACCCTGTAAAGGCAATAATCCCTCCATTTGAGGCTTCGACGATGGCGTTTTTGGTGGATGCGAGATCTACTCCCATATGCGTACTTTTACTGATAATTTTGTCGCCGTAGTAATAGGTCCTTTTATCTCCGAAGTGCGCCATGGTGGCAGCATTATTTAATCGCAGGAAGGCACCCTCCCAGAGTTGGCTGTCTGCTGAATTTTTACACAGTGAAATAATCTTGTCGATATTCTCAGATCTCACAATTTCATTCACATGGATAAACGATTCGACTGGAGAAATATCCTGTAAATTTTCTTGAACATAACTAAATTCCGGCATCTTGTTTCTCAAAAAATTGTCTCCGATTCGCATCGTATCGCGACGGAATTTCTTCTTCCTTACGTGAAAGGGGACTGCCCTCAGAGCAGTATTCCCTGCCTTATCCTCGGAAATAATACTAATGTTCATGTCGATCTGATCCGCATCAAGGGGGGCGGCAAAATAGTTTATATAATAAGAATTGCCTGATCGGGTTACGGGATAGGCGGTAAAAAAATCATCATTAACAGAGACACCGGCCCGTTTGACTTCTTCGGAGAGTGTAAAGGTGATTATGCAGGATCCTCCCGGGTTGATATAATTTGACGAATTCAAGAGTGATATTCTGGGAGGTGTAATATCTACGACCACCTCGGTAGAGATAAGGGTTCGGTTTTTTCTGAGAGAATGATCAATGGCCGAAATCTGTAATGTAGCCTTCCCGTCGTGCAACTTGAGAGTTTTATAGTCAATCGCCACGGAGACGGTCTCTTCATGATGTCCCTGCACCGGGAAGTCGGCAGAATGTATGACCCGTTCTTCGCCATTCTGTGAAAGAGTGATCGACACACCTCTCAGACCACTTTTCATATCGCTGAAGGCGATTTCAAATGTACTATTTCTTCCCATGATCTTTATGTCTCGACCATGTTTTATCAGAGGCTTTTCACCCTCATAAAAAACCGACAAAAACCCGATCACCAGGATTGTCAGCAAAAGAGAGCAGATTACGATTAAGAGTTTTAATTTTTTGCGCATACTATTATCCCCACTAAGATGACATTGGAACGAAAACTATAATTCGTTGACCTTGTATATAATTACTGTTATATTTTTGCAAGAATATCGTAAAGGTTTTTAACTTTGGATAGTTTAATCGGAATATTGATATCTTCCTTTGTCATAGCACTATCGGGGGCCTTGGTGCCCGGACCGGTACTATCCCTCACTGTATCGGAAAGCACGAAGCGGGGATTTATGGCCGGGCCCATGATCATATTAGGTCACGGGGTGCTGGAGGTGGTACTCATAGGAATTATATTTCTGGGATTTGCAGATGTAATAAACAATGAAAAAATCCTGGGGACAGTAGGGATAATGGGTGGAGGTGCCTTGCTCTGGATGTCAATAAATATGTTGAAAGATATAAGGCATATTAATACGGAACTGGTGAGTGAACGCAAGGCCTGGGGGGGACCCATTGTAGCCGGGGCACTGACAAGCCTGGCCAATCCCTACTGGATAATCTGGTGGATGACAATCGGGTTGGGTTATGTATTGATATCACTCAAGTTCGGACTTATCGGTTTGTTTGTCTTTTTTCTTGGACACATTTCAGCAGATCTTCTATGGTACAGTCTGATTTCATTTATGGTTTCACGAGGGAGGAGACATCTCAGCAAGGGGCTTTACAGAGGAATCCTTGGAATATGTGCACTTATTCTTATTTTTTTCGGGATATCATTTACGGTCTGGGGCGTTGGGAATTTAATTAACATGTCACACCCTTCGTAAGGGACTGCATATTTATTGGAGTATATAGATTATGTTGAAGGGCAAGAAGATCGTTCTGGGAATTACTGGCGGCATTGCCGCCTATAAATCTGCGGAACTTACCCGGTTATTTGTAAAAAGGGGCGCAGATGTGCGGATAATTATGACGGCACATGCGCAGAAGTTCATAACCCCACTGACTCTTGCAACTCTTTCAGGGAATCCCGTCTCCTCGGACACATTTTCTCTCACCAGCGACTGGCAGATAGGTCATATATCACTGGCGGAAGATACTGATCTGATAGTAATAGCACCTGCAACGGCAAATATTATTGGTAAAATTGCCTCGGGAATAGCAAACGATCTTCTATCGACGACGGTCATGACAACAAAAGCCCCGATTCTCATATGTCCTGCCATGAATACAAATATGTATGAAAATGCGATAGTCAGGTCAAACATGGAAAGGCTTTCTTCGTTAGGGTACTATGTGATGGAGGCGGAGCAGGGGGAGTTGGCATGTAAGACTGAAGGTTCGGGACGGTTGCCTTCGGTTGAGGGAATTATGGAAGAATCGATATCCATTCTCACGGAAAAGGACCTAAAGGGTGAAACGATTCTGGTAACGGCAGGTCCCACGCGAGAACCTGTCGATCCGGTGCGATACATTACAAACTATTCATCCGGTAAGATGGGTTATGCCATTGCGAAAGTTGCCAAGAGGAGGGGCGCCGATGTGATTCTGGTGAGCGGGCCGACGTCACTGCCCGTACCGGAAGGTGTGAAATATATCGGCGTATCGAGTGCAATAGAAATGAAGGAAGTTGTTATGGAACATCTGGATGAATCTTCCATTGTTGTAAAGGCCGCTGCCGTGGCAGATTATCGTCCTTCACGCTATTCAGGGTCCAAGATAAAGAAGGGGGAGGAACAGTTAAGTATTGTGATGGAAAAGAACCCTGATATCCTTCATCAGCTTGGAGAAAAAAAGGGAACGCGCATTCTGGTCGGTTTTGCAATGGAGACGGAGGATCTTATCAAAAATGCCTCCGATAAGATGATTGCGAAAAATGCAGACCTGATTGTGGCAAACGATCTCACTGTGGAAGGTGCCGGTTTCAGTCATGACACAAATGTAGTCAAGATTATCGACCGGCAGGGGACGATTGAAGCATTGCCTCGTATGGATAAGGAAGAGGTAGCGGTGAGGATATTAGACAGGGTTGAGGACATTATAAAAGCAAGGACCGCCAGATGAAGAGGGAACTACTTCAGTTAACGAAGGCACTCAAAAATCATATAATTACAAATTCGTCAAGCCTGTATATCGGTGGTGAGGCATGTCCTCCTGTAAAGGGGGTAGAAGTCGAAAATCTTGAAGATATACGAAACGATCTGGGAGATTGCGAGAGGTGTGAGTTGTCGCATTTAAGGAGCAATCTTATATTCGGAGAGGGAAATCCGGAAGCGGATCTTGTGTTTGTGGGAGAGGCGCCCGGTGCCGATGAAGACAGGCAGGGAAGGCCATTTGTGGGACGATCCGGGCAACTTCTCACAAAAATTATCGAGGCTATGGGATTGAAAAGAGAGAAGATCTATATCTGCAACATACTAAAATGCCGTCCGCCAGGCAATCGAAATCCGAAACCTGAGGAAATAGAACAATGCGAACCCTTTCTGATAAGACAACTGGCGTCTATAAAGCCGAAGGTAATATGCGCTCTCGGCACATTTGCCGCACAGACCCTGCTTAAGACCGGTGCACCCATATCGATGCTCAGGGGAAGATTTCACCAGTATCATGATATACAACTGATGCCTACATACCACCCTGCATACCTGCTAAGAAGTCCGGCGGCAAAGAAGCTGGTCTGGCAGGATATGCAGGTGATAATGGAAGAGATGGGGCTATAACATATTACGGGGAATTGCTATGCAGAAACAAAAGTTTAAGATAGTGCTGGTAACAGTAGTTATACTCGTTGCAATTGTAAGTGGCGCAACACAATCTTTTGGCCAGGGGAAGCCCGTTTTCGATGTCATTACAGTAAACGCGGCTATTACTCCGGCAATTGCACAGTATATAATCAAAAGTGTGAACGATTCCCATAAGGATGGATCTGATGGTCTCATCATCCTTCTCGATACACCGGGAGGTCTTGATCTCGCCATGAGGGATATTGTCAAGGAACTCTTGAGTGCGCCCCTCCCTGTTATCGTATTTGTCTCTCCTTCGGGAGCACGGGCGGCGTCGGCAGGAGTTATGATAACAATGGCCGCAACCATTGCCGCTATGGCGCCCAGTACGAACATAGGCGCCGCTCATCCCGTCGCTATTGGTTTGGGGGGCAAGATGGATGAGACAATGGCAAAAAAGGTTGAAAATGATGCCGTTGCCTATACCAAGGGTATAGCGGAAAAGAGGGGAAGAAACGCGGAATGGGCGGAACAGGCTGTACGAAAGAGTGTGTCTATCACGGCGAAAGAGGCGCTCAAAATAAATGTCATTGATCTTATGGCCGATGACATCGAACAGTTGCTGGCAAAGATAGATGGCATGTCTGTATCGCTGCCTTCGGGGAAGGTAACACTGAAAACGAAGGATGCCATAATAAATGCAAAGAAGATGGGAATACGCGAAAAGGTATTGACAACTCTCAGCAATCCCAATATAGCATATCTCTTACTGATGATAGGACTGGCAGGGCTCTATTTTGAGTTTTCCAATCCCGGAGCCATTCTGCCCGGTGTTGTGGGAGGGATCTCCCTGATACTTGCTTTCTTTGCCATGCAGACACTCCCCGTCGATTATGCAGGGGTGCTCCTGATTATATTTGCTATCATACTCTTTATCGCTGAAATAAAGGTTGTCAGCCATGGTATGCTCAGTGTTGCAGGAATAATAGCTATTGTTTTGGGGTCGCTTATGTTATTCGATTCTCCCATTCCGGATTTAAGGGTGTCATTTAGTGTTATGATACCGACCATTATCATTATCTCTCTCTTTTTTATAGCCGTTATCTCTCTTGCCGTGAAGGCACAGATGACAAAGCCCCTGACGGGTTTAGAGGGCATGGTTGGAGAGACGGGAGAGGCTGTAACAGCCATTCACGATGAGGGAAAGGTTTTTATTAAGGGAGAACGGTGGAATGCGTGGAGTAGTGACTTGATTGAGGCGGGAGATAAGGTCGAAGTGATCGGCGTGAAGAAACTCAAAATAGAGGTCAAAAAGGGTAACTAAATAAGGAGGTTATAGAAATGTATACAACAATTACCATAGTAGTTTTAGTCGTTTTGTTTTTGGCGGCGGCAATCAGAATACTCAATGAATATGAACGGGGTGTCATATTCCGTTTGGGGAGGATCATTGCTACAAAGGGTCCCGGCCTCATCATCCTGATTCCTGTAGTCGATAGGATGGTCAAGATTGATATGCGGATTATTACCATGGATGTTCCTCCTCAGGATGTGATCACCAAGGATAATGTTTCCATAAAGGTAAATGCCGTAATTTACTTCAGGGTTTTGGATGCTAATGATGCCGTCATAGAAGTGGAAGACTTTCTCTATGCAACATCGCAGCTTGCCCAGACGACATTACGAAGCGTTTGCGGCCAGGTCGAACTGGATGAGATATTGTCGGAGCGTGAAAAGATAAACAACCAGTTACAGGAAATTCTTGATCGCAGCACCGATCCCTGGGGTATTAAGGTTTCTACCGTAGAGGTAAAGCATATCGATCTGCCGCAGGAAATGCAGCGTTCCATGGCGAAACAGGCAGAGGCGGAAAGGGAGAGAAGGGCCAAGGTAATTAATGCAACGGGTGAATTCCAGGCGGCGCAAAAATTGGCCGATGCAGGCAAGGTTATGTCAGAACAGCCGATCTCTTTGCAACTGAGGTATCTTCAGACACTCACTGTTGTGGCCGCAGAGAATAATTCCACTACACTCTTTCCCATACCGATCGACTTGTTTAAACCCTTTATGGAGCTTATAGGGAAGAAAGACACCACTGATGCTGTAAAATGATGGCAACTGATGCGGGAAGATTGTCTTGACATAGTGTGACTTCTTCATTAGAAAGGCACGGAAAAGAAGAGGAGAAGCGGTTGAAAAAAGAGCCTCTTCTGGGGGCACACACGTCGATTGCTGGTGGTTTGGATAAGTTAGTGATTCGAGGAAGGAAACTGGGATGCCGTACGATCCAGATATTTACTAAAAACTCAAACCAGTGGAAGGAGCGATATCTCGATAAAGAGGAAATAGATCTCTTCAAAGAGGCACGAGAAAGATCAGACGTTGAACCTGTTATTGCTCACGGCAGCTATCTTATTAACCTGGCGTCACCCGATGATGAGATATATGACAAGTCTATCAATGCTGTTCTTAATGAGATGGAGCGTTGTGAGAAACTTGGCATAGAGTGCCTTGTCTTACATCCGGGATCGCACAGGGGTTCCGGTGAAGAAGAAGGCATAGACAGGGTAGTTCAGGCTATTGATCGAATACATCGGGAAAGAAGCAGATATAGAGTCAGAATAACGCTGGAAACAACTGCAGGGCAGGGGGCAACCCTTGGATACAAGCTGGAACAGATCGCACAGATGATGGAGGGTGTAAGAGATAACTCGAGGCTGGCTCTCTGTCTCGACACCTGTCATGTATTTACAGCCGGTTACGAAATGAGAGACGAGAAAAGCTATGAAAGGCTTTTCAATGACGTTGAGACGCTTATAGGTATGGAGCATCTGAAGGTTCTTCATCTGAATGATTCCAAGAGGGATTGCGGATCACGGATTGATCGGCATGAAGATGTCGGCAAAGGACTTATTGGGCTGGAGCCATTCAGGTGGATTATGCAGGATGAACGTCTGAGAGATATTCCCAAGATCCTTGAGACGCCGGGGATAGGGACCGATAAAAACAGAGAAAAAGGTCGATATAACCTGCAATTACTGAGAAGTTTTGCCGGATAATGAGGGAGTTTGTAATGAAGAGATATTGTGTGTTTTTTGTCAGCATTATGATAGTCGTCTTAATCGCAGCGGCATCATGGGCAGAAGAGAATAAGCGAGTTGCCGTCCTTCCCTTCTCGGTTCATAGTTCGGAGGATATAAATTATGTAAAGGGCGGTATATGGGACATGCTGATATCGCGTCTATCGGCGAGTGGAAAGATGGACGTAATCGAAAAACACAAAATTGCAGAGGTATTGACTAAAACAGGGGAAAAAGATCTCACCAGTGCCGATGTCTATGGCTTGGGCAAGAAGATTAATGCAGATTATGTCGTCTGGGGAAGCATTACAAAAATAGGGAACAGCATCAGCCTCGACGGCAAGCTCATGGATGTGGCCACCTATAAGACACCGGTGGGTGTCTTTGAGCAGTCTCAGGGCATGGACGAGGTTATCCCGAAGTTAAGCGTATTTTCAGAAAAGATAAACAGCCATATATTAGGAATAGCACCATCCATAAGTTTGCCAAATGTTGCTAATACTCCAGTTCGGCAAAGTGCAACGTCCCCGCTTCCTCTGGGATTAAGAGCAGACGATGCCTTGAAGTCGCAGGAAGGAACATTCACGTCTATAATAAACCCCGAATTTATTTCCGGCATAGGTCCCCTCGACAGAAAGGGGTTCTGGATGAGTAAAAGGCTTACTGGTAAGTTTAAAGGTATGGATGTTGGTGATGTTAACAATGACGGGTTGAATGAAGTTGTGGTGATTGATGATCACAATGTAATGATATATCAGAGAAGGGGCGGAGCATTTGAACGTCTCGGAATGATATCAGGGAAAAGATATGAAAAATATCTGTCAGTTGACGTGGCTGATATAAATAAGAATGGCATAAAAGAGATTATTGTAACAAGTGTCAAAGGAAGGGAACTGCTGAGTTCCTTTGTCTTGGAATATAAAAACAAGAAATACAGTAAGATAGCGTCTAACCTTAGATGGTTTTTAAGGGTTTTACGCCCTGCCTCAGATGCACCGATTCTCATAGGTCAAACGAAAGGCATGGATAAACCATTCTCCAATTCCATATATCAGATTGTTTGGAAAGGTAAGAAATATGATAAAGGGAAAGAATTGAAAATTCCTGAGGGACTTTCAGTTTACGGTCTTACTATAGATAGTATTGTGGAAAGAGGGCCGAAAAGAGTAATTGCCTTAAATGAGTATGATCACATCAATATTTATAAAATGACAAGCAAAGCGCTTGAAAAAATACATGTTATTGGAGGAAGTGACGAACTACTCTGGAAAAGTGAAGAAGTCTTTGGTGGAACAAGTAATGCAATCGAGTTTGGAAACGACCAAAATAAGAATGACAACTCAGATGGAATAAAGTTAACCTATATCAATGTAAGGATACTCACTTATGATATTAACAAGGACGGTAAGAAGGAAATAATAATTGTTAAAAATCTGGCACCGGGAGGAAGAATGTTCGAGAATGTCAGATTGTTTACACGGAGTGAGATATACAACCTAGAATGGGACGGATTGGGGCTTGTACAGAACTGGAAGACAAAGAAGATTCAGGGATATGTTGCCGATTATCAGTTCAAGGACATAGACAACGACGGAGAAAATGAAGTGGTTCTGGCTATCAGATTGTCTATGAAAAGAAGTGTCATAGTTGCCTACGATTTGAATATCTAATTGACTTGACATAGGTGCGAATATAGTGTAGCAAACTATCAAAAATTAGCGGCGGTGTAGCTCAGATGGTTAGAGCATACGGCTCATATCCGTAGTGTCCGGGG
>CAYMYS010000021.1:0-36678 GCA_964394725.1 uncultured Syntrophaceae bacterium
AGAAATGCCGGGGCTCGATATATTTCTCTGAAAACGGGGGCCTATCGGCCGGCAGATCTGGCACGGGCACTGAAGTATTCTTCCAAATATAAGATTGATCTGCTCACCGTCGATGGTGCAGGCGGGGGAACGGGAATGAGCCCCTGGCGAATGATGAATGAGTGGGGCATTCCCCCCGTTGAACTTCATTCACTTCTCTATCAATATGCAACAAAACTTGCAGGCATGGGTGAATATATTCCCGCACTTGCAGTAGCCGGAGGCTTTGCCTTCGAAGATCAGATTTTTAAGGGACTGGCGATGGGTGCACCCTTTGTAAAACTCGTCGGAATGGCACGCGCCCCTATCGCCGCTGCAATGGTAGGGAAAACGATCGGTCGCTCCATTGACGAAAATCACATCCCCGTCTATATCGAACGTTTCGGCAATTCAAAGGAAGATATCTTTGTCACGGCAAATAAATTGAAAAGCCGCTTCGGCAATGACTTTTTTGCCCAGTTACCTGCAGGAGCGGTGGGTCTCTATACCTATTACGAACGACTGGCCCAGGGATTGCGCCAGATCATGGCCGACAGTCGAAAGTTCGCAAACGACTATATAACCAGGGACGATATCGCCGCCCTGACTTCTGAAGCGGCCCAAATAAGTGGAATCAAATACGTTATGGATGTGGACGGGGAAGAGGCCGCAGAGATCCTCTCCAGTAAATAGATCTGACTAAACAAACGGCAATCAGCGTCTAAGCCCCCTGCAACAAATTGCAGGGGGCTTAAATTTGTCCTTTGAAAAGAATGGGTAAGAAGCTGTCGAGACTGCCTTCAACGGTGTTTCTTTCCAAGGGGAAGCATTTGTGGTATGTAAGCGGGCACAAATATGGGTGCTGTGCATCCGATATATGCTGTTGAGGTAGAAACCACATGAATTGTTCGCGATTATCAGAACTATTACCATTAACACAGAGACCAAGTCGTTACATCGGCGGGGAAGTCAACTCGATAAAAAAAGACATGAATCGGTGCAAACTCTCCTTTGCACTGGCATTTCCCGATGCCTATGAAGTAGGAATGTCGCACCTTGGCATTCAGATCCTCTACGCCATTTTAAACAAGAAGGAGGATATCGTGGCCGAGCGTTTTTTTGCCCCCTGGCCCGATATGGAATCCCTCATGAGGGACGGTCATGTCCCCCTCGCATCTCTCGAATCGGGGACACCCTTAAGCGATTTTGATATAGTGGGCTTTTCTCTCCAGTATGAGCTGTCTTATACCAATGTATTAAATATGCTCGATCTCGGGGGAGTTCCCCTGCATGCCGCCGAGAGGGGTGACAAATCACCGATCATCATTGCAGGCGGACCCTGCACCTTTAACCCAGGTCCCATGGCCCCCTTTTTCGATGCCTATGTCATCGGCGAAGGGGAGGAGGCAGTCCTCGAAATCTCACACGCCGTCATACGCGGCAAGGAAAAGAGATACAAGAGAAACAGCCTTATTGCCCTTCTTTCCGAAATTGAGGGGGTTTATGTCCCCTCCATTCATGGCCGTAACAAACGAATAAAAAAGAGAATTATTAAAGATATCAATGACTGGAATCTCCCACGGGAACCGGTAATACCCCTGATGAGGAGCATCCATGACAGGATCACACTGGAAATTGCCCGGGGATGCACACGGGGATGTCGATTCTGCCAGGCGGGCATGGTATGGAGGCCCGTCAGGGAACGTGCCATGGGAACGCTGAAGCGTATGGCCGACGACATGATATCTGCCACGGGATATGATGAACTCTCCCTGCTCTCCCTCAGTTCGGGCGACTATTCGAAGATCGAGCCCCTTATCGCATCACTGATGAATCGCTACTATGAGAGGAAAATTGCACTGGCGCTTCCCTCCATGAGGGTGGAGACCCTTACGGCGAACCTGATAGAACAGGTAAAAAGGGTGAGAAAGACGAGCTTCACGCTGGCGCCGGAGGCGGGAACCCAGCGATTGAGAAATGTAATCAACAAGGGGAATTCCGAAGAGGATCTTCTCGTGACAGCACGCCGTGTATTCGATGCCGGATGGCGATCGGTAAAGCTCTATTTCATGTTGGGGCTGCCCACAGAGACAGACGAGGATCTCGAGGGAATAATCGATCTGGTATACCGCGTACTCAAGGAAGGCGGCAACAGGAGGCAGGTTACCGTCAGTCTCTCCACATTTGTGCCGAAGTCACATACACCCTTTCAGTGGCAAAGACAGATAAGTCTGGATGAAACTCTCCACAAGCAGAAATATTTCAAGAAAAATATACGCCACAGGAATCTGAACCTCAAGTGGCATGACGCACGGATGAGCCTCCTGGAGGGTATGCTATCGAGGGGAGATGAAGGGATCAGTTCACTCGTAGAGAAGGCCTTTTTGATGGGATGCCGCTTCGATGGCTGGGGTGATCAGTGCAGGTATGACCTCTGGGACAATGCCATAGAGACACTTCACCTGGACAGAGAGGCATGCCTCAGTGAACGCAGCATGAAGGATGCCCTTCCCTGGGGACATATAGACTGCGGTATCAGTGATAATTTCCTTGCAAGGGAATATGAGAGGAGTCTCACGGGAGAGCAAACGGAAGACTGCCGCTTCGGGAAATGTCATGATTGCGGTGTATGCAGAGACGATGTGAAGGTTATCCTCGCCACCGACGCAGGAGTTGGGGATGAGGAACCTCAAAACATAAAGGCAGAAGAACCGGGCAGTGTAAGGAAGTTGCGTGTACGCTTCGCCAAGAGGGGGAATGCGCGCTTTTTGTCGCATCTCGAAACGGCGTCTGCCTTCATGAAGGGAATAACCATCGGCGGTCTTGACTTCCTATTTTCGGAAGGATTCCATCCATCTCCCAAGGTATCCTTTCCCTATGCCACACCTGTCGGCATAGAGAGCACTTTCGAGTATTGCGATATTCAGGTCAGGGATCCATCGCTTCCTGTGGAGGATTTTATCGATACAATCAACCGTTCATTACCTTCAGGGATGGCGATACTCGATATACGAGATGTCCCCCTGGGCAGCAGTACCCTCTCCGCATATATCGCCGGGTTTACCTATGACATAAATCTTTCCCGCAAGGCCACGGAAAAAGAGGGACAGGTTTTCAAGGGAAAGATAGATGATTTTCTGGCACTCACTGCCTTTGATGTTCCCAGGATACGGAAGGAAAAAGAGACAACGAAGGATATACGTCCTTTCGTTGAGTCACTCTCCTTTGATGATATGCATTCCCTCTGTTCGATGACTCTTCGCTTTGGGCCTCAGGGAGGGACCAACCCTCAGGAGATAGTAAGGCACGTTCTGGGACTTGACGACAGGGAGACGAAAAAGGCCGGGATAAGGAGGACTGGAGTATTGTTTTCAGACGGGACAAACCTGTCGGAAGGGTCGTAATGTCTGTCAGTCGATCCTGCGTCTGATACGGGAATAGAGTAATTGCAGGGCATTATTTGAGATAACGGCTATAGATGTGCTCCTGACGAGTCGTTTTACATCATTCCTGTTTATCTTGATGACCTGCCCATTGAAAAGGCGCTCTTCGCCGTAGAGTTTGGCCAGCGTCTCCAAGGCCATGAAGAGGGGCCATGCGCAGAAGAGGCGATATCGAATCAGTGATCTGGGAATATCGATGGTGTATTGCAAGGCTTCATCGAGATAGTGGAGGGCCAGTTTTATTAATTGCTTGTGAACCCTGACGTAGGCCTCCCTGTTGTCATGAAAATTGCCCTTCAGGGGGTCGATCCCTTCAGCTGTGAAGAGGGAACGGGGAACGTAACACCAGCCCCGTTTACAATCTCCGAAAAAGTCCTTTGCGATATTGGTTATCTGCAGGCCAAGGCCAAAGGCGACACTTCTTTTGAGGAGTTTTTCCTTCGTTGCCGCTGTAATTCTACCTGACGCCTCGTCAAATATTTCGGTAATCATCAGGCCGATCGTACCTGCCACGTAGTAACAGTAGCTGTCAAGTTCTTCTCTGTTTTCCAGGAAGATGATTTCGCCTTCCCTTTTCTCGTCCAGCAGAGCTGCCATACCAAGTGCCATTTCTTTTACATGGGCGGATATCGAAGCAATCAGGGGGTCGGGGAGTTTGATAAACTCATTGAAGACCCTCCCCGTATCGGTAACGAGGTCGGCATCATCGTTCTGCTGCGAGAAATGAAGATCCTCCAATAAATTTTCGATCCTGCGCTCATAATCTGATGCCGGGGGGAAGAGCACTGCATATTGGCGCAGTTTTTCAACCTTGAAGGGAGCCGGGAGTCGGGGATCGTCTTCTATCGTGTCGGCGATGCGGCAGAGGAGATAGGCCAAAAGAATGCTCCTGTAGGCACTTCCTCTGAGAACTCGTATATTCAGGGCAAAGGTTCTTGAGACCCGGTTCAGGTAGTCTTTGCAGATTTCAAAATCACCGGCTTCATTTCGCATAGTCTCGGTCTGCTTTGGTTTACTTTGATGACACTGTGAAGGCATACTAAATAATTTATAGATGAGTTTAAAGGATATTGTGTACTGAGTCAAAACAATAATGAGAAAAGCTCGGCAGTGCAATCCAGGGGGCAGACAAAAAGAATGGGGAGACGTGTGATCTCCCCATTCGTGTCACGCTTTTGAACTGATCATAGAACCAACATATTTCAAAAGTCATCAAGGGTTTAAGCCAGAGCAGGAGGATGTTCTTGACTTAATGATGTTTATCTTTATTGCACATCCCGTGCCAGAGAGCATATCCTCCTGAAAGCCGCTGATTGTATGGTCTTGCGAAAATACTATAAAAATTAAAGGTCGGCAAAAATTGTCGAATATTTCCGGACGATTTCAAGAAATACTATCAATTCAGACAGTTAACAAACAAAGCATCATGCACGACACTTTCGACAATATTGTCGAAAATCTATCATCCAATGGAAATGGGAGTCGATTTTGAAGCTATTTTAATCATAAAAACTATGATATATGATTTTTAAAGCAATAAATACGCCACGGGGAATCCGATTCTCTGTTATGGATCTGTTATTTAATGAGGATGCGATAGTGACAAAAATTTCCTATGAAAAGAAAAAGATCCAACAATATACCATGCCCCTGACGGTCTTTCTTGTGGTGGTCGTTTTTATCTGTCTTGTCTTGATTATGGGCGTCATGGACCTGGGAAGGCTGGACAGGGCGCTTGTCGGTTTTATGGAAAACAGGGGCCTTGATATCGTGGCGACCATAGAAAATGTGGCCCAGGAAGATCTCAATTTTTTACGCATGACTCTCAAGGAACGGCGATCAGTACAACAACAGGAACCAATTCCCTTGACAGACAGGGAGCAATCCATACAGGAGTCCCTTGTAAAATCGCTTGTCACGGTAGCGAGTGAAGTAGACAAAAAATGGAAGGAAGGTAATCTAAATGAGCAGGATCTGAGGGGCATAGAGGAGAGAGAGAACCTCTCTTTCGTCATTATCCTCGATGAGCAGAAAGAAATCGTGTTTCAGAGTAAAAAATACTATCACGATCCCACAACGGGCGAGGATATCGACATAACGAGTCAGGAAAATATTGTGGGTCTATTCAAAAAATTCGGGAAGCTCAGTGAGATGGGATACATCGCCCTGAGCCGGAAGGACGGCAGCGGTTCCATCATTATCGCCCTCGATGCCAGGCGACTGAGATACTGGAGCACCAAGATTGCCGTCAACAAGGTTATCAATGAAGTGGGGTGGAAAGAGGAACTGGCCTACCTCGAACTCGTGGATCGGTATGGGAAAAAATTTGGTCAGGCAGGCGAAATACCCCAAAGAAACAGGGATGCCGGCATAATTACAGCGGATCTCCTGGCGGAAAAGAGCCGCATATTCAGCCAAAAAATCCTGTTTGGTGACAAGCGGTTTCTCGATATACTTGCACCGGTCCGTCTCGACAACGAAATGGCAGGCTATGCCCGTCTGGGCCTTAAATGGGACAGGGCAAACGGAATCATCCGCGAAACGCGAAACCGTATGATTCTTTCTACGATACTCATTGTATTGATCGGCATCGTTTTAATCTTGACCCTCTATCTGAATCAGCGCAGACATCTGGCCAAGATTGAAGAGATGGGACAGCGCCTCCACAGGGCTGAAAGACTCTCTTCCATGGGACAACTCGCTGCAGGCGTTGCTCACGAAATACGTAACCCCCTTAATGCCATCAGTATAGCCAGCCAGAGACTGAGGAGAGAATATGCCCCCCCTGATGAAGAAAAGCTGAAAGAATTTTCACGAATCACGGAGATTATACGTGATGAGATCAGACGGCTGAACGGCATCATCGAAGAGTTTATAAGCTTCTTCAGAATCAGGAGGCTGGAACTCAAGAGCCGTTCCCTCGAGGACGTGTTGAGAAAGATTGTCGGCCTCATGGAAGAGGAGGCAACGGCAAGGGGCGTTGCCATCGAGGCACTGTGGCGCAGCAGTAATAATATCATGGTGTCCATGGACGAAGATAAGCTCAAACAGGCCTTTTACAACATACTGAAGAACGCAATGGAATCTATTACAAACAGCGGAAAAATAACCCTCTCCCTTCACCCTGCACAAGCGAGTAGGGTTTCCGTACAGATTTCAGACACCGGTTCGGGGTTGACGTCGGAACAGGTTGAGCATATCTTTGATCCTGAGTATACGACAAAGGAAAAGGGACTGGGGCTGGGACTTACACTGTCCCATGAAATCATACGAGGTCACCGAGGCGAGATCCACGTTCAGAGCACGGTGGGATCGGGGACGACTTTTGAAATTCTGCTACCCATAGAAAAGAATAGGGCTCGGACATGAAAAAACTGCACATCCTGATCGTTGAAGATGGTACATCACAGAGAGAAATGCTTCATGATTTCCTGCAGAAAGAGGGATACGTCATAGCAGAGGCCGAGTGTGGTGATGCGGCACTGAAGGCAATTCTGAAGGGGCATTTCGATCTTATCCTTCTAGACTATAAAATGCCCGGCATGAACGGCATAGAGGTGCTCAGAAAGGCAAAGGAAATCAATCCCGAAATAGATGTGGTGATGATGACCGCCTATGGAACAATTGAAACCGCAGTGGATGCCATGAAGGCGGGTGCCGTCGATTACATTACCAAGCCCATCGATCTGGATGAGCTTTTGCTGCTCATGGATCGCATCTCGGAGAGGCGAACCCTCATCAAGGAAAACGAGATCCTCCGTCAAAAATTATTGGACAAGGGAATTACGACGGACCAGATCATATATCAGAGTTCCCAGATTGAGGCCCTGATCAATCTGGCGGGGAGAGTAGCTTCCAGCCGTGCTACGGTGCTGCTCCAGGGTGAGAGCGGAACGGGAAAGGAACTTTTTGCGAGACTGATCCACACCATGAGCCCGCGCTCCGAGAAGACGATGATTGTGGTGAATTGCGGTGCACTGCCAGAGACACTCCTTGAAAGCGAACTCTTCGGTCACGAAAAGGGGGCCTTTACGGGGGCAACCATACGTCGGCGCGGCAGGTTTGAGGAGGCCGATGGGGGCACTCTCTTCCTCGATGAGATAGGTGATCTCTCGCTTCCCGTCCAGGTCAAACTGCTTCGCTTTCTCCAGGAGAGGGAATTCCAGCGGCTGGGCGGAAATCAGACGATCAGCTCCGATGTCAGAATAATCAGCGCAACAAATAGAAACCTGGAAGAAAAGGTAGAAAACGGCACATTCAGGGACGATCTCTATTACCGGTTGAATGTCGTCGTTATGAACATCCCCCCTCTGAGGGGGAGGAAGGATGACATCCCCGTCCTGATAGAACACTTTATCCGTCGCTTCTCGTCGGAAAATGGAAAAGAGATTGAAGGACTGAGCAGCGAGGCCATGGACATCCTTTTGAAATATAATTACCCTGGTAATGTAAGGGAGCTTGAAAATATCATAGAACGGTCGGCCGTTGTCGCCCGAGACTCTGTCATATCGGTACGAGACCTTCCCTTCAAGGATGTCTCTTCCCGTCACTTTGGTGATTACAAAAAAGAACCGGGACCGATGAAAAATTCCGTTGAGACCCTGGAGCGCCAGATGATAGAAGGAGCCATGGAAAAGGCACAGCATCATCAAACCAGGGCCGCCCAGATGCTCGGGATTACGGAAAGGACCTTACGCTATAAACTGAAAAAGTACGGCCTCAAGGAATAGGTCGCCCGATTTTTTGTGCCGGGACTGCACCCCCTGTTCAGTATTTTCAGCAGGGCTAATATCCCTCTTCCTTCGCTACTTCTCCTATAGATTCGTCCAGTATTCCTACAAGCCTGTCTATTTCTTCCTCTGTTATAATGAGGGGCGGCGCGAGGAGGATGTGATCGCCCCTGATGCCGTCTGCCCCCCCTCCACCGGGATAACAGATCAGCCCCTTTTGAAAGGCGCGACTGCCTATACGCACATTAATATTTGCCTTTGCATCAAAGGGCACTTTCCCTTCCCTCTCTTTCACGAGTTCAACACCGGCGAAGAGCCCCAGACCGCGGACATCTCCCACGATGGAGTGTTTGGAGAGATCTTTCAGTTTTTCGAGGAGATATGTTCCCATCTGCGCACTCCTGTTGACGAGATCGTTATCCCTGACGTAATCGAGGACGGCCGATGCGATGGCACAGGAGCAGGGGTTCTGACTGTATGTATGGCCGTGGACAAATGCCCCGTTTCCTTCCTTAATGGTACTATGCACCCTTTTCGTCGTGATGACCGTATTGATGGGTGTATAACCGCTGCCCAGTCCCTTCCCCGCTATAATCATATCGGGGTTGACGTCCCAGTGCATCATGGCAAAGTTCTTACCCGTTCTTCCTATAGCCGTCATGACTTCATCGACAATGAGGAGGACATCATACTTACTGCAAATCTCTCGAATCTTCTGAAAATAGACGTCTTTCGGGATAAGGGCGCCTGCCGTCGCGCCGACAACGGGTTCCGCTATGAATGCCGACACCGAGTCGGGCCCTTCTAAGAGAATCATTTTCTCCAGGTCTTTTGCACATTCCACCTGGCAAGTATCAGGCTTCAGATCGAAGGGACAGCGGTAACAATAGCATGGCACGATGTGTGGCGTATGCATAATCATGGGCTGATAATATTTCCTGCGCCCCGTATGACCGCCCAGCGCAAGGGCGCCCAGCGTGTTGCCGTGATAGCTGGTCCATCGCGATATGACCTTGAATTTCGAGGGAACTCCCCTGTCTACCTGGTACTGCCGTGCCATCTTTATCGCCGTTTCTACGGCCTCCGATCCACCTGAATTGTAGTAGACCCGTTCCATCCCCGGAGGCGCCAGCGCGCATATCTTATCGGCAAGTTCAACTGCCTTGTCCGTTGTGAACTGGGAACCATGGCAGAAGGAAATCAATTCCGCCTGCTCTATCATGGCCTCCTGTATTTCCTTGACTCCATGACCGATATTGACGACGACGGCACCGCTGGAACCATCGATATACTCTTTCCCCTCACTGTCATAGATGTAGATCCCTTTGCCCCTTTCGGCTGTGGGATAAAACTTTCTGGGATTTCTGTAAAATACATGATCCGCGTTTATCTTATCTGTCATTTTACAATCTCCTTTCGTATTAAATCATTACACCTATGATTATATGGCATAGCTGTTATAATCTCAAGATTCCTTCCTTCTCGACCATTGGAGTCCAAAGACAATTATGAAGAGGATCAGGCCTATGGCATCCGTCGCCAGACCCGGCTTTATCATCAGAAATGCAATCATCAGGAGTATAATGACCTCATACCATTTTGTCGGGACGATCATGCACCTCTGAACACCGGCCGCCAGGCATACAATTCCCAGCGTGGCCGTTAAAAAGGCCGTCAATATCTTCCAGGCACTGCCGATGAGAAGCAATTCAGGCGCATAGATAAACATAAAGGGAATGATAAATCCGGCAATTCCGAGCTGAAAGGCGCTTACGCCTGTCTTCCATGGATCGGACTTGGCAATACCGGCCCCGGCATAAGCGGCAAGGGCGACGGGAGGCGTAATGTCGGCCCTGGTTCCGAAGTAGAGTATAAAGAGATGGGCGGCTATCGGTATGACCCCCATCTGGACAAGGGCTGGCGCGACGAGGGATGAAATTATAATATATTGTGCCGTCGTCGGTACCCCCATCCCGAGAAAAATGCAGGCGATCATGGTAAAGGGGAGCGCCAGATAGAGATGTCCCATCGACGCGTCGACGACAAGGGAAGAGAATTTGATTCCCAGTCCCGACATGGTAATGCATCCGATAATCATACCGGCAGCGGCGCAGGCGGCGGCTACCTCGACGGCTCCGGTGGCTCCCTCTTTCAGGCCGTCCAGGATAAGCATGAAAAAATCCCGGGGAGATTCCCTTCGTATCAAACTCATTATAAATGACGAGATAACTGTGGCTATAATTGCCCAGAAGACCGCCCTTTCGGGAGAGAAGTTTCTCATAAGAAAATAGATGAGAAGTAAGATAGAAAAGATGTGGTGCCACCCCTTGGCAAAGGCCGTTCTGATCCGGGGGAGGTCCGATTTGGGCAGACCGGCAAGCCCCAAGGCAACGGCCCTGAAGTGTACCTGCATGAAGGTGGAAAAAAAGGCGAGCGACGCCGGTATCGCCGCGGCTATACAGACCTTGTAATAGGGAATGGAGAGAAACTCGGCCATGATGAATGCGGCGGCACCCATAATAGGGGGCATTATCTGCCCCATCGTCGATGCCGACGCCTCCACGCCAGCGGCAAAGTGTGCGGGGTAGCCCGTCCGTTTCATGAGGGGAATGGTGAAAGAACCGGTGGTCACCGTATTTGCCACGGAACTTCCCGATATCATGCCGAAAAAGGTGCTTGAAGCCACGGCGGCCTTTGCCGGACCGCCTCGTGTCCACCCCGTCAATGCAAAGGCGACATCGGTGAAAAATTGCCCAGCTCCCGTTTTCCTCAGAAGGGCCCCATAGAGTATGAAGAGGAGGATGAAATTTGCCGAAACCCCGATAGGGACTCCAAAGATACCGTCCGTCGAGAGGGCCAGATATGTGGAAATGCGTTTGATACTGTACCCTTTGTGGGCAAAGGCATCGGGCAGATAGGGACCGAAGAGGGCGTAGCAGATAAAGAAAATGGCAACCATCGGGACGGCCACTCCTGTTGTCCGTCTCGATGCCTCAAGGACCAGAATGACCATGATGGTTCCCATTATCACATCTACGGGGAGGAAAGATCCGGCACGGTTCAGTATGGGCGTGGAAAAGAGAAATATCCATATGCAGATAGCCGTGGAGGCGACGAGAAAGATCCAGTCAAAGATTGACATTCGCTCAAGGGGGGACCTCTTTTTGGAGAAGGGGTAAAGTGAAAAAACGAGGACGGACATAAAGAGCCAGTGCAGGGCCCTGTGATCGAGGGCAAAGAAGGGATGGAAATAGGCGTATACCAGGTGGTAGCAGGATGTGACTATCGCAATAATCGTTATTAAAATACTCGGGATACCCCTATATGCACGCTTTCTCTCAAACTGTTCGAGCACCTCTTGTGCCCGTATCGCCGCAAGCTCCTCTTCAGATCGGGCCTCTGAAGCTTCGATAGTTGCTTCTCTGTCGTCTCTATTATCAATCATTTAAGGCTCCTTTTTTTACTGAAAGGATCCATACACGATCTCCCCCCTCTGCAATTGTCAGAAGCGGTATTTTCTTGTCTTTATATATCAAGGTATGTCCTGCCACCCGTCCAACACGAAGGGGAATATGAGGGAAAACCCTATTGAGAAACACCCTCACCCTGTCGCCGGTGAAGGAAATCGTGGCATCCGCCTCGGGGTGAAACTCCAGTCCGGAGCCATACCAGTCGTAGTCTTCTTCAATAAGGACGATCGTTCCCTTTTTATCGATTTTAAAAATATCATGGACGGGTGTGTGGTCCGATGAATGGGTGTAATCGATATAGAAGAGATCGCCCTCTTCTACGGAAAGCTGAAGGAGTACCTTACCTTCGGGTTGCTTTATCACCTGGAGAAGAAGATTGTCCCTGTCAATGGAAAGAGCGGTCCCCGTCATAGATATCAGGAAAATAAGTGCACATATGATAGTTACAGATCTTGGGATCATAGGATATAAGAAAGTGCCCGGTCAGCGGAACTGACCGGGCCTGAGAATATTATTGATACGCTCCTGCTTCTACGAAGTACTTCTGCGCGCCCGGATGGAGCGGAATGGGGCTGTTGACCGCGTTTTTGGGAGTCAGCTGTGCTGCAATGGGGTGGATATTAATAAGGGCGTACTTACCCTTGTCCACGTTGGTGAAGATAGCCTTGACAATCTTATAGGCGATGGTGGCGGACATCTTCTGGTGTGCCACCATTACATTGGAATCTCCTATACAGAGGGCATCTTCTTTTACATCGTCATAGGTTCCACCGGGTATTTTAGCCTTCAGATAGTAGGGATATTTCTTCACTATATTGTCGGCCATTTTCTCATCGACAGGCACGAGGACTATGTCCCTCGTGGCATTGAGATCCATGACAGCGGAAGCGGGATAGGCAAAATTGAAGAAGCAGGCGTCGACTATACCGTCTTTTAAGGCCTGAACCGATTCTGTCTGTGAAAGGTCGGCAAGTTTGACGTCTTTTTCGAGGTCGAAGCCATACGCTTCCATCATGGCCTTTGCCATGGTGGAACAGCCGCTGCCGGGGACATCGATTGATATCTTTTTGCCCTTGAGATCTCTAAAGGTCTTTATACCCGACTGTGCCGTCGTTACAATATGTTCCGGCGCGGGGTACATCTGGAAGAGGGCAACGAGGGGGTATTTCTTCTTGAATGGTTCTATACCCTGGGTTGCCTTATAGCCCACACTACCCATAACCATCCCCATATCGGATTCTTTTGAACCGACAAGGCGACTGTTTTCAACCGATGCGCCCGTCGATTCGGCAGCGCATCTGATTCCTTCAATGTTTTTTTGTATTACCACGGACATTCCACCACCAAGGGGATAATATACACCACCCGGACTTCCTGAGCCGAGAGTCAGGAAGGTCTTCTTCTCTACCCCTATAGCCGGTCCCACAAAGATCAGACTCACAGCTACACACACTACAAGTAACGCCAAAAATGATCGTTTCATTATATCTCCTCCTTATTTTGTAATTAATTGCCCCTTTTTAAACAAATCCATTATCTATTATTACATCGGCAACAATAGCGTCATTCCCGAGAAAGCGGGAATCCAGGATAAGGCTGGGTGCCCCCGCATCAAGTGCGGGGCAGGCTTATCAAGTCCGGCATGACAGTTGATATGTTTAATTGCCGGAGTAATAATAGTCTTGCTCGTTCCACCCCCTTTCCCCATTAAGGGATTTTCTAAAAACAAAAGACCCATTAATGCTTACCTATTTTGTTGTTGGAGTATGAATGTGATAAGGTAGGTGCAGTTTAAAGCAGGAAAACTGGCCAAGGTGACTTAAAGAAACTAACAAATACTAGAAAGGGTTATAAGTGTCAAGCCAAAGTCATAAGCAAAGATCATTATAACAATTATCATGTGTATTAAACCGTGGTAATCTGTCGCTATCTGCCGGCAAATATCATAGATGCATAGGTAACGGCGCTGCCTGTTGCCTCCTCGTTATAGGTATCATAGGAGAGGAGCCTGCCCATGCCTTCACTCAACAGCCGTGAGCACATGAGAAGAGCGGGGAGACCGCATACATTGTATTGGTCCTGGGTTTCCATTGCATTTTGAAATATGTCTTCCGATTTCCCCTGTGCAAGGAGTGACAGAATTAACTCATCATTCGATGCGGCACGAGGGAGGATGTCATGGGCCGTCGTCTCGTGGCCGAACTTCGGTCCCACATGAGAAAAATCGACGCCAGCCACGATAAGGACATTACCGCCTCTCTCCTTTATAAGCCCATCTATTCTTTCAGCCATGGAAAGAAACCGCTCATCTTCAAAGATATTCTTTTTATCGTAGAGGAATTCGTGAATGCCGCCGCATAGTATGGGAACGATCGTCAAGGATTCTCCCAGGTAATGATGGAGAAAGACCGTCTGAAATTCTATTGAATGTTCCGCCTTATGTCCAAAGTCATCAGTTGCCAGGGTGCCCCGGGGAAGCCCCTCCTTGAGCTCGGCAATAAAGGACCTGTCCGTTCTGATGGTTCCAAAGGGCGTTATATAGTCCTTGTCCGATACCGAATAGAGCCCGTCCTGCATCTGGTGATTGATACCGAAGATAACAACCACGTCGTAGTGCCTCCCCTTTAATGTTCTATAGAGGTTGACATATGTTGACCGGGCCACCCTTATGTCTATGTGAGGTGCCACGATTCCCGTGATATGTTCATCGACTTCTCCGACCTTATCGGGGAGCAATGCGCTTTCTGTCTCTTCGATAGATTGTCGCAGCCCTTCGGGATTGGATTCGTAGGATGCCCCTGCATGGACAGGATGACGCTTCTCCTGCCTTTTAAATTCTTCGTAGAGCGATCTCACACTTTCCTCGAAGAGGGGACTCTTCAAGAGAAAGGCACGGTCCAATCCATCAAGAAAGGCCTTCACCTCAGATAACGAGACAAGGTGTCCGCCCTGGTTACGTATAAACACCATCTGGATATCCCTCAATGTATGTGTTCCATCGAGCAATCGCAGTATGGGCAGTAGTCTCATATCCAGAGCGATGGTACTGTCTACAAGGTGATAAGGATCAAGAAAGGCAATGACCCGCCTCCCCAGAGCAGTGGCCGGAATCATCTGAATGTCCCTTCTCAATTGCGGTGCGTCCATTTTTATCACCTCAATGAACCAGTTTGGAAATCGAAATACCTTATCCCTTTCCCTAACACATACGGGTCTTTACTCAGATAGAATTTTCTCAGGAGATTCCGCAGGGCCTTTTGTAGCCATTACAGAGGCTTTTCAGATAGAACAATCGGCTTGTATATAGCAATAGAAGTCCCTATATCTTCCCCTCCCTGCCATCATAACAGGCATCGTCTTCGTCGCCCCCTCTGGCATGCTCAGCCGTGTCTGTCTTGCGGCATGGCTCGAGTCCTCCACAGCCGGGGCATTCCGCTTCGTGTTTCTCTTTAAGCTTAAGATCGACTTCCTCACCACATCCGTCACATTGGTAAACTTCTTTTGTTCCCATGTTTTCCTCCATCACAGATATTTATTTGACCTTTGAACTGTAAAGACCCTTTTCGTACTATTCCGGTAATGAGGTCCCTCACTAAAGAAGGTGGCGTATAATGGTGTGAGCAATGGAGAAAGATGGACGACGGATTCGCCAGAGGGTCTTTTTCAAAGACGGTGGCTTTACTTTAAGCAGTAATTCGATTGTTGTCAAGGTAATAGCTTCACGCCTTTATATCCCGTCACCAGGATCTAGAGCGAAGCAGACCTCTAACCTTCATGAAGGGGAAGTTGCCTTCGATTATTCCCAGACACCTGCAATCGCTTCGTTGTAATAGGAACACTTCCCCCCCCCCCTTATGTGCAAATTTTCTATGGTGTAACCTCGACGTTCCACTATCGTTCTCTTACAGGATGGGCAGTGGGTGTGATTCGATTCCGCCGCCGGTATATTACCTACGTATACATAGTGTATCCCCATGTCCATGGCCGTCTTCCGCGCCTCTTTCAAAAACGTAATAGAGGTGGGTCAACTTATACTGGGGGTGAGAGCGGGAGAAATGGAGGGGATAATCGTCTCCCAGGTTTTCGAGTATCCAGTGGCACATCTTTTTTATCATCTCCACGTCGTCGCTATAGGTGGGGACTATCAGTGCAGTCAATTTAAATCAGACGCCCTGGTCTTTCAGGATCTTGAGGGTCCTGAGGACCGGTTTCAACCGTCCCGCATTGAGGCTGGCATAGACAGGTTCGGAGAAACTCTTCACATCGACATTTGCCGCATCGAGGGTCCTGGAAAATTCCCGAAGGGGGGGGCAACTAAAATCCCTCTCTCAATCCGCCATTGTGCTGCGAAGCGATTCGAAACAGTCCTTCCCGCAGGCCATCATCAGTGTCAGCGGTAAGGCATTTCTGCCGAGCCCCACCATCCGTACCGCCGTCTCCCTGATGTCCCACTGGGCCGCTTGGTCCTCACGAAGGCTTGAAATATGATAGAGTTCCCTCGCATTCAGCTTTATGGCAACCCTCTTTCTATGGGCGTTGGTAAGGATGTAGGGGGCCGCCGCGGGAGCAACAGCCTTGATCTTTTTGAACACATCTTCCGTATTTCCGACAGTTTCCATAAATCTATCTTCCATGCCGATCGCTCTCACTGCCGGGGGTATGGTCACACCCAGTTCCGGGTTATACTCCTGGCAGGTCTGGGTTGCCAGCCTGTGTCTCTTCAACTGGGCAAAACAGGAGGCACTGACAGTAACTTCATAAGTCAAATCGGCATATTCAAATTCCCTCAGCGGGGGATAATAGCACTCACTATGGCGAAAAGCGGTCCTGACGATATCCTCTTTCTGGGAAGGATCCATCTCCGCCACCATTGCCATGCACCGATCCAGAGACAGATCCGATGAAGAGTGGACCAGTGCGGCAATAATCCTGTCGTCTCCCTCGGGCGTCGCATCGATGAGCACGACATTTGTATCCCGCCCCATAACGACTGCCGAAACAGCTGTTTCCGGGGCCGTCTTCTCCATGATGGCGGATACTTTCCGCTTCAGGTTCCTTCGTGTCAGTCTGTCAAAATCATTTGCATCGGTATATCTGATCAGTGATGGAGCAACCCCCGATACGGTTCGGTAGAGTTTCCGGCCATATTCATTGACCTCTTTCAGGGAATGGGCCGCCGAACGCCGGAGCATCAGTTCAAGATTACGTGCATTGACGGTCATACCGAGCTGCGCCTCTGTGGCCAGAGAGACGATATACCGGGCATCTTCCTTTGCCCACCCTTCTAAAAGCAAACGATTGGCAGTGTGTTCGGCCATCTCCTCATGAGTTTCAAAGACATATTTCCTCAACCCCTCGTATAATTCGTGATAGAGGTTGTTCTGTTCCCCTATCGTTTCGACAAAAATGTCCCCCAGCCCGGCAGATTGCACCTCCTGAGGAATAACAAAGTCGTCCTCAAGGCGTATATAACGCTGCGACTTTTCAGTAAAGGAACAGAGGCGGAATTTTTCTATCTCCTCTACAATCAGACGTGAAACACCGATAACATCAATATTAAAGACTGCATGCTCGGCAACGGAATTATGCCCCATTTCAAAAACGATTGTGCTGTTGGACCGTCTCGCCTTATCCACCTCCCGCCGTGCAATCTCCCTCAGTTCATTTACGGGGAAGGGATTTCGGCTGATGCGAGCATAGGCGGCAGAAATCGTCTCCGGCGTCAGGTTGTCACGATCGGGCAGAGACGACTCTATCTCTTTAATCGTCTCATAATCTATATTGTATCCAGCCAGAATAATGTCCAAGGGATGTCTCCTTTCAGTGAATGTCTACTCTCTAAGTTACGATTTATAACAAGAATTGCCGGGAGGGTCAAACTGCTTTTCAGGTAACAGATTTCGACAGAAGGCATCGTGACTTTTAAACTATTTCAGGTTCGCAGAAGATGGTATCCCCTTTCTCGGACTTGTATTACTGGTTGACGACCTAATAGATATGTATCCGCAGAGATAAAGTCAGGGGAAGCAAGACAATCGCGTGCGAATAATTACAATATCAACGGGAGATATGACCCTATCCGCCGAATTAGACGAAAGCCCTACGACAGATAAGATGTGGGAGACATTGCCCATTGTGGGCAGAGTAAATACATGGGGAGAAGAGATCTATTTCGACATTCCAGTAACCATGGGGCAAAAAGGCTGAGAAATGTAAGAGACGGTGAAGAGATCAGGATCATAACGACTTAAACAGGATAGTTCCAGTTTACCCTGCCTCGCAGTAGCCAGACAGGGGTGTGTCAAAGCCCGGTCATCCTAAGGAAAGGTCTCATGATGTAACTGTGCACTTCCCATCGAGGAGAGCGCCCTCTTCCATAACCATAACAGGCGATAAAATGTCCCCGTAAACCTTCCCCGTTGAGAGGAGTTCCACCTTTCCACAGGCATTTATGTTGCCGTGGATTTCCCCAGAGAGGATTGCCGAAGAGACTTCAATATTTGCTTCTATTACGGCATCTTCCCCCACAATAAGATTTTCAATGGATGATAAATCCCCTTTAAAATGACCATCAATTGACATGGTACCTTTAGACTTTATCTTTCCGTCAAATGAGATACCCGTTCCCAGAAAAGATACCGGACTATCTTCTTTTTTCTTTATGAGGTTGAATTTCGTCATATCCATTTTCATCTCCTACCTTCATAAAAACACAGTTTATGTCAAAGCCCTTGACGCATTAGGATACCTAATCCGTTTCGCTGTCGGATAAAACTTCTATCGGAATAATGGGGCACATTCTTTAATGGTTCGCTTCTTTCGTAATAACTTTGTTCAAACACACATTCCTTTGAGTGTCGATTGTCGATATAAATCTTGGCGAAGCCGAAGGATAGCGATTTCAACGAGAGGTAAAAATTTTGGTTTGATTCTACTTGGGAGGCAGGAATTATTCAATGAAGTGGTTCACACTGCTTGTGTGAAATGTTTCATATAACCATTATGGGCATGTTCACATCCTTCGCTTTGGAAAGATGGTGGGTGCCATAGTTACATGCGAAAGAGGTAAGGGTATATTTTACTTCCCTGTACCACTACCACTTACTGCCGGGATATCCGGCAAGATAGACCGATGGTCCCATGACAGCCTTTTACCGGGCAAAGACATGTGGCCCTTTTCACTGTGACCTAAGCATCCTTACCATAGCGTATAACCGGGGTTTTCCTTCCCGCCTGTCTGGCAAACTTTTCTCCCGGGATACCGATTGCTATAACGGCATACACCCTCTCCTCTTCGGGAATGCCGATTATTTCCTTGATTCGGGAATCGTGTTTTATGGCCTCGACGGCAAAACCGATCAGGCAGGTTCCCAGACCCATGGCATGAGCGGCAAGGAGTATGTTTTGCGATGCAAGGAGCGCGTCTTCACAGGGACAGGATGCCCCCGGTTTCATTCCTACCACGATAACGGCGGGTGCGCCGAATAAGAGTCGGTCAGTGCCATTCTCCTCCCACTCGCGGAGGCTTTCTTTCACCATCTCATAATACTCCCGGTAATATATCCCCAGGCGATCCTTCATGAACACCTTCGAAAAAAGACGGGAAAGTCTTCGTTCCGCCATGCCATTCAAACGCCTCATAAATCGGGCAACGCCCTCGGTCAGTTCAATCACGGCGGAACGGTTATCGAGGATTGTAAAGGTCCAGCGCTGGGCATTTGAACCGGAAGGGGCCGTAATCCCGATCCGGACGAGGTCTTCAAGAATGTTCCTATCAGGGGATTCCCCCGTAAAGGCGCGGCATGATCGCCTGGAACGCATAAGCTGTATAAGGGCTGATCTATCGAAACTGCCGTAGTCGAGCCACTCATCACAAACCTGAATCGTGGAAAGCTTCAGTGCATCTCTATCGAGGGCATGGACGTTAACTGCCCCCTCGGGACAAATGGCCTCACAGTGGCCGCAATTGAGAGAGCAGTCCTCTTTCACACCGGCCTTTCCCTTGTTCATAGACAGTACCCTGGCGGGGCATATCTTCACGCACAACCCACAGCCGGTACACAATTCCCCATTTATTTCAATGTTCATCAGACAATTCACCCCTTCAGAAATGTATCTCCACTATATCGCAGTCCTGCATCACATAGTCCCGCTGTACCATCTGACCATCACGGACTGCCCTTCCCCAAATCCTGGCATTTTTCAATGTTTCTACAAAATCCTTATGGACTCTCCCGGCCAGTTCCTCCAGTGTACTCCCCCGGGGAATGACATAGGGCGCCTTCATGTCGGGCTCCTTGCCGGGAGATTTGGTATATACCCTGATTACCTCGGAAAGATCAAATATGTGCTTCATGAAGAGGGGAATATTTTTGCCGGTACGGGCAGACATACCGATGCAGGGAAGCCTTATGTCTGTCAGTTCCATAAAGACATCAAGGTCTTCTATATCTTCCACTTTATCCATCTTGTTGAGGGCAACGAGGATCTTTTTTATGAATGGCGCTTTCCTCAGATCCAGGGGAACCTCATTCTTATCGGCATAGACTCGGAGTGAGTGGAGAATATCCATGACATCTTCGTACTGTTGCAGCGTGCTTCCATGGAGATCGAGAAGAACGACGAGGATATCGGCATGGCGGATCAGGTCGCCCATGAGGGGCTCCATATATTCCTTTGTAATGGGGGGCGTATCGACAAGCTGGTATTGTATGTCTTCATAGGGAGCCATCCCCGGCGTCGGTTTCTGTGTTGTATGGGGAAAGTCGGAAATCTCGGGGGAGGTGTTTGTCAAGAGGTCAACCAGTGACGATTTCCCCGCATTGGGGGGACCGATAAGGGCGACCTGGGCCGCCCCTTCCTTGCTGATTGAAAAGGCGGCCTTTCTCCGGGAGCCCCCCTTTTTTTTCTGAGATTGATCCTTGAACTTGGAGAGGCGACGGCGCAGATCGGCACGAAGCTTATCCGTACCCTTGTGCTTGGGGATGATTGAGAGCATCTCTTCCAAGGCCTCTACCTTGGCATCGGGCGTCTTTGCCTCACGAAAATCCTTCTCTGCCTCAAAGTAGTTGGGGGGTAAATTGGCCGGCATCTATCTACCTCCTATCGATAAGGGTACAGCGTGCCTTGTTCCCTGATCAGAAAGGTCGGAAAAAAGGTTGTGACATCGACATATCACTTACTATGTGTCGAAGAATACAGCAACTAAACCAAAATGTCTAAATAATTCAATGGATGCTTGAGGAAAAACAATATATAATGCGCTATGCTTCTCATCCATCCCCCCATAGCAAAACCGGGTGAACCACCGGCAGGTCTGGCAAAAATCGCCGGATTCCTCCGCCATAATGGTATTTCCTGCACAATTGTGGATGCCAACCTGGAGGGACTCCTCGCCCTTTTAAAAGAGCCGCCTCCCCTTTCCGATACATGGACCAAACGCGCCGCACGACATCTTTCCACCAACCTGAATTCACTCAATCAATGGCATCTCTATAGAGACATTTCCCGATACAGTCGAGCAGTAAAAGATGTAAACCGAGTGCTTGAGGTAAGGACACAGACTCATGGCGTACGCCTCAGTCTCGCCAACTACCAGCACAAAAAACTTTCACCCGTCAGAAGCAAAGACCTGTTACAAGTCGCCGAGTCACCGGAAAAGAATCCCTTTTACGATTATTTCACTAACCGCCTCACTCACGTTATTGAAGAGGAGCAACCCTCTTTTGTCGGCCTCTCACTCAACTATCTCAGCCAGGCCCTCACCACCTTCGCCATCGTCGGTTTTATCAAACAATCCTGGCCCGAAATCCCAATAATTCTGGGAGGTGGCCTGATCACCTCATGGATGAGCAATCCCGACTGGCAGAATCCCTTCGAGACCCTTGTCGACCATCTGGTGGCCGGACCCGGTGAGGAACCTCTTCTTTCAATCCTCGGCATACAGAATGCCAACGGTCAGGCCATACCCGATTATGATGACTTTCCCCTCGACTCATACATGGCCCCCGGTTTCGTCCTCCCCTATAGCGCATCAAGCGGATGCTACTGGAATAAATGCACCTTTTGCCCAGAAAAGGCCGAAGACAGACCCTATCTGCCCATACCGGCGGAACGTGTACAACGGGAACTGGAAACACTCATAGAAAAGAAAAAACCTACACTGCTCCATCTGTTGGACAACGCCGTCAGTCCCGCCCTCATGGCGGCCTTTACCGAAGTTCCTCCGGGAGTCCCCTGGTACGGTTTTGCCCGCATATCAAAACAATTGACAGACCTCGATTTCTGCCGGAGTCTGAAGCGTTCGGGCTGCGTCATGCTGAAACTGGGCATAGAATCAGGGGATCAGCAAGTCCTTGATTCCCTTGAAAAGGGTTTCGCTCTGCACGATGCATCGCTGGTCCTGAAAAATCTTAAAGAGGTGGGCATCGCGACCTATGTCTATCTTCTCTTTGGGACACTTGCAGAAACCTTCGACGAGGCCCTTCGAACACTGGAATTTACCGTCCAGCACCACCATGAGATCGGTTTTCTGAATCTCGCCATTTTTAACATGCCCGCCTACGGCGAAGATGCCCGGAGGCTGGAAACGGGAGATTTTTACAAGGGAGACCTCTCGCTCTACCGGAGTTTTTCACACCCCAACGGCTGGGACAGACAACGGGTGAGACAGTTTCTCGACAGGGAGTTCAAACGCAACTCGGCAGTTTCGGCCATACTGAAACGAGACCCCCCCATATTCACATCCAATCACGCACCCTTCTTCACGATGATATCCTGAATCTCCTTGACCACCCATGCATTATAGAAATAAGAGACAGCCTCTTATAACGACTCACCTTCAGATGGTTGTTTTAACGATGTCCCGAGGGTCGACAGGTATGTCAGAAGAAAATATCCAATGGACAGCAGGCAGAGTATCAACCAATCGAACCACACATCGCGAAGCGTTGCTCCCATCTGACTTATTCTCAAAAATCCATCGATTCCTGCCGTCGTCGGAATGATCAGCGATACCATTCGTAACCAGTGAGGCAGAGATTCGACAGGCCACGTGATACCTGAAAGAAAAAGTGCGATAATTGATGTAAATAAGAGGATTATCATAGACATCTCCCGGCTTTTGAAGAAGTTCGATAGAGCGATTCCCATGAAAGTGACGGCGAAGAGAAACATAAACATAAAGAGACAGATATCAGTAAGGCTTCCGCGCCGAGGAAAGGTATAGAGGGACTGAAGCAGGAAAAGGAGATAGATAGTATGAACCATGTATATGGACAGATAGGCGCAAGATTTTCCCATGATACTAGACATTGTGTTACTTTGTTTAGAAAAAGAATGTGTCCTATCGTATTCGTCTCGCCTTGTTCCTGCCAGCATCCCTATTCCGATCAAGAGTGTTTGCTGAAGGATCAGGACAAAGACGGCGGGCACGATATAAGCAGCGTATCCCTTTGTCGCGTTGAAGAGATCATTAATCGTTAAAGGAAGCGGATTTATCGTCTTTACCGCCTTATCGAGAGGATATCCCTTTGCCAGGAGATTATTGACTCCGATTGTTGCAGACAGGGTGCCGGAGCTTTGCAGACATCCCGTCATGACTTGTTTGTAGATGAGAAAATTGGCTGCATCGCTGTATAATGAGATGTCGGCTTGTTCTCCTCGCATGATTGTGCGTTGAAAGTCTCTCGATATGACAATGATTCCATGGTTGTTCCCCCTGAAATAATCTGTTTTTGCTTCCTCAAGGCTACTGCTGTTGGATACTACTGCGAGCAATTCATTGGCATCAAGCATGCGGATGAGTTGCCGGCTCATCTGCGATGAATCAAGATCAACAACGGTAACAGGGACATCCTTCAATACTTCGGGGAGATAGGGTATGGGATAGAAAAGGGGATAAACAATAGAGGCAACGATCATAATCAACACCACCCCTATGTCACAAAAAATATTTTTGTATTCCCCTATCCATGATTGTAAAAAAACTCTCACAATTTCCCCCAGTAGGTTTCATGACTCAACAGATACCCCATTCGAGGTATTGAGAAAAGAAGTGCTGCTATCGGGAAAAGCGCCAGGCAGAGGAAGGCGTTTATGGAAAAAGCAGGCGGTATGCCTCGTATCGATTGATCAATAAGTATTTTCAGGTAATGAGTTAAGGGCAGTAGATTGGCCCATGTACGTCCCAGGAATGGCATGGCAAAATAGGGAAACGTTACGCCTGCAAAGGCAAAGGCCGGGGCGGAATAGAAGGCGGCCAGAGAAATTGAAAATCGCATATTCGCCGTCAGGGAAACTAAGAATAGTCCCATTGCTTGATAGGCGATTATGAACACAAGGGTTGTGATGAGAATGTACAGCACGTTCCCTTCAAAGGGAATGCGGAAAACCAGGAAAAGGAGCATCCCCGTCAGCAATGCTATCATAAAAAAGATCACTGTATAGGGGAGCAATTTACCGGCAATTGCTTTCCATGAAGACGAACCGGCGGAATCAAGCCACCTTTTTGCAGTCCCCTCTTTCAACTCTATACCGCAGACATAAACGGCGAGGACAATGATGAAAATTTGAAATATCGCCGGCATTAACGCTGTCAACAGGAAGTACATATAGTTGAGATAGGGGTTGAAGAGTAAATGCTTATCCATTTTTATCGGCTCAGATTGTGCTTGTGCCTTCTGTAGCGTTTCATGAAAGTTCTGCTGGCGATATCTGATGTAGATTCCCTGTGATATGGACTGTATCACCTTTGTGATATCAGTTTTTATGATACCAGTTATCATGAGAAACTGATTGTTATTGTAACACACGACAAAGGGCGCCCGTCCCTGATAGACCTTTTTCTCTAGTTCCTTCGGTAATACGATCAATGCGTAACCATCGCCGGCAAGAATCCCTCTTTTCCCCTCTTCCATATTCTCGACTGTGGAAACGATTGTCATGGACGGGGTGGCATTGATGGATCGTTTGATAAGGCGAGAGAGAGGCGAATTATCGGCATCGTAAACAATGACCGGTAATTCCCTGGGGACACCACTGTAAAAAATAGCCGTCATGATCGCCAATGAAAAAAGGGGTAGAATGATCATGAGTACAAGGGGCAGGCGGTTTTTGCGAATTCGCCCTATTTCCCTTATGATGACGTTTCCTATTCCCGGTGATCTGTTCATTGTGAGATCGCTCTTTCTGAGGTTTGTGATAAAGATAAGGGTACGATGGCACTCATTCCGGGACGCAGCCCTTTCTCATCGTTAAGGGAGCGTGCCCGGATTTCAAATGTTTTGAGATCAAAATCCCCCGATGCCTTGGTTGCATGCCATGTGGCAAAGTCACCCAAAGCGGAGATATAGGAGACTTTCAGCTTGATGATACCCTCTCCCAAGGCAGGAAACGTAGCATCGAGTACGGTCCCTATTCGAATGTTTTTCAACAAATCCTCTCGAAGATTGAAGGTAACCCATATGTCGGTGAGATCCACCACCGTTATCACCGGATATCCGGGACTTATCAATTCGCCGTAATCGGCAATAATGCTTGTAATTTCTCCATTAATAGGTGATTTTAATCGTGTTTCAGACATCATGGATCGGACTTCTGCCAGCACCGCAACGGCCTTTGCCGTCAATGCCGATGCCACATGTTTGTCTTCTGTACGTGCCCCCGTCAGCGCCTTGTCGTAGGTTGCCTTGGCTGCTTTCTCTGTTTTTATAGAACTTTGCCATTGTGCCTCCGCTTCATCTCGTTTCTGAGCAGACACAACACCGTCGTTGTATAGTTGAATTATTCGATCCCTTGTTTTGCGAGTAAATTCACTGGCAGCTATCGCCTTTTCCCACATGTTACGAGATGCACGGATATCTTCTTCTCGTGTTCCGCGATACACTTTATCTTGGCTGGATCTGGCTGCTTTAACGGCGGCTTGTGCCTGTTTCAGCCGGGCCTCTATTTCAGGGCTTGTGATGGAAACAAGGAGTTGTCCTTTTTGTACGGAGTCTCCCTCCCTTATCGACAGTTTCTCAATACGGCCATATACTTTTGATGCGACGCTTATTTCAGTTGCTTCCACTTCTCCCTGGATGATCAAGGGATGATCGGGCAATAAGAATGCGTAGCCTACCCAGATGAGGATAACTATTGCCAGCAAGGAACCGCACAGGGCAGCGTATGTAAGAATATTTTTCAATAGATAACCTCCACGTCTGATTCGGCAATATATTGTTCAAAGTCCTGACTGCATCCGCTCGCCTCCAAAAGTTGTGCCAATGTGATGTCAAATCTATATGCCGCGGTGAGTTGCTCCAATTTAATTCGGGAAAGGGCGAATTGGGCATCGACAACATCAAGAGAGGTTGCGTACCCGGCTTCAAAGGCACGGCTTCGTACTCTGAAATATTCTTCAGCAGATGCACGGGATGTCTGCGACGTTTCAAACTGTTCCCGTTCTTTCATGAGTGTATGGTACAAGGTGGTGACGAGTGTTTCGACATCGCGTTGCATCTTCTTTCCCAGGTACCGGACCTTTTGTTCCTGATATTTGGCAGCATTGACCTGCTTCGAACGAGAAAATCCTTCAAAGATAGTAAGATCAATGCCGATTCCGGCGATCCAGTCAGGTTCCAGCATTGTTGAGTCTTTCGTATACAATTTTCTCGTACCAAAGAGGTATATATTCGGCGAGAACGAACTGATTTCCTTTTTATACCCTTGATGTGCTACGATGCTCTGCATAGCCACCTGTTTCAGAAGGGGATTATTTTCTCGCGCATTTTTCTGAAAATAGGTAACCGGGTGAACGCTATGTGGCAGGAAAAGCGGGGAAACGGGCTCAATCGATTCCTGCAAAGAGAGTATATTATTCAGGGCCACCTGTGCAATGTCGGCATCTCTGATGGCCCCCTTTAATTCCTTGTCTGCCCTTGCATAGGAAACTTCGGCATGGAGGCGCTCAGCCTTGGCAATCATGCCATTCTCTTCGTACTTCCGCGCCTTATAAAGGTGTTGTGCCATTGTATCTCGGGCATCCCGACGCACAGCGATTGCCTCTCGGGCCAGTCGTAGTCCGAAGTAGCGCACGGCCAATTCACTTATTAGTGTCGATTCTGTACGAAGAAGCTTTGCCTGAGATACCTTTACCAGCGCATCGGCTGCGCGATTCACTGCCAGGATACGCCCTCCTGTAAATATGGGCCATGTCATATTGAGATCGGCCTGCCAGAATTCATCGTCCTGAATAGTAAGTTCAAAATTTGGTATATTGAGATCCATGGTGATAGGTTCATTGATTCGTGAGTATCGCCCACTCACGTTGATGCGCGGAAGAAAGAGACCTCTGGCGGCTAATTTTTTTTCTTCACTCTGATTTTTTTCCGCGAGAGCGGCGCCTATGGTTTCATTGTTGACATGCAGAATATGGAGAGCCTTATCGAAGGTTATTGCAGATGGCAATCCAGTATGTGGGGCAGCGAGGGATATCACACACATCACAATCGTAGATAGTGGTATAAACCTGCGCAGTATTTTTCCTGACTTTTTGAACGTGTATCGGAGTATCATTTGATCCGTATAATCCTTCTGCTTTCTCTATTCCGATCAACAATAAATTATTATTCATGGTAGTGTCAACTTTTATGTGTAAATTTCTTATAGGCCAATTCGTTCAAGAATTGCAGGCTGCTACACACTTTTTCTACAGGGTTTGATCTCCCATGTAATTCCATCTTGAAAGATATAAAAGCCAGGAAACGATAACAGGCATGTTCGCCAGCCACTATCTCCATCGGCTTTGTCCTTCGCTTAAATTTTTTACTCAGTCGTTCAATAATAAAGGAAACCCATTCATCTTTCGGAAAGTCAAAGAAGGTCAAAAAGGGGCCGCGGCCATGTCTCGATGCACATCGATCGATGACATGGCCCGGAATCGACTTATTGAATGCCACTGTCTATCACTTTCCCGTCTTTCACGATGAAAAAGGGATGTCCCATGTTCATGGTATTTTGGATTGAGCCGAAGACAAACTTTTCAGTTCCACCGATTTGCTTTTGCAAATTAATGGGCTCTCCGTATACATTTTTTAATTTTTCTACCGTCGTTGGGTGTTTTGCATAGTACCACTTGTTAATTGGACCAGCATAACTATACGACCCGGCACAGAGGAACACAAGCATAACGATCGATAAAGCAGCTGTAATTTTTTTCATGATGAACTCCATTCTTTCTATTTTTTGCTCATCTTATGGTGAGCTTTGTTTCTTGTCTTGAGTAACTGCAACGGTCATGCCACAAAGGATAAAAAATATATTATCAAGTAAATATAATAAGTTATACGCGAAACACCCAAAGGCCACCTGGCGAGTATCATTTCATATTGAAAAGAATGTTTTCAATATGATACAATGTGCCCTCTTTTACGCAATGTAGTTTTCAGGGTCTGGTAATAGTCTATTTTTCTTATGTGATGACAAGTTTGGAGTATATATGCGTGCCGAAGATCTTCAGCGTTTAGAATTAATGAGCATAGACACAGTGACAGGGTTCCCCTTCATTGGATCGTCTCGTTTTATGGCATTTTGTATTTCTTCCTTAGCTCGTTTGCAGAAAGATTTATTGCAGAGTATGGGCGAGGAAAAGGCAAAGGTCATCCTTTTACACAAGATATTTTACACTGCCTTATTCATAATCGTATTTTGTGGTGAACCTCCCAACGGCAGACAGAGGAGGTTTTCATGAGTGTTATTGTCTATTTCGACTTAATAAAACGCAGGAAATGAGACATAAAGGGAGACGATCAAAACCAGGTGGCCATGGCCATGTCTCGATGCACATCAATCGATGACATGGCCCCGGAATCGACTTATTGAATGCCACTGTCTATCACTCTCCCGTCTTTCACGATGAAAAAGGGATGTCCCATGTTCATGGTATTTTGGATTGAGCCGAAGACAAACTTTTCAGTTCCACCGATTTGCTTTTGCAAATTAATGGGCTCTCCGTATACATTTTTTAATTTTTCTACCGTCGTTGGGTGTTTTGCATAGTACCACTTGTTAATTGGACCAGCATAACTATACGACCCGGCACAGAGGAACACAAGCATAACGATCGATAAAGCAGCTGTAATTTTTTTCATGATGAACTCCATTCTTTCTATTTTTTGCTCATCTTATGGTGAGCTTTGTTTCTTGTCTTGAGTAACTGCAACGGTCATGCCACAAAGGATAAAAAATATATTATCAAGTAAATATAATAAGTTATACGCGAAACACCCAAAGGCCACCTGGCGAGTATCATTTCATATTGAAAAGAATGTTTTCAATATGATACAATGTGCCCTCTTTTACGCAATGTAGTTTTCAGGGTCTGGTAATAGTCTATTTTTCTTATGTGATGACAAGTTTGGAGTATATATGCGTGCCGAAGATCTTCAGCGTTTAGAATTAATGAGCATAGACACAGTGACAGGGTTCCCCTTCATCGGGTCTTCTCGTTTTATAATGTTTGGTATTCCTTCCTTAGCTCGTTTGCAGAAAGATTTATTTCAGAGTATGGGCGAGGAAAAGGCAAAGGCCATCCTTGCACGATATGGATATGAGGCGGGTTTATCCGGAGCAACGCTCTTGGCCGAACTCTATGATTTCGATACGCCCGAAGAGTGGTTAAAGGCATGTTGTGTGGCTCACAGGATGGCAGGTATGGCAGAGGAGGACATTACTGAGCTTGAGCTGGATAAAGCAAATAATCGCTTGCGATTTATGGGTACGTGGAAGAACTCCTTTGAAACCGATATATGGAAGACCAATTTTGGTCCCAGTACAGAACCGATCTGCAGTATTATGCCGGGAATGATGGCCGGGTATGCCAGTGCGGTATTGGGTAGTGCAGTCTTTGTGAAAGAGTTGACCTGTCAGGCCGAGGGTCACGCCTGTTGCTCATTTGAAGGAAGAAGTGTAGCAGAATGGGGCATGACTGCTGGCGAAGTAGAACGTTATTTTTCTGTAAGCACGCTGGACAAAGAATTGTCAAACCTGAAATCAGCCCTTAAGAAAGCAAGACAAGACCTTGTTTATCAAAATGCCGAACTAAGACGTTTGAAAAGCCAGGCTTATCGCTTCACAAACGAGGACGACATTATCTATAGAAGCAAATCAATGGCAACTGTTTTGCAGTTAGCCAAGAAAGTAGCTCCCACATCATTTTCGGTGGTCATTCAGGGAGAGAGCGGAACGGGTAAAGAGGTGATCGCGCAATATATTCATCGACATTCGGGGCGCGAAAATAGTCCCTTTTTGGCGATTAACTGTGCGGCACTTCCTCCCAATCTCCTAGAATCAGAACTCTTCGGCCACAAGAAGGGGGCCTTTACTGGAGCAGATGCGGACAAAAAAGGGCTTTTTGTGGAAGCAGGAGAAGGCACCTTGTTCCTAGACGAAGTGGGAGAAATCCCTGTCGACCTGCAGGCAAAATTACTGCGGGCCTTACAGGAAAAGGAGGTTCGACCACTGGGAGGCTCAAATAATGTTTCCATTAAGGCACGAATTGTATCTGCTACCAACAAAGACCTAAAAACGATGGTCCAGGAAAAACTATTCAGGGAGGATCTATATTATCGTTTAGCCGTATTTCCTATTTTGATAACACCGCTACGCCAGCGGCGACAAGATATTTTGATCCTGGCTCGCCATTTCCTGTCACGATTGAAGACGGTCCATCCCGGCTTTTCACCCGAGGCGGTACGAAAAATGGAAAACTATTCATGGCCGGGGAATGTTCGTGAACTGGAGAACTGGGTCGAATATGGTGTTATCATGGCAGACGATGACCTGATAAGGCCGGATCACTTACCCCTTTCTGCGGATCATGCTCCCCAAAATATCCTTGATGACCTGACAGAAGATTATCCCAGTCTTGAAGAATTGGAACACAGATACATTGACATGATGCTGAACCATACCGGTGGTAACAAAACAGAGGCTGCCCACATCCTCGGGACAAGCATCAGCACGCTCTGGCGGCGGCTTAAGAATGAAAAATAACATGACCGCGTGACCACATTAGCACGAACACCTCTCAGGGCACGACTGATATAATCGCCTAAAAGGTTGTATAACCTTGTGTCTGTGATTATAATCTGCCCATAGTTCATCAAAGTGCTCGACTCCTTAATTACTGTGACGCATTTTCGTTTTCACACCCATCCCAACATGTTCCCTTGAAGGGGGAAAGCAGGGTGAGCGTGGATTATCTATGTGTAACAATATTCATGAAACACAAGAAGATTTATTATGGGAACACAAAATAGAATTTTTGGATGGCTCCCCTGTCCCGTGGTTTTTGTCAGTACTGTATTCGGAGACAAACGGGACATTATGACGGGAACGGCCATGTTCGTATCCGAGAAAGAACCCCTGGTGACCGTCAGTCTTTCAAAAAGCCGCATCACCAGTCAGTTGATCGAAGAGACCGGTGAGTTTGTTATCGCCATCGCATCCACGGAGCAGGCGGAACTGGCCGAAAATTTGGGACGTCTGAAAGGCTCGGAAGTCGATAAATTCGAAAAACTTTCCATAGAAGAGATCACAACTCGGAATGGTAAACCGACCATCCCTGCAGGGTCTGCAGCCTGGATGATCTGCCAGGTAGAGAGCAAAGAGGATGTGAATGGATATCGACATGTTATCGGCCGGGTTGTAGAGCAGGCCGATCTGGGGAAACCGCCCATGGTCTGGCATCAGTACAAATATTTTTCCCTGAATAATCTCTAGGATCTATCTGAAAAGGGAAACCTGAAGGCATGGCATTCCCAGATCAGTCTTGCTGTATGAAGTGTCAAACCTGATCCGATAGCCAACATTTCTGCTTATGTACTTCCGGGAAAAACCAAACATGGGTCCAGTGAGCCAGACCATAAACTTGGGCGACTTTTTCCGAGGGAAGCGATAGGCGTCTCCAAAATTATTTCGCAGAATATCTGCAAGATCGATGAGGGTAATCTCGCCACTGACGAGGATGTGTCTGCCACTTGCCTCCGGCGTAAATCCCGCCTTTATGTGTGAAAACGCCACATCGCGCACATCGACGATGCCGTTCCAGAATTCCGGCACGCCAAACCTGTAATAGGTGCCATTGCCAAACTCAATCATTGTTTTTATACTCTGCGAATCCGTCCTCTTCGAGAGAGATGGCCCGAGAATCCATCCGGGATTTATTACCACCAGATCCCATCGCTTCTGTTCTTTGGATATGGACCAGGCCTCCCGCTCGGCAATCATCTTTGAATAGGGATAGGGCTGGTGATCGGCGCTGCTCGTTATGTTCCAGATTTTTTCGGTGAAGATACCCTCCTTTTTTTTCGGATTGAACTCCCTATTGACAACCTTGATACCGCCATCATTGCTCAAGCAGTATCTCACTGTTACTTTTTCTAAAGCTCCTTCACTCGTAGTGCTCCACACTCCTTGTTATTTACAACCAGCTTACCGCTTTTTCCGCTGTAGGATATTCAACGGGAGGCGGTTGATAGTTATCCGATGGATATCCAAGCGCGCACCCATCGAGGGCATATTCCCCACAGGGAATGTTGAGAAGTCTGCAAAAATCAGGGTCACTATCCATTTGCATCGTCGCACTGACAAGTTGAAAACCAATGCCCAATGACGTTGCCTTCAGCCACATATTCTGGAGACAGTAGCAAAGAGATTGTGCGGCGACTGGAGGCATTCCTTTTCTCTCTCCCACAACAATAAAATACGGTGCGTTACCGACGCCCGATATGCCTTCTTGTCTGATTTGTTTGAGTTTCGCCACAAAGGGAACAGGCCCAACCTTCTTTTCAAATTCGTCGGCCAACTTCCCCATGTGATTTTTGAACATCTCCGCCGCGGCCTCCATGGCTGATGAAGAGTTTCTAATCACGATCACTTTTCTAAAATCAGATTTCCCAGCAACGGCAAGTTCTCCAAAGGGAGCCGACAGACCCGCCTTGATTATTGCATCAATGACCCCTCGGTCTGGAGGGGTAGCGCTAAATACCCGTACCGAACGCCGTGCTCTTATAATGACATCAAGGGCCACACTATGTTCGGGGGAGATATTTTCAAACATATTGTTATCCTTTCATTTGTTGATGGACTCGTAAAAATTTAAAAATTAGCCTGGATGCCGGATCAAGTCCGGCATGACATGTGGTATGTTTAATTGCCGGAGTAATAATCTTGACAAACCGGTAAAAAGTCAAAATTTGAGTCACTCCCGCGCAGGCGGGAGTCCACAAGTACTTGAAAAAACTAGATTCCCGATCAAGCCGGGAATGACAAAATGACAGCAATTTTAACTTTTGACCGAACCTCAAAAGGAAGAAAACTGGTAAGATTTTACACCAAACAATATGAGTATGACTAGAAATTTTAAATATTAATACTGAAGTTTCAGACCGACGCCAACTTCTTTTAGATTTACAACTTTTGATAACTCAATTTTTGAATGCAAGTCAGTACAATGGCATGCGTGCACCGAGGTCGGGTGCAATCCTTTCATATATTCCATAGTTGCTTGCAGTTGCTCCGTCCCAGGATTTAAGAGATGAAAGCCGCCGATGATGTCTACCACTCGGTCATCTCCGCAAACCTTTCTCGCATATTCTACGATGTTGCAGATTCCGGCATGGGAACATCCCGTAATGATGATTAAGCCCTCATCCGATTTATAAGCCAAGGCGGAGTCATCGAAGAGGAAATCATCCTTTTCGATTCCATCTTCCCATGTTTTTCCTATCGGAATTTTGGCCTCAAATGCATTAGTCCTTTCAATCTCGCCCAGATAGACCAATCGTTCCGTCAGGTTCACCGGCTCCCTGCTCAATTCAAGATTGAAATAACAGGAAAGCCTGTCTTCTGTAAGTAAAGAACCGATTTCCAGAACGTTATCAAATCTCTTGGCTGACAAGGTCAGGGGATGCGTGACAAGTGTTGCCTTATGGGTATTCTGTTCCTCCAGAATCCTTTCAGTGTAATGAGAAACCAAAGGAATAAGCCCCCACGTGTGATCTATATGACCGTGAGAGAGCACTACAAAATCCGTATTCAGTATATCGATAGAGAGTTTTCGGGCATTTGTAATGAATGCATCCGAATATCCCACGTCGAAGAGGATCTTCTTACCGTCGGCTTCAATAAAATAGGATACCCCCGGTTCACCTAAAAAATATCTATCGATCAGGGTATTATTATCGATGAGTACAGTCACTTTCATTTCACTCCCCCTCTGTGTTCAATGCAGCTCAGCGGAAAGGACATCAGTCTCCACGCCGATCTTCGCCGAAAGACAGCTTTCATAATGGGTTCACATACGACTGGCCTTACCAGTCTTTATATCATCGTTGGGCCTTTTCCTGTAGTACTCTTTGGCTTTTTCAGTAACTTCTACGACAAAGTTGCTCTTGGCCTGCGTGTAGCTTATGCGGTCACTATGGTGAACACAAGAAAGCCTCTTTTTGAGATTGCCATATTCGCGAGAAACCTCTGGATGCTCAATGAGATAGTCCCGAAATAAAAGTCTCTCCCACTGTTCGAACTCGGCTTCGACCATGTGGATGTGATGCGTTCTGTTCCCGATCTTGTCGCGTTTGATAAACCAGGCATAGAATGGCGGCGTATCATCGCCAAATGATGGCCGCCAGAAATAGTCATATCCCTGTCCTTCAAGGATGGGTACAATCCGCTGCCTTGTTTCATCGAGACTGCTCACCTCGACCAGAATGTCTACAATGGGTTTGGCAGAAAGTCCAGGGACGGCGGTGCTGCCGAAATGCTCGATTCTTTGTATCATATCAGCGGGAAGACAGGAAAGGAGGTGACGCCGCTCCTTCTCGAAGAGCTGTGGCCAGAGGGGATCGTATGGGACAACTGCCACGTCCTCTTTCACCACGCGGGCAATCTTTTCTTCAAGTGTTTCCATTCCTTCCTTCATATGGTCCCATGACCTGCTGAGGCTGCGCGCTTTTTTTCGCATCCATACTATGCAGTATCTTATCTCTTCATCTTCGTTAATAATTTTTTCGACTCATAGATACTGAACATTTCTTCAATAGCACTATGGGAACGCGGTTTACATCGTGATTCACATTCGATAAATCGGCATTTATCGGATTTGGCACTGTTGCCATTTTCGACAAATGGTTACAAATCGGAGATGGCCACGTCTCCAACAACTAATTCTCTATGAATTTTACTTCAAAGATATATTGCCACCGCTTTCCAGTCAGATAGAAGGTATTGGTCCTTTGGTTATAAGCAATACCATTCAGGACATTTTCAACTGGGAATTCTTCCTTTGGATAATTGCGCGCAGGTATTAAAAGCTCCGATGCATCAATCACAGCCAGAACCTGTCCCGTCGTCGGATCAATTTGAATAATTTCCTTTCGCAACCATACATTGGCGTAAATTGTATCGTGAGCATACTCGAGCTCATTGATCTTCGGAACAGCGTGCCCGGCTTCTGTCACCTGAATCTTTCTTTTAATACCAAATGAGTCTGGGTCCAGGAAATATATATAACTTGAACCATCACTCATTATAAGTTCAGATTCGTGAGCCGTCAGTCCCCATCCCTCTTTGATCGGGAATGGGTAATTCAATGTTTTTACCTGTGAAAAATCGGTCTCGAAAAGATTCTCAAAATCATAAACATAGACTAGGTTTCGCCGCCAGGTGAGTTGAAAAAGTTCTTGACCGAGTAAGGCCAAACCCTCTGCAAAGACATCAGGCGGATTATATAATATTTTCTCAACATTGCCGTTTATGACGTCCATTCGTTGTATAGTCGATTCATGTTCAAGGCCTGTGCTTTCATACAGTTTTCCATTATAGTAAATCAAGCCCTGTGTAAAATTCCTGGTGTTGTGCGGGAGCTTTTTGACTATGTGAAGAGAAAATTGTTTCGGCTGTTTTTGCTCTTCTTTCGAATAGGCGTTCACATTCCAAACCATTCCCAAGATCAATAATAAAATGGATATTTTTGCTGTTTTCAGATTATTACCTCTCTAAACTGATTGCACGCCCAACTTCAACCATAAAAAAAGTATCATTTGACGAAATTGCCAATGCTGGCATTTTCGTCAAATGCCTATAAATCAAATCGGTAGGCTTCTATAAAGCTTCACCATACAGTACCATTCAGCGGATTTGGCACTGTTGCCATTTCCGCTGAATGCCCTTGTTGGCGCTAACGTGCCGGTTCCTTTGGAATCCGCGCGCCATGCCACACTGCAGCAATCCAAACAACATCGATTTTGATTTTATAAAAAAACCGGTATGGCGATATAATCACCTCTCGGTAGGGCAGTTCTGGAAATTCCGGTATTATTCTTCCGGATTCGGGAAAATCCTCAAGCCTTCGTAGGATTTCTTCAGCTCGATTCCGAAAATTGACTGCCGCCGAAGGTTTATCCCTGCGAATATATGATAACACCGAAAGAAATTGGGTCCTGGCTGAAGGAGTAAATTGAACCTTCACGAGGGCTCCTTGGCTAAAATGGCGTCGGCTTCGGCAAGGATAGTATCCAGATCATATCCTTCACCTATTTCTATTTCCCTATCTCCCTTGACCAAAAGACGCAGGAGTTCTTTTTCGTGTTCAGATTCCTCATAGGCATCAACGCCGATCATTACCGCTGTTGCCCTCCCTCTTTGGGTAATAATCAAAGGTTCTTTGTTGTCTCGTAATTGTTTCAGCAACCTGGCAGCATCCTGCCTCAAATCGCTCACCGGAATGATATTTGACAGCTTGCCCATGTCGTACCTCCTATTGTACCCCTGAACGTACCACCAACAATTCTATGAAGCAAGCGTTTTCGTAAATATGATGGCATGGTATTATAACAACGGCTTTAACAGGCTGGCTTTTGATGCGCCAGCGAAAAAGTCAGTCCTCGTTAAATCCTAGGAGGACGTCCTTAAATAGTTGCCGAGTAGACTGGTTTCTTCCGATGCTGTAGGTTGATGTTTGTTTTCTCCGTTGCC
>CAYMYS010000022.1:0-35984 GCA_964394725.1 uncultured Syntrophaceae bacterium
TGTTTCTCGGCGGTCTCACACGCGGTAGTATTTACGCCCTTATTGCCCTCGGCTATACCATGGTTTACGGTATTATTGAGCTGATCAATTTTGCCCATGGTGAAATCTACATGATCGGTGCCTTCACCGCCCTGATCGTCATCTCCGTCTTGACATTAATGGGCATGAACACTATCGCCATTCTCGTCATAGCGGGAGTGATAGCCGTTATTTACTCTTCCGCCTACGGTTACACCGTTGAGAAAATTGCCTATAAACCACTGCGAAATGCGCCCCGTCTGTCGGCACTGATCAGTGCGATAGGGATGTCCCTCTTTCTTCAAAACTATGTGCTCCTGGCTCAAACATCGGACTTTCTCCCCTTTCCCAATCTGGTCCCCGATTTTGAATTTATGGAACCCATCGCACACATTATCGGTTCAACAGATATCGTTATTTTTATAACCACCGCCATAGTTATGGTAGGTCTCACCATTTTGATCAAATTCACGCGGATCGGCAAGGCCATGCGCGCAACGTCGCAGGACAAAACGATGGCCATGCTCACGGGTGTCGATGTGGACCGTGTTATTTCCGTTACTTTCATTGTCGGTTCGGCTACGGCGGCAATAGGCGGCGTCCTCATCGCCTCTCATGTAGGTATGATAAACTTTTATGTAGGTTTCATAGCGGGAATAAAGGCATTTGTTGCGGCCGTACTGGGCGGCATCGGCAGTATTCCCGGCGCCGTCCTGGGTAGTTTCATCCTCGGATGGACGGAAAGTTTTGCAACGGGATATATATCAAGCGATTACGAAGATGTCTTTGCCTTTCTCTTTCTTGTACTTATCCTGATCTTCAGGCCCGCCGGTATATTGGGTCGTTCTGAAAAGCATAAGATCTAAAGATTACAAACAATAAAGCAGGCCTGTAAATGTTTTTAAATCTGAATCAAATAAAAAAATCCTTCTTCGTTTCACTGTGGTTCATGTTTTTGACATTTCCCATTATGGTAATCCGTGTCAATCCCATAGAAAAAATCATTGAGTGGCGTTGGAACAACCTGATCTTCATAGGAGTGGGGTCTTTCCTCATTTCCATAGTGTGGCAATATATGCTGCAAAGACGTGATTATGGCACTAAGGCATCTGAATCGGGCGCAGAAAAGGACCCCAGAATCCGGCGAATCCTGCATGACAAGAGGCTATACGTGCCCGCTCTTGTTATTGTTGCTCTATCTGCAGCCCTGTTTCCCTTTGTCTTTTCCATGTACCAAACAAACATTATAGTAACGGCATTAATATATGTCATGCTGGGACTGGGGCTTAATATCGTGGTTGGCCTCGCCGGCCTCCTTGACCTGGGTTACGTTGCCTTTTACGCCGTGGGGGCCTATACGTATGCCCTTCTTAACTACCATTTTGGGCTCACCTTCTGGATGGTCCTTCCCATCGGCGCGGCCATGGGAGCCCTCTTTGGCATTATTCTGGGCTTTCCCGTGCTCCGATTGCGGGGAGATTATCTCGCCATCGTCACCCTCGGCTTTGGTGAAATCATACGGCTTATACTGGAAAACTGGAACGAGTTTTCCTTCGGCCCCAGCGGCATAGCAAATATTCCCAGACCTTCTTTTTTCGGAATCGACATGTCTGTCCACGGTTCCATAATTTACATGTATTATATCATGATTGGACTCTGCATCTTTACTATCTTCGTCGTTAATCGGCTGCAGGACTCTCGAATCGGCCGCGCCTGGGTTGCCCTCAGAGAAGACGAGGTGGCCTGCCAGGCCATGGGAATAGACAAGGCAACGACTAAACTTACGGCATTTGCTCTGGGAGCTACATGGGCCGGCATGGGAGGCGTTGTCTTTGCCGCCAAGACAACCTTTGTAAATCCCGCAAGTTTTACCATCTGGGAATCGATCATAATACTGTGTATCGTCGTTCTCGGAGGCATGGGTTCAATCGCAGGCGTTATATCAGGCGCCCTGGTACTTATTCTGTTACCCGAATATCTCCGGGCATTTTCCGAATACCGAATGCTCGCCTTCGGCACTCTCCTTGTCGTCATGATGGTCTTTCGCCCCGGCGGAATCGTTAGTGATGTTCGCAGAACATATCAATTTAAAGGAACGGCTAAGACGAAAAGCTAAGCATGGAACCTATACTAAAAGTACAGAACCTGAGTATGGATTTTGGAGGCCTGAGGGCACTCGATGATTTAGACCTCGATGTTAACGATGGTGAAATTGTGGCCCTTATCGGCCCGAACGGCGCCGGGAAAACAACCTTTTTTAATTGCATCACAGGCATCTATGTCCCCACCGAAGGGGATGTATTGATCACCCCTCCGGGAAAGAAAAAATCCCAACGGATCAATGGCGTCAAACCCAACAAGGTCACCGAAAAAGGGCTGGCACGGACCTTTCAGAATATTCGTCTTTTCCCCAATATGACGGTCCTTGAAAATGTCATGATCGGTCATCACTGTCGCATGCATACGGGAATACTTGGGGCCATTCTCAAGGGCAAATCCACCATTAAAGAGGAAGAGAGCGTTGTTGAAAGCAGCTATCTGATTCTGGAAAAGATCGGTCTTTCCGGTTTTGTCAACGAATTTGCGAAAAATCTCCCCTATGGGGCCCAGAGACGCCTCGAGATAGCGCGGGCCATGGCAACAGATCCCTTCCTGCTTCTCCTCGATGAACCAGCGGCAGGTATGAACCCCCATGAGACGGAAGAACTGGACGAATTAATAAAACGTATAAGAGATAAGGAGGGAATATCGATCCTCTTGATAGAACACGACATGAAGCTTGTCATGAGCCTCTCCGATCGAATATTCGTAGTGGATTACGGCAGGAAAATCGCCCAGGGGACACCCGTCGAAATAAAGAATAATAAAGCCGTGATCAAGGCCTATTTGGGGGAAGATATTGATGCTTAAGCTCACAGATGTTCAAACATTCTACGGGAATATACAGGCTCTCAAGGGTGTAACTCTGGAAATATCAGAAAACGAAATTATTACCCTCATCGGTGCCAACGGAGCCGGAAAGACGACGACACTGATGGCCGTGTGCGGTGTAGTTCCACCGCGATCGGGTGAAATCCTCTTCATGGGAGAACCGATTACGGGAATGTCACCCAATAAAATTGTCTCCCTCGGAATATGTCAGGTCCCCGAGGGACGTCGCATTTTCCCCTATCTCACCGTTCTGGAAAACCTCGATATGGGGGCCTACCTGAGAAAGGACAAAGCAGAAATCAAGAAAGATATGGACTATGTCTTAGACATGTTCCCCATTCTCGCACAGAGACGACACCAGTCAGGGGGAACACTGAGCGGGGGAGAACAGCAGATGCTGGCCATATCGAGGGCGCTCATGGCACGACCGAAACTTCTTCTCCTCGACGAACCTTCTCTGGGGCTCGCCCCACTTGTCGTCAAGCTGATCTTCGAAATTATAAAGAAGATAAATAAAGAGAGTAACACAACGATTTTTCTTGTCGAACAAAACGCCAATCTGGCGCTCCAGGTTGCAGACCGGGGCTATGTCATGGAAAACGGCAGCATAACCATCTCAGATTCTGCAAAGAATCTCCTTTCAAACGAGAAAGTGAGAAGTGCCTACCTGGGAGGGACATAGAGGCCTTCTTCAATAAAAATTCCTTCATCATTTAAAACCTGAACATACAATTGCGCTGTCAAAAATATTTTGTAAATTTTCTTGCTCCTTCTGCCTTTTTTTGTTTAAAGTAAGTGTGACTACTTACGTAGCCAGTCTGAAGCTGTTTAGGCTGAACGAGACAGACGAGTGCGAGTACCTCAATATGACTGGGCAACAGTAGTATCTCGTACCAAACATGGCTTCAAAACATGACGACTATCTTTTTTTCCGAGAGTCTTCAGCCTACAGCCTAACTACTTGAGTAGTTACACAAATAACGAAACTACTCTTTATGGGGATTAGGTTTTGAAGGGAGAGAGATGCGACATCCATATGTAAGAATATTGGTTTTTTCCCTGGTTTTTCTTTTTATGTCTCCGCTGCTATCTCTTGCAGAGAGAGGGCCCGTAAAGATCGGCATCTGCGTCCCCCTGACCGGCGTTGATGCTCCCTTTGGTCAATCGGTGTCGAAGGCAATCAGTGTTGCTCACGCATTAAGACCTGCCGTACTGGACAATAAGATTGAACTCCATTTTTTTGACACAAAGAGTGATGATACGCTGACTTCTCAGGGGATGGAGGCATTAATTACAACAAGTAATGTCCACGCGGTAATCGGCGGGACACCGGACGACAGAATACCGCCGGGCAGCGCCATAGCTGAAAAGGAGAGAATTCCAGTTGTATATCCCTTCGTAACATATCCTTTGGCCGGTCAAAATAACAAATACACCTTTACTGTCGGTGCAACGAATTCCTCAGAGGCAAAAGCGGCGGCACTGTTTGCAAGTAAAATAGAGGGAGCAAACAAGGCGGCCGTCATGATTGATGTGTCGCAGGATTACTCACTTCATCTCTCCAGCATATTCATGAGCAGTTTCATTGAAAAGGGTGGGAAAGTCGTTTCAGCAACATACTATCAATGGGAAGACAAGAAACTTACAGAACAGATCACATCGATTGTTGCGGCAAAACCGGACATTCTTTATCTGCCCGATTATCCCGCCGCAGTCGCCCTGGCCTGTCGATGTGCAATGGAATCGGATCTCCGTATCCCCATCATTTCATCCATCAAGGCACGCACGCACGATCTGATTAAGGAAGGTAAGGACACAGTTGAAGGCGTCACAGTACCGGGATATTTTGCTCGGGAAGCGGTAACTTCAGACTTGGCTAAACAATTCATCGAAACATATAAGAAGGGCACGGGAGAAGAGGTAAGCACAACCCATGCATTGTCCGCCGATTCATATTTTTTATTGATAGATGCCATTGAAAGGGCAAAATCCCTGAAGGGGTACAAAATCAGGAAGGCACTTGCAGAGACAAAGAACTTTGACGCCCTGTCGGGAAGGATCAGTATTGACGCCAAGGGTACCGCCCGAAGGGGGATCGTCTTTCATCGGATAAAAGAGGGGAAATTTGAATACCTGACAAAACTCAATCCATAGAATGTCCTTCTCTATTCTCTCTCCATCTTGATGATACGCTTGTCCTTCCTTTTTTCTATAAAGGGAGCCGGGTTATCTCCCGCCTTGGCGGACATACGCATTTCTCCCTCCACAGAAGAACCTTCCTCTATTGCGATTATATCGGATTTGATGTCCCCTCGAATTCTGCCTTCCCTTCTTATCTCGATGTGCCTCGCCGAAACAACATCCCCTTCCATTTCACCTTCGATAATCACATAAGGCGCCGTCACCGAACCTGCCATTTTCCCTGCTTTTTCAATCCAGACAAGACCATCTATTTTGATCTCCCCTTCAAAATACCCACAGATACGGACGCTGTCCTGCCCTGAAATGACACCCTTGAAGTGCGCACCTGAGGCAATAACAGACGCCTTCCGCCCCATACGATCTTCAAGTCTGCTACGTTTATCGACCTTCATACAAACTGCTTCTCCCCTTCACTATACAAGAAGAATCTTGTCCAGGAATTCTTTCGTCCGTTCGCTCTTCGGATTCTTGAAAAAGCTGACATCTGTTCCACGCTCGATTATCTTCCCCTTCTCCATAAAGATGATCTCATCGGCCACTTCCCGTGCAAAACCCATCTCATGGGTTACCACTACCATTGTCATACCCGACTTTGCAAGATCAATCATAACATCGAGAACCTCTTTTATCATTTCGGGATCCAGTGCCGACGTCGGTTCATCAAAGAGCATTATCTCCGGTTCCATTGCAAGCGCGCGCGCTATGGCCACCCGCTGCTGCTGTCCCCCTGAGAGATTTCCCGGATATTTTTTCGCCTGCTCGGGAATGCCGACCCTTTCGAGAAGTTTGTAAGCCTTTTTATCCGCATCGGCCTGAGACATCTTTTTAACCTTTATGGGAGCTATGGTGATATTTTCCAATATCTTCATGTGGGGGTAGAGTTCAAATCTTTGAAAGACCATGCCCATTTTTTGTCTCAGCTTTATCAGATTGGTAGAAGGGTCATTGAGAGAAATCCCGTCTACAACAATGTCACCCTCCTGAAATGGTTCCAGCCCATTCAGGCATTTGCAGAGCATGCTTTTCCCGGCACCGGAGGGACCACAGATAACCACTACCTGACCATTTTCGATCGTTTCGCTCACATTCTCCAATACCCTGAAGTTTCCAAACCATTTACTGACATTTTGTATTTCAATCATTTAGCAAACCCTTTCTTGGCTTCCAGTCTCTTGCTCATTTTGCTCATGGTGAAACAAAACACAAAATATATTACCCCTATAAAGGCATACAATTCGAGGCTCCTCATCTCGCGGGCATCCACGATACTGGCCGATCTCAGAAATTCCTTCACCCCTATGACATATGCCAGAGATGTATCCTGGAAAACGACGACGGCCTGAGTTAATAACGACGGCACCATATTTCTCAAGGCCTGCGGCACAATGATATAGCGCATGGTCTGCCCATAGGTAAATCCCGTCGAATAGCCCGCCTGCATCTGCTCCTTCGATATGGATTGGATACCTGCCCGTATAATCTCTGCAAAGTACGACGCCTCAAATATAATGAATGCAACACTGGCGGAAAAGAAATCTCCCATGGGCCTGCCTGCCAGTAAGGGCACAAGAAAATAAAACCAGAATATAACGAGTAAGAGTGGAAGACTCCTGAAAAAGTTGACGAAAAGCGTGGCCGGATAATAGATTATCTTCCGTGAACTCAATCTCGCCATTCCAACAAGTACGCCAAGGAGTAATCCTCCCGTTATCCCGATAACGGCTAGCTCCACAGTAGTGAGCAACCCCTGCATAAGAAAAGGAAAATTATCGTAAATTACCCTCCAGTCAAATGTCCCCATATATTACCTGCCTTATCTTCGTGTTATCAATCCCGGCACGGCCAGTCTCTTTTCAACAAGACCCATAATCATCACAACGACCAGCGTTATAACCATATAGACGACACAGGCGCCGGTTGTGGCCTCTATGCCGTGAAATGTATATGCCTCTACCTGCTGGCTCATGAAGGTGGTTTCCAAAACGGCCACCGTCATTGCCAGTGAAGTATTTTTGAATACCGTCAGACACTCGGTTGTGAGAGGAGGAATGACCAATCGTATTGCATAGGGAATGATGACATAGCGATAGGTCTGAAATTGAGTAAAACCGGTACTCAGAGCGGCATTATACTGGTCATCCGATATCGATTGCATCCCTGCCCTGATATGTTCGGCTACACGCGAAGACGTGTAGAGGGACAGGCCCACAACAACAATCCAGAATTCTGAATTGGGGATTCCTTTATAGAGATACATCTCCCACGTATGAGGTAATATCCGGGGCGCTGCAAAATACCAGAAAAATAGCTGTACAAGGAGAGGGACATCCCTGAAAATTTCCGTGTAACCGGTGGCAAAAAGGCGAAAAGGCTTCCAGGGAGTTACTCTTAATGTACCGATAAGCGTCCCTAGAATTAATGCTATAAACCAGCATATAAGACCCAGTTTTATGGTTATCCAGATACCTTCGAGCATCCAGGAACCATAAGGGTCTGTCCACAAGATTGACCACTTGAAATCATAGGACAACATATTTAACTTTCCCTTCAAAGAGACAAAAGGGAGGAGTCCGGTTTTACCCTCTCTATACCGAACTCCTCCGCAAACTTCTAAAGGTTAGGGCCAGGCTTGCAGTTTCATCAAGGTCCTTGCTTCACTCGTCATGGGATAGGGAACTACTCCCTTGGCACCGAACCACTTGTAATAGAGTTTTTTGTACCTGCCGTCCTTTATCATGGCGATAAACTGCGCATTGATAAAATCAAGGAAATTGGAATCGTTTTCTCTGACAATATAGGCATAGGGATCATAGGTGATCAGGCCACCGGCAAGCTTGAAATCCTTCGGATTGGGCGCCTTGGCTCTGAGGCCGGCAAGCAGGATTCCATCGGTACAGTAGGCATCTACAACACCCTTCTGAAGTGCCAGCATCCCCTGGGAATGCTCCTGATAGACGACAAGTTTGGCCTCAGGTTTGATCTTTCCTGCAACATTGAGATCGCGGATCGCCTTTTCGTTTGTTGAACCCTGGGCGGCACCGACCCTCTTGCCTGCCAGGCCTTTGTAGCCCGTTATCCCGCTGTCTTTCTTAACCAGTATCTGTGTGCCTGTCAGGAATACAGTCAGTGTAAAATCGACGGTATCCTCCCTGGCAACGGTATGCGTCGAAGACCCGCATACGATATCGAGCGTCTTATTCGCAACCAGGGGAATTCTTGTCTTGGGATTGACGGTCTTGAATGTTATTTTTATCGGTTTACCCAGGCTCTTTTCCAGGGCCTGCCTAAATTCTTCCGCCACGTCCAGACTGAACCCTGCACGCTTGTTGTCTTTGTCATAAAAACCGAAGGGAATGGCGCCGTCCCTCACTCCAACCATAAACTCTCCCCTTTTGGCAATGTCATCCAATGTACCTCCGAATACCACCGGAGATAGGCAAAAGACGAATACTAATGCCAGAACCAAACATACACCTTTTCTCATTTCACATCTCCCTTCTGTTAGTAAAAAATCATCAATTTACCAAACGATGCAACAAAATACAGCCTGCGATATCAGGCATTTTGCATATAAAGATGTAAATTTACCCATAGGAATTCAAAAAGAGTTTCTTCTTTTGAGAAATAATCCCGTCCCATATAATCATATCAACAAGAGCCACATCTATGTGCCTGATACCCCCGGACATGTAAGAAGATTCTACCTCTTCACGTCAAAGAGGTCATCATGTTGCATTAGAACTATATGATCGCCCGATTCTGCTGAATCTAGGATGAGCTTTTCGGTGGGTTTTTTTCCCGTGGTATAATGCCTGTGAGGGAAAAGTTTCAGAATCATAGTAGCGTTATCTACATACACTCCCATAAACTTATGGCTATCACAAACAGCACACTTTTACACTCCTGTCAACAGCTTTTTGGTCACACATACATGGAGGCACAGCCTTTATTACCATGCCCGACGGCATACTCAACAGAGATTAATGGACATTATCATTTTCACCCTCGACGGGAAATCTGATAAAAACCTTCGTACCCACCCCCATGCGACTCTCGATCCGGATAGTCCCTCCATGCCCTTCGACAATCCCCTTTGCGATTGAAAGCCCCAGGCCCGTCTTGCCCCGACTCCTCCCGGTGGTGAAAAAGGGGTCAAAAACCCGCCGAATTTCCTCCCTTGGAATACCGCAGCCCTCATCTGCAACGGTAAAATGCAGATATCTTTTCCCCACTGTATCCTTGAGGCGTCGTGACCGTACGATAATGGCACCACCTTCGGGCATTGCCTCGACGGAGTTGGAAAGCACATTGATAAACATCTCTCTCATGCGAGCGCCATCTATCATCATTGCGGTCACGCCGTGATAGAACTTTCTCACCACTTTGATATGCCTGAGTTTGATCTGATGCTCCATTGATGACAGTACCTCTTCAATCAGGCCTGTCACATTGGTTACATTTTTTTCAAAGGAAAGGTGACGGCAAAAAGCCAGCAGTCCCTTGATTACATTATCTGCCCTCAGGGAAGCCCTCTTTATCCTGTCCGCACCATCGACAATTCGTGCATCCAACGGCGAAGTGGTTCTTACATATTCTATCTCTTCCATAATACTCTCAAGGGGAGATTTTATCTCATCTGCAATACCCCTGGCAATTGTCTCCAAAGAGGCCAATCTCTCCGATTGCGAAAGGTCTTTCTCTATCCTTTCCAGTTCAGCCGCCTTTTCGGCGATAATTTCTTCCATATTCTTATTCAGATCATCAAGAGCGCTTTTCCCCCTATCCAACTTGTCGGCCAGTTCCCTGTTTTTTGTGCGGAGTTCGTAGATCTCCATGGCATGAGCTATGGAATTTCTCAACTCACTATTATTCCATGGCTTTACAATCAATGTATCGATCTTCCCTCCATCTATTGCGGGGACAATGTCACCCACATCCTCATGCCCCGAAATTATCACCCTGACAATATCGGGCCATCTTCTGTGAACCTGCCTGAGAAACTCGATGCCGCCCATCTCGGGCATTCGATAACCTGAAACCACGACCTGGACAGGCATCACATTGCTCAGCAGTAAAAGTCCCTCCCTGGCCGACAACGCTGTTATCGTCTCATATCTATCCTCGAAAAACAGTCTTTCAATCGCCCTGAGTATTTTCTTTTCGCAATCAACGACCAGTATCTTTTTAGGATCCATAATCTTCTCCGCCTGCCCGGTCTCTCATCGTACAGGTATCCTCATGATACATCTGCTTCCCAATCCCCTCTCACTTCTGATCGTCATATCTCCATCATGTCTTTCTACCGCCATACGGGCTACAGCCAAACCAAGCCCCGTCGCAGTACCAACCTCTTTTGTAGTAAAGAAGGGATCGAATATCCTGTCCAAATCCTCTGCCGGAATTCCACAACCTGTATCGGTAACCGATATGTAGATATTATCCTCATCGCCCTCTGTTTTCACCCGAATCTCGCCGGCATCGTCTATAGCTTCCACGGCATTGACCAATACATTCATGAATGCCTGATTGAGCCGTCCCATGTCGCACATCGTACAGGGTATGTCTCCAAATTCCTTCGATACAGCCGGCCTGCGCCGAACTTCATTTAACACAACCCTTATTGTAGTATCCAGGGCCTCATTAATGTCACACAGTTCGTACTCCCTTTTATTCAATTTTGAAAAGAACCTCAGATCGTGGATAATACCTTTTAGCCTTTCAGAACCTTCAATAGATTCCGACAGGAGACTGTGTATATCATTGACAATATGATCGATCTTCAATTTCCTTCTCTTTTCACTCAATTCATCCAAAATCACCGATGCATCGATGGTCGTGATAATCTCATCCTGTAACCGTGTAAATTCAGTTATTCGTTCCACATATTTTTTTAAAACTCCCAGGTTGCTAGATATGAAACTGAGGGGTATGCCGATTTCTCGTGAAACTCCTGCGGCAAGCATATTGATCGAATCGGCCATTTCTTTTTTCAACCGCCGCACAAGCTCATCTTTCAAATCTTGACGGGCCTCTTCACTCTTGTCGAGGTGCCCCTTTACCTCCCTGTATGACCTCGGGAGCTTATCTTCGACCCCTTTTACTGAGGTAACATCCCTGAGAGATATAAGGCGCAGCTCCTTTTCCCCTGTTGCAAGATGGGCTATCCTCATTTCCGCCACGACATTATTTCCCTTTACATCGCGAATTTCTATGTCTTCCCCATCCCCGGTAACAAGAGTATATCTGAAAGGTGTACCGACAAGTTCATCCCTTTTTGCACCCATAAGCATCTCTGCAGCATGGTTGGCAAAAATAATACACCCATTCTTACCCGTCACTATGAGACCGTCGGCGATGTTTTCGATGAGAAGTTCATAATTTAATCTGTCTTTATCCACTAATTCATTCATGGTGTAATCACCACCTGCTCAGGAAGGGGTTTTTATCCCTTAATTATAAACCGTGAAGCAATGCTGCCCGACAGCCATGCAACTAAGGGAATGAGGAGCACAACAACAACAACAAAGAGAATCTTCATCTTTGTCAGAGGCGCAAAGGCCTCGGACTCATCGATCTTGGCCAGGAGACACCACTTGACTTCCGGAATGTTATAACCAACCCCCAGAACAGTGACACCCCTGTAGTCTTTAAAGACAAGGGGTTTTCGTACCTCCTCTTTTATCCCAATTCTCTTGTAATCCTCCAAGTATTGTCTCGTATTTTTTGTATTATCATATAGTTTAAGAAAGGTGTCATTGACAAAACGGGAAGGGGTTATCATGTAACCACCCCTGTTTACCAGATAGATCTCTCCGGTCTTTCTCAGGCCTGTTCTGTCTGTCGTTATTCTATTCAACCTATGCATACTGACCCGGGCAACGACAACCCCCCAAAATACGCCATTTTTCTCTCCAGATACGGGGGCGGAAAAGGCGATAGAATATATTTTTTTATCCTGTGATACATAGGCATCCTTGATGTAAACGCCCTCTTTCCCCCTGATAAAATAGGTATCGCGGCTCTTGTCTCTCCCTATGTCCCCCCCGTAACTGGAGGCAACGATAATTCCATATTTATTCAAGACTATGATATCATGTACATTTTTCATTATTTTGACGGTATTTTCCAATCGCCTGGTAACATCGCCATACTTTTCGACAGTCTCCTCCTTGCTGACATTCACCAGCAATCGTTCAATGACGACACTCTTTGACAATTGCTTGATAGACTCTTTCCCGGAATCCAGAAATGTTTGTATATGGTGCGCCCTGGACTGGGCAGTTGTGGTGAGGTGGGCCAATATGGCATTCTTCATATCCTTTTTACCTATGATATAAACGGGAGGACCAATGATGATTGTGAATATAATGGCTGTTAGAAAAAAGGACAATATGACCTTGTTGGCGAGCTTCATTTTCTCATCCTCCATCTTCCGGTCAAGACGATCAAAAGCTTTATTTTATAAGCCTACCCTATACGTCTATACTCATGGCCTTATTATCGTTGACATTTTATAGTTCATCTCTTTAAAAATATCAATGATTACTTAAAGCTATAAGATCATTCTCCTTCATATTCAGCATAAAACATTTTTGTTTAGTATTATCGGCAAGATGCGAATATCAAATTACTCGCATGAGAAACATCTCGATCAATCGTTGCAGAACATGTTGAAATAATGAACCTTGACGAATCGGTAAAAAGTCATTTTCGAGCGGATTTGAGCATTTCGGGCAACAGATGATAACGATGATTGGCGTGAAGAAAATCTAATTGTTTGAATGCTTTAGCACGAGTTTTAGATTCTTAGGCAAGCACCGAAATCATCCCCGAAATGGTCATCAAGCGAGAAAAATGACTTTTTACCGGGGCATCAACCTTCGCTCTGTAAGAAATGCTCTTTCAATTGCACAAATTCCAAGGGTGTTTTTTGAAAGGGAAACGCGAAAAAACTGAATTCATCCTTTCCAATACGCATCGTAGATACATTGGATAATTATGTGAAGCACCTAAAGAACGAAAAAGATAGGGGGAAAAGGCCTTCAACCTTACATCTCTTTCGGGAAAAGAAGCTACCTCATTCGACCTCTGCGGGACCACCCCATGGCAGATCCCGCAGAGAAAGACCGAAACATACTATTCGAGTATGACAAGAACCTGATCAGTATCGACCTTGTCGTCCTCTTTCACCTTAATTTCTTTGACTACACCGTCTGCCGGTGCGGCAATCGGATTTTCCATCTTCATAGCCTCGAGAATAACAACCTCGTCATCTTCCTTCACAGCATCTCCCACCTTGACAAGAACCTCCATAATGGTCCCCGGCATGGGTGCAACAACGTCTACACTCATTCGCAATACCTCCTTTATTATTATATAATCACTAGTCGGAATGTCTTTTATTTCAGTTTATAACACGTCTTCACAACTATTCAAGACATATTTATACCAAGATTCCCTTTTGTCACACATAAGGCATCTTTTGCCTCCACACTATCCCCCTTGACCGAATCGGAAAAGAAATTGCCTGATTCCCTTCTATCTATACCCTTTTTTTTTTGACTCAAATATTCAAAGATGATACTCTTAATCGTTACATTTGCATTACGATCATAATGACGAGGTGACATTTTTACCGACTATTATAAATATTTCAAACTATCAAGGAGTATCTACATGAGTGATGATAAAAAGATAATTAGTGAGTTGGTCTCAAGGGCACGAGTTGCACAGGAAGAGATTGAAAACTACACACAGGAACAAATAGATGATCTCTGCCTTTCCGTAGCGTGGCAAGTCTACAAAGATGACAACATAGCAGTGTGCGCCAGGACAGCAGTGGATGAGACTGGAATGGGTGTATACGAAGACAAAATAACAAAGCACAAGGTGAAGATACTCGGTGTCTGCCGCGATGTCAAACATGCCAAGACCGTTGGTATGATAGAGCGTAATGAGGCGACGGGGATTACGAAATACGCAAAACCGGTCGGTGTTGTCGGCGCCCTGACGCCGGTTACCAACCCGACGGCCACGCCCGGCAGCAATGCCATCGGTATATTGAAGGGTCGCAACGCGGTCATCTTTGCACCACACCCCCGGGCAAAGAAATCGTGCAAGGTCATATCTGATTTCATGCGTGAAGGTCTGAAGAAGGTTGGAGCACCTGTCGATCTGGTTCAGTTTATAGAGGAACCCAGTATCCCCCGCACTCAGGAGTTGATGCGTCAGGTAGACCTCGTCGTAGCTACGGGTGGCGGGGCCATGGTCACAGCGGCATACTCCAGTGGAACACCCGCCTTTGGTGTCGGCGCCGGCAATCCTGTCATTATCGTGGCCGAGGATGCCGATATCCCCGATTCCGCTGAGAAGATAACCATCAGCAAGTCCTTCGACAACGCCACGTCATGCAGTTCGGATACCTCGCTTGTCATCCAGGAAGGCATCTATGACTCTCTCGTCTCTGAACTGGTCAAACAGGGCGGCTATCTCTGTAACGCCGAGGAAAAGGCAAAAATCGAGGAGTGGATGTGGATCCCCACGAAGGAACCCGGGAAACGGGCGTTGAATCTCAAGGTGGTGGCACAATCGTCATGGAAGATAGCGGCCGATGCCGGATTCGAAGTCCCCAAAGAGACGAAAACATTACTGGTCGAAGCCGAGGACGCCGGAGTTGAACGCTTCAGTGGTGAGAAGCTCTCTCCCGTTCTGGCATTATGGAAGTACAATACAATTGATGATGCCATGGAAAAGGTATCAAAGTTATATGACTATGCGGGAACGGGACACTCCTGCGGCCTCTATTCCTTCAACGCCGACTATATAGACAAGGTTGCATCGACACTAAAGACAAGCCGAGTCATTGTCCGTCAACCTCATGCACCCTCCGCAGGGGGTAATTTCTGGAACGGCATGCCGTCGACGGTTACCCTGTCCTGCGGCACCTGGGGTGGCAATATCACCACAGAGAATATACACTGGAAACATTTCATCAATGTGACTTGGGTATCGGAACCGATCCCCCCCCAGAAACCGACAGAGGACGAAATGTTCGGAACGGTCTGGGAGAAATACGGAAAATAGATAGGAGCTTCAATAATGTCAACACAGTCATTTAATACGGTAGGTCGGGTTGTTTTTGGTTGTGGTTCTTTGGAAAGCCTTGGAGATGAGATTAAAAGACTTAATGGTAAAAAGGTTTTGGTGATAACTGATGCTGGCTTAAAGGAAGCTGGACTTGTTGATGTTATTGCTAAAGAATTAGGTTATGCACATATCCCATATAGTTTTTTTACTGAAGTAGAACCAGATCCCAAAGTTGAGGTGGTAGCTGCCAGCCTGGAGGCAGCTAAGAAATTCAACCCGGACGTAATTATTGGATTTGGGGGAGGCAGTTCGCTTGACATTTCAAAGGTTACTTCAGTTATGCTGACAAACGAAGGTCCTATTGAAAAATATTTCGGTATGGAAATGGTAAATAATCCCGGTGTGCCACTAATCCTTATTCCAACAACTGCAGGAACAGGGAGTGAAATGACCTCTATTTGCGTTCTGTCCGATACAAAAAAGAATGTCAAAAGGGGTATTGTAAGTAAACATATGTTTGCGCGGGTTGCATTACTAGATCCCAAGCTTACCATTAGTCTGCCACCTCGAATTACAGCAATGACCGGGATGGATGCTTTCGTTCATGCAATGGAATCTTATGTTGGGGTTAACGCTACTTTCTTGACTGACACCCTGAATCTTAAGGCAATTAATATGATAGCTGGAAACCTTCGCAAGGCTTACGCCAATGGTGAAAACATTGAAGTCAGGGAAAACATGCTAGAGGCAAGTTGTATTGCGGGAATGGCATTCTCTAATACCCAGAACGGTCTTGACCATGCGCTTGCTTTGGCTATAGGAGGGAAATTTCATTTGCCCCACGGATTGCTTACTGCCTTTATCTGTCCCTGGGTTATGGAGTATAATCTTATTGCTGACCCGGCAAAATTTGTTGAGATAGCCCGTGCCTTTGGCGAGAAGACTGATCACATATCGGAAATTGAAGCAGCAAGGATTTCAGTGAAAGCGGTGAAAAGTCTTCTTGATGATCTGGATATTTCCTATAGATTAAGTAGCTATAATGTTCCCAGAGAAGAAATTCCTAGTTTGGCCAAAGCGACAATAAGTGCAGATCGCCTGATCAGTAATAACCCGAGGAGGGTTACGGAAAAGGATATTATCCAAATATTGGAAGCAAACTATTAGGTCACAAGTAATGATGTAAAAATTAACCTCTTCCCGAACAGTCAGCACCTCTTTGGTATCATCTAGAGGTTGCAATTTTTGTGTGATCTTTAATAACATGTGATATGTGCTTGATTTCAATGTAGATATTAGCTTGAGTGGATCATATGTCACAATCTTACTGGATGAGGAGTGGAACGGATATTTCGCCTCTTATTACATCCTAGAACTTTTTTAGAAGATCATGGTGGGATAGTGCTTTCCTTTGATGAGGTTACAGAGAATATTTTAATAGAATTATCTAAGGGTGAAAAAATGATTAAATTTGGTTCATCTCCCAATTAGTTGCTCGCTGCATTTGATATTCTGTAAATGAGGCGAGGTGATGCGGGCAGTGTTTTGGCCGATCGCTTTATTCAAATGATGAAGGCCACAGGGATACCGAATGGATTATCGGGACTCGGCTATAGCGAAAAGGATGTCCCCGCCTTAGCGGAACGGGCCTTTCCCCTGAAGCGACTGCTCGATAATGGACCACGTCCAGTTGGGATGGAAAAGTTGACGAAACTGTTCGAAAACGCCGTCCGATACTGGTAGGAATATCGATAAATATTTTGAGAAATTTTACTTAAATGAAAGGAGGCATGGAATAGAGTAGGGAAAGTAAAAGAGTTTTTGTTGCAGCATCGCTTAACACTAACCATCAACATGTATGAAGGAGGCAATGATGAAAAGAAGCAGAATTTTCGGTTTTTTGTTTATCTTTATGCTGGCAATGGCACTGATTGTACCGTGCAACACAGTCACCGCCGCAGACAACTATTCCCTCAAGATCCAAACGGCCGTACCCAGTGCCAGTATTTACTATCAGCTTATTGAGCGCATGGCCGAACGTATCGATGCCATGTCAAGCGGCAGACTCAAGATAGAGACGCTTCCTGCCGGAGCCGTAGTTCCTGTCTTTGAGATCCTCGACGCCGTCGATAAGGGTGTTATAAATGGCGGTCAGGCCTGGACCCATTACTGGTCCGGCAAACACCCTGCCGGTCTTCTCTTTTCGGCCCCCACAGCCGGCCTCGGCGTAGGGCTCGACCAGATGAGCGTCGTCTCATGGATCTATGATGGTGGAGGCGAAGCACTCTACCAGGAATACTTCACCAAAGTTTTAGGTTACAACATCAAAGGGTTCCTGTGCATGCCAATGGGTCCCGATCCCTTCGGCTGGTTCAAAGAACCCTTCAACTCTCTGGAAGATTTGAAAAAGGTCAAGTTCCGCACGCCTCCCGGCATTCCTGCGGAATCCTTCAGACTGATAGGCATGCCTACCGTTTCCATGCCCGGTGGTGAAATCGTTCCCTCGGCCCAACGTGGCGTCATCGACGCAGCCGAATGGATCGGCCCGGCAGACGATAGAGCTCTGGGACTCAGTTCCGTATGGAAGAACTATTATCTCCAGGGACTGCACCAGGCAGCCGATGTGGGCGATATCTATATCAATCTCGACTGGTGGAATAAGCTTCCCGCCGACCTGCAGGCCATGTTTAATACAGCGATTCTGTCCTGTATTGCCGACACCTACAACTGGAACGTAAGTCAGAACGGCGCCGCACTCCAGGAACTGGTGGAAAAGCAGGGCGTGAAGGTTATGGACACCCCCGACGAATACTACCCCGCTTACATGCAGGCCGCCCAGCAGGTCCTGGACAAATATGCTGCAAAGGACGCCTTTTTCAAGAAGGTTCTGAACTCAATGCAGGCATTTGCGCAGGTAACCGTACCCTACCAGGCACGGGCCAATGGCGTTTTTTACAAGATGGGTCAGACGGCCCTGGACAAGGGCGTCGTCGGTTACGGCAAATAGTCATAGCTTAATCGTGTTTCCACATTGCGGAAATACAATGTTAGTCAAAGGGTGCGTAACCGCACCCTTTGACTAAATATTACATGTGTTGTTGTGTAAAGAATTGGAGTAAGGAGTGTAACAATAATGACAAAGGACATACAGGAAGTTACTGCGGGAACATCTCCTCCCTCGCTTGCCACTGAAAGGCTGAAAAAAATCACGTCTTTTATAGATAACATCAGTATCTGGTGCGGGAAAGCAGTGTCCATACTAATCTTCCCCATGGTGGGAAGTCTTGTTTTTGAGGTGATCTGTCGTTATTTTTTCAACAGCCCTACAATATGGGCCAGTGATATGAGCACTCTACTCTATGGTGCTTTTTACATGCTGGGTGCCGGATACACACTCCAGCGTCAGCAGCATATCCGTACAGACTTTCTCTATGAGAAATGGTCTACACGCACCAAGGGGTTAGTCGATTCAATACTCTATATAACGCTCTATTTCCCCGGTCTGGGAATATTCTTATGGATCGGTTCGCAATACGCCCTCAGATCCGTCATGCAACAGGAGTGTATGGTCAGCAGTCCCTGGATGCCCTATGTCTGGCCCCTTAAACTGACAATTCCTATTGCCACTATTTTACTTCTTCTTCAGGGAGTTTCAGAACTCTTGAAGAGTCTTCATGCGGTTCGCACAGGCGTTGACATGCATGAAGAAATCGAATCAGTAGAAACCTAAAGGAGAGTTATAATGGGTACGGAAATTATCGGTTTTTTAGGGCTTATAGGGCTCTTCTTATTTATATGCGTCGGCTTTCCCATTTCCTTCACTCTCATTTTCCTGGGTCTGGTTGTGGGATACATCGGTATGGGACAGGTCGTCTTTCACCTGATGACTTTCCAGTTTTTCGGGGTCATGACAGATACTGTTCTGTCGGCTGTGCCCTTCTTCCTCTTTATGGGATACATTCTCGAGAGTTCCGGTCTGATGAATCGTCTTTTCAAGGCCTTTCAATTAATGCTGGCGAAACTCAGTGGTTCACTCTATCTGGCAGTCACCTCAACGGCAACGGTCTTTGCCGCTGCGACAGGCATTGTGGGTTCTTCCATTACGCTCCTCGGTGTTATGGCGGCACCAACGATGCGCGAGAGCGGCTATGACGTCAGACTATCGGCCGGCTGCATTACGGCCGGTGGTACACTGGGCATTCTTATTCCCCCCAGCATCATGCTGGTGGTCATGGGGCCCGTCGTTGGCGTGCCGGTGACTGATCTTTTTGCCGCAGCCATATTCCCCGGCATAATGCTGGCTACTCTCTACATGACCTATGCCCTCGTTCGCTGCTATATCAATCCCAAACTGGGACCGGCATTGCCTCTGGAATTGAGGGCTCCATCGAGAATGTTCATTGTGAAAGAACTTGCCCTCGGAGTCATACCCGTTTCCTCTCTGATCTTGGCCACTCTGGGAAGTATAATGACTGGTATGGCCACACCCACCGAGGGCGCCGCGGCGGGAGCATTCGGTTCCCTTATTTTGACACTATCTTACAGGCGTTTGAGCTGGGATGGTCTTAAAAAATCCATGTACCGGACCCTGGAGATTTCTTCAATGATACTGATTCTGGTGGCCTCTTCCAACTTCTTCGGCTCTGTCTTTTCCAGGCTCGGTTCGGCAACCATGCTGACAAAAATGCTCCTGGGAACAAATCTGAATCCCACAATTTTACTCATAGCCATACTGATCATCATCTTTATCCTGGGATGGCCCTTGGAATGGGTCCCCATTGTCCTTATCTTTGTTCCTATCCTTATGCCTGTTATCAGGGAAATGGGCTACAATTTGAACTGGTTCTGCATGCTCGTGGCCGTCACGCTGCAGACGGCATGGTTATCTCCGCCTGTCGCCCTCTCCGCCTACTTTCTAAAGGGTGTGGTACCGGAATGGAGTCTGAAAGACATATACTTCGGTATGATGCAGTTTATGGTACTGCAATGTATCGGTGCGACACTTATTATTGTATTCCCGGCTATTGCAACGTGGCTTCCGGAGGTACTGCGGTAGCTTTTATGGAGACCGGCATACAGACGCCTTGAAGGTTGGCAGATCCACAGAATTCTGCGCGTCGATGCTGAGGAAAGAGAATATGACATGTATATATATATTATAACAAATAGTCTTACAAATTATCTTGACACTCTATCAAAGAGGTGTTACTTTCGATGAATATGTCATTTATCATATGTCCAGTAACACTTTGAATATCGCAGAAAATAGACGCTCTTGACAAAAGGGGGATGAGCCTTTCACACCCCTCTTATAATGGTTGCAGATAATGCTTACAGAAATGTCAGGGTAATAACCTCATACTGTCTTCTCCGATTCGAGAATATGACGCGGAGGATAGAGGTTATTATGCCGACTTCTTGAAGATTCAGCCAGTTCGATGGAGAACCATAGAACTGGTTGCAAAGGGCCTGGGGAAGTTTTTAAATCATTAACTTTTAAAAACAGAAGGAGGTACGTCATGAAGAGGAGTTTTTGGTCTGTCTGTTTGATATTTGTCTTTGCGGTCTGTCTTGTTGTTTCCATGTCTTTTTCGGCACAGGCCAAGACAGAGTGGAAAATGTGTCTGGGAGATGCTGAGGGAGGAACACAGTGGGAATGCGGCCTGCAGTTCGCCGAGCTGATGAATGCCTATACCGGTGGAGATGTAGTGATTCATCTCTTCCCAAACGGTCAGCTGGGGTCCGAACAGGAAACCGTTCAGAATTGCCGGCTGGGAACACTGGATTATGCGGTCGTAGCCATCAATAACATCACGCCCTTCTCGAAGACAGTGGGTTTATTCACCCTTCCCTACCTGATCCTTAGTCTGGACGAGGCTGTCACGCTCACTCAGGGTCCTATCGGTCAGGGACTTGTTCAGAATACCATCCGTGATGCAGGCGTTCGTATACTGAGTTGGGCATATTCCGGATTCAGGGTACTGACCAATTCCAAACGGCCGGTGCGTACGCTTGAGGATTTGAAAGGACTGGTAATCCGTGTCCCGAAAAACGCCATCATGATAGCTAGTTACAAATCATGGGGCATCAATCCCACACCGATGGCGTGGAATGAGACCTTCACGGCACTGCAGCAGAAGGTTGTAGACGGACAGGATAATCCCTACCTGACCAACTACGTCATGAAGTTCTACGAAGTACAAAAGTATGTTACCAATATCCGTTATATCTTTTCCTTACAACCTCTGATTATGGGTGAGAAACTATTCCAGAGCCAGAGCCCGGCAATGAAAAAGACCATCCTGCGCGCGGCCAAGGATGCCACGGAGCATGCGCGTCAATTCAACGTGCTCACGATCAGTAAGGTTCAGAAGCTCTTGAAGGACAAGGGTATGGAGATTATGGATCCGGCCAATAATGAGAAAGAGTGGATTGAAAAAGCGACCACGGCCGTCTGGCCCGCATTCTATGAAGATATAGGCGGCAAGGAAAAGATCGCCGAGGCCATCAAGGCCGTAGGACGATAGTGGTAAAGAAATATCTGGGTTGCGGGGGCGTTGCCCCCGCAACCCCAGGCCTCTTTGTAATATGAAAAATACGTACCTCTTTCGCATGCAATAGGAAAGAGCCAAGATTTAAGAAAAACATTAGAATTATTAATGGTGTCATGAAATAGATATATCATCCGGTATTGCCGTAAAATATGGCTACAATTAATGCGGAAGGAAAAGGCGAAAACGCTTTTTTCAAATTACTCATTCCAATGTCTTGATATTCAGTAAATGAGGTGGAGTGATGCAGACAAAAAGATTTGCAAAGAAATTCTTTGATAATTTTGAAAGTTATGTATGCCAGTTTTTGTTATGCTTCTTTATTTCGTTGTTGTTTATTCAGATACTCTGTCGGGAGTTGTTCAACTACAGCCTCTCATGGGAGGAGGAGCTGGCGAGATTTGCCTTTGTCTGGTTTGTCTTCCTCGGGGCAAGCTACGCAGCCAGGTTATCCGCCCATAATCGTGTCACCTTTCAATTCAGGTGGTTTCCAAAGACTGTAGCAAACTACATCGAGGCATTCGCCGATGCCATCTGGGTCCTCTTCAATATTGTCATCATTTACAAAAGTTCACTGCTCATACTATCAATGTTTGAATACCCCTATATTACGCCGACGCTTGGCTGGTCGATGGCCTATGTCTATATGATTTTTCCTGTGGCATTTACCTTAATGACAATGCGTATCATACAGGTTAATTACTTGAAACTCGTAAAACATGTGGATATTCGAGATCCCGATAAAATAGAGGCTGACGTGGATCTGTCGCTGGACGAGGATGTGTCTCCCGATAATGAATCGGCCAATGGACGGAAAGGAGGTACGCCATGAATGTCGTAACTCTTCTTTTCGGATCATTCACCATACTCCTCCTTCTCGGAGCCCCCATTACACTTGCCCTGGGTGTGGCCTCCATGTCTGCCTTGTATTTTCTGGGAAATGATCTCGTCTATCTGGTGCAGGTGGCCTATACATCCGTTGATTCGTTTCCTCTCATGGCACTGCCCGCCTTTATACTGGCAGGTGCCCTCATGGAATATTCAGGCATTTCACGTCGACTTGTTGCCCTGGCGGAAACTCTGGTAGGCCCGGCAACGGGCGGACTGGCAAGCGCTACCGTCCTTGCATGCCTCTTTTTCGGAGCCATTTCGGGCTCGGGCCCGGCAACAACTGCCGCGGTGGGAATGCTGATGATCCCCGCAATGATCAGAAGGGGATATGACAAGGGATATGCCTCGGCTATCACCGCGTCCTCGGGGGGCCTCGGTGTGGTGATTCCCCCCAGCATCCCCATGGTCATCTACGGCGTTTCTGGAAACCAGTCCATTACCCAGCTCTTCATTGCAGGTTTTCTACCGGGCGTTGTCATTGCATCCGCTCTCATGACGGTAAACTATATACTCTGCCGTAAAAAGGGCTACAGAGGGAGTGGACATGCATGGTCCGGACGTGCCGTATTAAAGGCATTAAGGGATGGCGTCTGGTCCATACTTGCACCCGTTATTATCCTGGGCGGAATCTATTCGGGATTCTTCACACCCACCGAAGCAGCCGTGGTGGCCATCTTCTACACCGTCTTTATTGGTGTCTTCGTCCATAAAGAGCTGAGATGGGACGGGTGTGCGCGATCGTTCGAGACGTGCACGTGGCTGACGGGACGCGTGCTCCTCATCATGTTCACGGCCCGTGCCTTCGGGCGGCTTCTTGTTCAGTACCGTATCCCTGAAATTATTGCCAATGCCATGCTCGCCATGACCAACAATGTATTCATTATCTGGGCGCTGGTCATCGCCTTTCTCATCTTTGTGGGAATGTTTATGGAGACCCTGGCCACCATCATGATCCTGACACCGGTATTGCTCCCTGTCATGATGAAGCTGGGAGTGGATCCCATTCATTTCGGCATCGTGTTGGTCTGTTGCTGTGAAATCGGATTTGAGACGCCGCCCCTCGGGGAAAATCTCTTCATAGCATCGGGAATTGCAGGCTCAAGTCTGGAGGAGATCTCGATAAAGGCCATCCCCTTTGCGGCCATATCCATTGCGGCAGTCTTTTTAATCGCCTTTGTCCCCCAGATATCGCTCTTTCTTCCCCATCTTCTTGGATACTGATCAGGGAAAAGAGATAACACTTTCACGAAACATCTGATAATGATGAAAACATACGTGCAAAAGGAGAAAAACAATGATCCCCGATATTAAAAAGATTCTTTTTGCTTCAGATTTATCGAGGAATGCCTTTCACGCCTTTCGTTACGCCATGAAAATTGCAACGAAATTCGATGCCAAGATCACTATACTGCATGTGCTTGAAGAGGTGTCGGAAGACGCCCAGCTTGCCATCCTTGCCTATATAGACGAGGAGAAACGGAAAGAACTTTTCAAAGACAGGACAGCCGCAACAAAGGAGTTGATCATAAAGCGATTGGCGGCATTCAGTGAAAGGGAATATAAAAATTTGCCGGAGTGTGTCGAAACAGTCGATTCAATAAAGATCTCAGAAGGCTACCCCGCCGATGAAATACTGAAACTGGCACAAGAATTACACTGCGATGCCATCATCATGGGTGCTCACAAGAAGGGTATTACGAGCTACACCTATTTAGGAAGTGTTACACAACGGGTACTGCAGCGTGCACGAAAACCGGTCTTTGTTATTCCCCTTCCGGAAGGAACAGTGAAAGGGATATTAGGGAGCTTTGAAAAATTATTCTAGTGCATTGAGGAATGGAGGATTGAAAGATGAGCAAAAGTGTGGATTGGCTTGATTACGACGTTGATGAAATAATAGCGGCCGACAGAGAATGTCTCTGGCATCACCTGAAACCCCACAGCGTGTTTAAAGAAAAAGAGCAAATGATCATTGTTGAGGGCAAGGGCCTTATGGTCAAGGACATTCGGGGCAGAGAATATCTCGATGCCACAGCGGGTGGTGTCTGGGGCGTTATAGTTGGCCACGGTCGCAAGAGCATGGCCGAGGCCATCAGTGCTCAAGTTCAGAAATTGGGCTATTACGCCGGTGGTGTCGGCACCATTCCGAGTATCAAACTGGCCAAAAAACTGACTGAACTGCTGCCTGGACTGGGAAAGGCATTCTTCTCCAACTCGGGATCTGAAGCCAATGAAAAGTCCTTTAAAATTATTCGTCAGCTGTCCAAAATCAATAACGATCGCAAGGGCAAATATAAGGTTCTATACCGGGACAGGGATTATCACGGAACTACCATCGGCGCATTGAGTGCCACCGGGCAGGAAGAAAGAAAGTATCATTTCGGTCCCATGGTTGAAGGGTTTGCCGGATTTCCACCTGCACTATGCTACCGGTGTGCCTTTGGCAAGGAATATCCAAGCTGCAACCTCGAATGCGCCCGTGCCCTTGAAGACCTTATACTGAAAGAGGGCCCCGATACGGTGGGCGGCGTTCTTTTGGAACCTATTACCGCCGGTGGTGGAATCCTGGTCCCCGTCAAGGAATATTATCCCTTAATTCAAGAGATTTGCCACAAATACGGTGTGTATCTGATCATGGACGAGGTGGTCTGTGGATTCGGCCGCACCGGCAAATTCTGGGGACATGAACATTACGACTGCAAACCGGACATGATAACCGCGGCCAAAGGCATTGCCAGCTGCTACGAACCCCTGTCGGTAACTGTCATCAAAAACGATATCTATAATCTCTTTCTTGATACGGATAGCCCTGAGAAACGCCTGAACTACTTCAGAGACATCAGTACTTATGGTGGATGTACGGGTCCCATGGCCGCAGCCCTTGAAAATATAAGAATTATTGAAGATGAAAACCTGGTTGAAAACAGCCGGGTTGTAGGCCAGTACCTGCTTGAAGGCCTGAAGACCCTTGAAGATTTTCCTATCGTAGGCAATGTACGCGGCAAGGGACTCTTCTGCGGGGTTGAATTTGTAAAGGACAAAAAAACAAAAGAACCTATCACCGAAGCACAAATGGGCAAAATCATGGGAGATGTTGCAGCACAGGGAGTCCTGGTCGGAAGAACCAGCAGCAGCCTGCCGGGGATGAACACGATTATGAATTTTGCTCCGGCCCTGGTTGCCACCAAAGATCAAATGGACCAGATCGTTGCTGCCATAAAAAAGGTTGTAGAAAAAGCGGTTAAATCTCCCCTTTAGTACCCTCGAAAAGGAGGGTTTGCTTTCTGCTAGAAAGCGCAAATTTGTTAACGAATTTACCACCTTTATGGGGATTAAGAAAACTTCTTCTCCTTCCTCTTTGATTCCCCGGGGTCTCTACCTCGGGGAATTTTTTTCTTGACAAAGGTCGTCCTTTCCCTATAGTGAAACCGGTTTCATTATTTTGTCGTTAGAGAAAGGATAAGCATATATGAAAGCCGTCGTTCTGGAAGAACCACGTCATTTAAAACAGGTTACCATCGATGAACCACAGGGACCGGGCCCTGAAGAGGCCTTGATTGAAGTCCACCGCGTCGGTATCTGCGGCACCGATATCAGTGGTTACCTGGGAAAGTTTCCCTTCTACAGTTATCCCCGCATTCCCGGCCACGAACTCGGCGTAAAAGTGCTCGATGTCGGCGATGGTGTTGAAAATATAAAACCTGGCGACTGTTGCAGTGTTGAACCCTATATTAACAACCCCTCGAGCTTTGCCAGCAAACGAGGCCACAGCAATTGCTGTGAAGAACTCCAGGTCCTCGGTGTTCATACCGACGGCGGCATGAGGGAACGCTTCCTTGTCCCGACACGAATGCTTCACGTCTCTGATAGCCTGACAATGGATCAACTGGCCCTCGTTGAAGTGCTGGCAATCGGGTGCCATGCAGTTAATAGATGCCGCCCCGTGGCGGATGAAAATGTGTTGATTATCGGAGCAGGCCCCATCGGCTTGAGCGTCATTCAATTTGTAAGACTTACCGGTGCAACCTCGATTGTAATGGACATGAATGAAGAACGGCTGAATTTTTGCCGCGAAACAATGGGTGTGAATCATTCCATAGTATTTCGAGGCAACGGAAACGAAATGGAGGAATTGCAAGATCTCACCGACGGCAATCTCCCCTCTATCGTTATTGATGCCACAGGGAACAGCACATCCATGTCCAATGCCCTTAACTATGTCGCTAACAGCGGCACCCTCGTTTATGTGGGCACCACCAACGATATAATATCATTTCCAAACAGGCTTCTACATGGAAAGGAAATGAACATGCTTGGTTCCCGCAACGCCCTTCCCGGAGATTTCATCCGAATTATTGGCCTTATAGAGGAGGGAACAATCAATACCGATCCCTGGATAACGCACCGGACGACGCTGCAGGAACTACCCTTTGTCTTCGAATCATACACAAAACCGGAGACGGGTGTGATCAAAGCCGTTGTCGAAATCCGATAGTCGTTATTTTAAAGATCGATCCTTACATTTTTACTTGACAGAATTGGTAGATTCTAGAATAATGAAAGCGGTTTCATAGTAAGGCCGCTTATTGTGCCGGTAAGGATGAAACTTCTTTTCAAGCCGCATTTCTCTAATTTTCTAAATAGTTATTTTAAAAAAGTCTTTTTATGGCTATTACCATTTCCGAGATAGCAAAACTGGTAGGCGTGAGTACGGCGACCGTCTCACGTGTGTTGAATGCTTCTAATCTCGTAAGGCCTGAAACAAAACAAAAGGTTTTACAGGCACTGGAGGAACACGACTATGTCTATAATGCCGTCGCAGGCGGCCTGACCAAAAGGCGGACTTCGACAATCGGACTGATAATCCCCACCATAACAAACCCTGTCTTTTCGATCTCTACAAAGGGAATTTATGAAATCGCAAAGGATCGCGGTTATTCAATACTTTTAGGCAGTACTGACTATTCTTACGACACGGAGTTCGAACTTATCACACTGTTCCATGAAAAACGCGTGGACGGGATCATATTTACCGGTGCGCCGGCCAATCAGAAATCGGTCGAATTTATGACGCGTTTGAAGATCCCCTATCTCGTTACATGGGAACTGGTCAGTGATCGGAATGTTCCCTTCGTTGCATTCGATAATGCAAAAAGTGGCCAGGCTGTGACCGATTATTTGTTCTCACTTGGACATAAAAAAATCGGGATGATAGCAGGCCGTTTCAGTGAGACGAGCAGAGCCTATGGCAGATGGCTGGGATACAAGAAAGCTCTGAATACTTACGGTATTCCCTATGACGAAGAGCTTGTATTAGAAAGGGAATATACTGTCTCAGCAGGCAGGGAAGCCATGGGAAAACTGTTAAGAATTTCCGATCCTCCCACTGCGGTCTTTGGCGGGAACGACATACTTGCTATAGGAGCCATGGCTGCCGTCAGGGAAGCGGGATATAAGGTTGGAAGTGATATATCAATTACGGGTTTTGATGATCTTGATATCTCAGAAGCAACCGATCCATCACTCACCAGTGTGCATGTGCCAGGACATGAAATGGGGGCGAAGGGCGCAGAAATGCTGATTGAAATGATTGAAGGAACATTAGAAGAGCCCCGTCACTGTGTACTGGAAACAGAACTGATTATACGAGGATCGACGGGTCCTGCACCGGGAACTGGGAATTGATGGTACGGAAAATGACCCGGTAAAACTTAAAAACCGGCATTCTCCTTGAGTATGCCTTAAAATGAGAATCGATTATTTATCCGGGAAGGAGGTGGTTTTGTTCCATATATAGCGGGTGGTTGTCTTTGATTTAAATATTTAACAACAATTACTATGGAGGAAAACATGAAAAGAGTAGCAAAATATGCAATCGTAATGGCCGTAGCTCTGAGTCTGGTTATCGGTTTCGGCCTCGGTTCTACAGTGATGGCCAAGGTTTATACCATTAAGTATGCCTCTGCCAGCGTGAAAGATAGTTACCATGGCTATTGCGCCGAGCAGTTCAAAAAGTACGCGGAAGAACTGGGTAAAGGCCAGGTAAAGGTGGAAATATTTCATGGCGGCCAGATGGGCTCCGAGCAGGATAACGTACAGCAGGTATCGCAGAATATGGTTCAGCTCTCAACCATGGCAGTCAATAACGTGACTCCCTTTGCCCCCATTGTAGGATTCTGTACGCTCCCCTACATCTGGACCACAAAAGATGAGGCCTATGCGGTTCTCGATGGTCCCGTTGGCGACGAACTGAACTCCATTATGGCCAAACAGGGTAACTTCAGGGCCCTCGGATGGCTCGTCGGTGGCTTCCGTGTTCTCACCAATTCAAAAAAACCGGTACGCACCCCCGCAGATTTAAAGGGAGTTACCATTCGTGTGCCCAAGAATCCCATTATGATCGGCGCCTACAAGGCATGGGGAATCAATCCTGTCCCCATGGCATGGACGGAAACCTTCAATGCCTTGCAGCAGAAAGTAGTCGATGGCCAGGATAATCCCTACATAGTCAACTACACGAGTAAATTCCAGGAAGTTCAGAAATATATCACCAACATCCATTACATCCTCTGGATAGGTCCCCTGCTCGCAAGCGAGGCGTGGTACTCAAGTCTTCCCGACGATATAAAGAAGGTAGTCGATGAAGCTGGCACAAAGGCCGTCGAAGACGAGAGGAAGTTCGTGGAAAAAGAGGAAGCAAGCGCACTTCTCGGTCTGGTCAATGCAGGCATGGAAGTTCAGCAACCTGCAGACAATGAGAAGGAATGGATAGAAAAGGCACAGGCGATCTGGCCCGAGTATTATGACAAGATCGGCGGAAAGGCATTTGTAGACGACGTCGTCAACTTCCTGAAAGACAACAGGAAGGGCAAAAAATAAACTATCAGACCTGGTGTCGCGGGGAGGCAGACGCCCCCCTGCGACAGCTTTGTGTTTTATGGGAAGAGTAAGTTCACCCATCATCTTACTCTGACACATGTGGGGTGGAATTATGATAAGAGTTGCAATTTCTAATATTTATGAAAACTTTGAAAAGTATTTTTGTGCCTTTATCATGGCGGTGATGGTAATCTGCCTGGGGGCACAGGTCTTCTTTCGCTTTGTCCTCGATGCCGCACTGACCTGGTCGGAGGAACTGAGTCGTTTCGCCTTTGTCTGGGTCATCTATATGGGAGCAAGCATGGCGGCTATGGAGCGTGTTCATATCCGGGTTACCGTACCGCAGCTTTTATTGCCGTCACAATATCGTCATTATGCTACAGTGTTTGCCGATTTCATCTGGCTTATTTTTAATCTATTTTTCGCATATCAGGGTATCCTCCAACTCAAGCACATGTTTACCTTCACCTTCACGTCTCCTGCCATGCAGTGGAATACGGCCTTTGTCTATGCCATCATACCTCTCGGCTTTTTTCTGATGAGTTTCAGAATCGTGCAGGGCTACTGGAGGGATTATAAAAGAGGCGGCATACATGCCATGGGAGTAGATCTCTTCAGTTCGGAACGATCTATTGGAGAGGAGACTGAAAAATGACAATAGCTATTCTTTCAATTACCCTCTTCGCTTGTCTTTTCCTGGGACTGCCCATTTTCATGTCCCTCGGTATTGCCACCTTTGTGTCTCTCACAACATCGAACATACCAATGACCATGGTGGCACAGACACTCTATCAGGGCGTCGATAAATTTCCCCTCCTCGCAATCCCCTGTTTTATACTGGCAGGTTCTTTGATGGAACGCGGCGGCGTTACGCAACAGATTATCGATGTAGTGCTCAGATTCACGGGAAGAATAACAGGCGGACTCGGCATTGCAACAATCCTTGCCTGTATGTTCTTTTCGGCTATCAGCGGTTCGGGACCGGGAACGGTGGCCGCAATCGGGACACTCATGATTCCCGCTATGGTCAATCGCGGATATGACAGGGGATATGCGGGGGCGGTCTCTTCTTCCGGTGGAACCCTGGGTATCCTGATCCCTCCCAGTAATCCCATGATCATATATGGCGTCATCGCCAACTGTTCTATTGTGGGGCTCTTTATGGCCGGCATGGTTCCCGGCATAATCATCGGACTGTCACACTGTTTCGTGGCCTATTACGTTGCACGAAAACTCAATTTCGGAAGTACGGGTGAACAGTTCAATACGAGAGAACTCCTGATCATGTGCTGGAGGGGAAAATTCGCACTGGCCACACCCCTTGTCATATTGGGCGGCATCTACTCCGGTATCTTCACGCCCGTCGAGGCTTCAGTTATCGCCGTTTTCTACGCCCTTCTGGTCGGTGGCGCAATCAACCGGAAGCTGAACTTTACGGATATTCTCGAATCATTGACCGATGCAGCCAGGATAACGGGGACGGTTATCATTATTGTAGGGACATCTACTGTATTCGGACAGATACTGACGGTAAATCAGGCGCCGCTTAAGCTGGCTGCCTTTATCACCGGCATCTCGACGAACTGGTATGTCGTTATGCTTATAATCATTGTAGTCTTCTTCTTCCTCGGCATGTTTATGGAGACACTCTCGACGATTATCATTCTTACTCCCGTTCTCCTGCCCGTCGTGATGGAACTGGGGATCGATCCCATATACTTCGGCGTTATCTTTGTCGTAACGAATGAGGTCGCCTTTTTGACGCCGCCTCTCGGGGTAAACCTTTTCGTGGCCTGTCAGCTATCAAATGTCAGCATTGAGCGGTTGAGTCTCCATGTCCTGCCCCACATACTCGCTATCGTTCTCTGCATACTGGTATTGGCCTTCTTCCCCGATATCATACTCTGGCTGCCCAGACTGATGGGATATGCGGCATATTAACTGTAGCGAGTGAGGTGCGCCATATAGCTCCTCAATGTGCACATGCGTTGTAAATAGCGCGGGGGCTCTGTATTTCACAGAACCCCCGCGTTTTTTTCAGTATTTGTGGCAACGTTTACTGTTATGCCTGCAACCATCGTCATGTCCCTTTTTTAAATTCCAAAACAACATAGATAGTCATGCCAATTACACTGACAATCTTTAATTTTTTATCATTAATTTTTCACTTGACAAAAGGAGTCTAATAATATAGCAATGTAACCGATTACATTGCGTAATCGGTTACATTGCGTGGTTTCTAATAAGCCGGCACATTACCAAAACGGGTCTGGCACTGAGCACAAAGGGCATTTTCGGAGTTCCAGCTCCACCCTATTATAAAGAGGCATTATTCTTGGGAGGTAGCATCTTGAAAAGGTCATTACATTTAAAAAACATGGTGTACTGTACCCTTAAGAACACGCTACCCATTTAAACTGGTTTTCATTACAAAGACAAAGAATTGCAAGTCAAATATACAAGGAGAAATATTTATGCCCCACGGTTATAATGGAAAAATTCTACATGTCAACTTAACTAATAGCAGCTGGGAGATCGAAGAACCCGGCGATGTGTGGTATCGAACATATATGGGTGGATCTAATTTCGTCTCCTATTATCTGCTGAAAGAATTGAAAAGGGACGTCGACCCCCTTTCCGCGGATAATATCCTCATCTTTGCCTGCAGCGTCGTTACCGGCGCACCCATATCGGGATTCAACCGCTACACTGTAGCTGCAAAATCCCCATTGACTGGTGGTTTTGGTGAGGCGGAGGCAGGCGGCTACTGGGGACCGGAACTGAAGTTCGCAGGATTTGATGCAGTGATCATTAAAGGACGCGCTCCAAAACCTGTTTATCTCTGGCTCCACAATGGCGACGTAGAGATTCGAGATGCCGTCAATGTATGGGGAAAGAACAACTGGGAAACCCTTGAAACGATCCAGGAAGAAGTGGCCGATAAACGTGTCCGCGTAGCATCTATCGGCCCCGCCGGTGAAAATCTAATCCCCTTCGCAAATGTTCAGAACGATCTGGAACATTTCAATGGACGTACGGGCATGGGCGCAGTCCTAGGATCAAAGAATCTCAAGGCAATCGCCGTACGGGGCACCAAAAAGATGACCTTTGCCGATCCCGACAAAGTAAAGGAAATCTCGCGGTGGCTCAATGACCGCATCAAGACACATCCCCCCAATGTGGCACTGACAAAGTACGGAACACCGGGCCTTGTAGATGGGCTGAACAACAGCGGCATACTTCCGACCCACAATTTTCGTGATGGTGTCTTTGATGGTGTGGATAAGATAAATGCCAAGGCCTACCACGAAACCATATTCCACTCCTCGAGTACATGCTATGCCTGCTCTGTAAGGTGCAAGCGGCGTGTCGCTTTCGATGATGAAAAGTATCCCCTCGATCCCCGTTTCGGCGGTGCGGAATATGAGACACTGGCATGTCTCGGTTCCCTCTTGGAAAACGACAATCTGCCCGCGCTGGCACGAGGGAACCAGATCTGTAACCTCATGGGAATTGATACCATAGCCACGGGGTGCACCATAGCCTTTGCCATGGAATGTTTCGAGAAAGGTATAATCACTGAAAAAGATACGGGCGGCATACCCATTCGCTTCGGAGATGCCGACGTCATGATCTCTCTCATCGAAGATATCGTCAACAGACGAGGCTTTGGTAAGATACTGTCCCTTGGGGTAAAAGGGGCCTCCGAAAAAATAGGAAATGGTTCCGAAAAATATGCCTTCCATATAAAGGGAAGTGAATTGCCCGCCCACGATGGTCGTGGAAAGACGGGAATGGCCATGGGATATGCCCTTTGCGCCACCGGCAGTGACCATGTGGAATGCCCTCACGATACGGCCTTCCAGCAGAACGTGGGAAGTCTGGAATCACTTGGAATACTGGAACCGGTGAGACCCCTCGACACGGACTACGACAAGGTCAGATATTTTTCACTGGGTCAGAAGGCGTGGGGCATCAACAACTGCCTCTGTCTCTGTAATTTCTGCTCCGTCCCCATTCATGCCATGACCTTTCAGGGTCTCGTGGATGCAGTAACGGCCATTACGGGATGGAAAACCAGTCTCTTTGAACTTATGAGAGTTGTCGAGCGATCAGACGTCATGTCCCGCATATTCAACAACAAAGAGGGATTTTCACCGAAAGACGACAGGGTTATACGCCGCTGGCACGAGGACTTCGACAAGGGTCCCATGAAAGGAAAGCACATCGATAAGAAGGAGTTTCAAGACGCCATCGAACTCTTTTATGAAGTTTCCGGCTGGGACAAGGAAGGACGGCCGACTCGCGGGAAACTGGTGGATTTAAACCTGGATTGGTTGGTGGAATAGGGAGAGTACCCATAAGGGCATTCTTTATAATTTTTTAAAAAGTGTAACTGCTCAAGTGGATAGGCTGAAGACTTTTGGAATAAAGTGAGATTCGGCGCATTTCGGCCCTTCAGCATTCAGTCTAAACAGCTTCAGACTGACTCCGTGAGTAGCCACGTAAAAGTTTTGATAGAAAGGTAGAGGTGACTATTATGTTGTTCGGTTTTATAGGATTAGGACAGATGGGTGGGGGCCTTGCGCGTAATCTGATTCGTGCGGGGAAAGAGGTCCTTGTATATGACCTGAGTGAAGCGGCCATAGCGAAAGCACTGGAAGTGGGAACAACGGGGAAAGCGGTGAAAGAGATCACCGAAATTGCGGCAGCCGACATCGTCTTTACCAGTCTGCCGCTGCCAAAAGACATAGAGGGCGTCATGCTGGGAGAAAAGGGATTGCTGAGCGCCATGAAACCAGGTGCTACCTATATTGAGGTCAGTACCATCGATCCCCAGACGGCGCGGAAACTCTCTAATGCCGCGGAAGAGCGGGGAATCGATTTTCTTCAGTGCCCCCTGGGGAAGACACCGGCTCAGGCAGAAACTGCGGAAGAGCCCGTTTTTGTGGGCGGCAAAAAGGCCGTCTACGAAAAGATGAAAGACATACTGAGCATCGTCGGTTCTCCCGTCCTCTATCTGGGTGAAGTGGAGGCATCATCGGCCTTTAAACTTATCAGCAATCTCATCGGCATGACCAATCTGGCCGTCCTTGCCGAAGGCATCAGAATCGGCGAAAAGGCAGGAATCGATCCAAAGGTTCTGGTGGAATTGCTGGACGATACGGGGGCCAAATCCTTCCAGATGGATGTCCGCGGTCCCTGGATTGCGGCAGGCGATTTTGCGAACCGTTTCGGCCTCGATCTCGCCTTCAAAGATGTCCGTCTCGGCTGTGAAATGGCGGAGGCCTGGTCAAATAACGCTGGCACCATGAAGGTGGCGCTGGAATATTATAAAAAGGCAAGTGCCGAAGGGTTCGGGAAAGAGGACTGCAACGCCATCTATAAGGTAATCAAGTAAAATTCAGAAGGCACAGAGGACCGCTCTCTTCTGCCGCCAATGTGGACAGCTCAAATACTACTAACCTATCCCCTCCCCTCGCGGGAGGGGCCTGGGGAGGGGGAACGGCTTTTCTCCAGGCAAATCGGGAAGAATAAAAAGCATCATATTTCCCCCTTTACTCATTCATAGCGCGGAGCATTCCATAACAGGAAGACAGTCTCAATGAAATACGAAGGCGTGATCATACGGCCTCCCAGCGAGGCGGCGAGTTTATTGTTACAGGTAACGACGGGTTGTTCCCACAACAAATGCACCTTCTGCGGAACTTTTGCTGGGAAAAGATTCAGGATAAAGAGTTTTGAAGAAATCGAGGAAGATATCCTGGAGGCGGCAAACTATGGGCACATAAGACGGGTCTTTCTCTGCGATGGCGATGCCCTCATAATACCGCAGAAGAGACTGGCACCCATACTGGAATCGATCAACAGACACTTAAAATCTGTCGAGCGAATCGGTGTCTATGCCAACGCCAAGAGCGCCCTGAGAAAGACACCGACCGAACTGAGGGAATTAAACGATCTCGGACTAAAGATTGCCTATCTCGGCGTTGAAACGGGAAACGAAGAACTGCTCAAGAAAATAAGAAAAGGGGTCGGCTCCCGCCAACTTGTCGCAGCCTGTCAGAAGATAAAAGAAGCAGGAATCACACTCTCAGTCACCGTTATCCTCGGCATCGGCGGAAAGGACATGAGTGTCACTCATGCCCTCGACACTGCACGAATCCTGACGGAGATAGATCCCGATTACGTGGGCGCCCTTACCATCATGCTTGTACCGGGAACACCGCTCCATGATGAATACACCGCCGGCACATTCGTCCTCCCCGACCGCTTCGGCTTTCTTGAAGAACTGGGGATCATGATGGCACATTCCCAATTTACAAACTGTTTTTTCACCTCCAACCACGCATCAAACTACCTCCCCATACGGGCGCGGCTTCCACAGGAAAAAGACGAGACGGTGCGACTCATATACGACGTCAT
>CAYMYS010000023.1:0-35795 GCA_964394725.1 uncultured Syntrophaceae bacterium
TCCCTTCCCTTTTTCGATTACAGGCAAAATCAAAAAAATAAATGATAATGCGACGTATAAAAGGAGAATAACGCTATTCTTTTATACTTTTCTTGAACAGTTGCAGGTAATTTTTCTTTGCAAGTTACTGTAACCATTAAACCGCTCTTTTGAAAATGTTCAAAACGAGGCGCCACAGAATGAGCTGATTGTTGTTGATATATGGGAGTATACTTGACATATACGAGGTGTCTATGAAAGGAGACTCCCATGTTCGCACGAATCAAAAAATCCGGTAAATATCAATACCTCCAAATAGTAGAGAAAATAAGAAAACAGTGCAGCGTGTCATCTCTACCGTGGGGCGTATGGACAGACTGCATGCCAAGGGTTATATAGAAAACCTTGTCCGATCCCTGTCACGTTTTTCAGAAAAAACTCTTCTTATCTTGTCCGACAAAAGCGATGTAAACGCATCTGCGAAAAAGATCGGTCCTTCTCTGATAGTTGAAAGACTGTGGAAAGAATTGGGTATAAAGAAAGTCATCAGAAATCTCCTGGTTGGCAGAAAGATCAAGTTTGATGTTGAGCGGGAATTTTTCTCACCGTCCTGCACCGGCTTTTTGTTTCCGGCTCCGATCGTTCCTGCGATACGTGGCACAGTGATTACGTTATCAGTGATGTAGATGAACTGAAGCTGCGCCACCTCTATCGGGCCATGGCCTTTCTCGGTGAAGAGATACCGGATCAGACAGACAAGACACCCTTTTCACCGATATGTACGAAGGATATCATTGGAAAAGACCTGTTTCGGGAACGCCGTGATCTTTTCACCGGTCTTGATATCGTCTTCTTCGATACCATATCCATCTACTTTGAAGGGGCAAATGGTTAGACACGGGGAAAGAAGGGAAACAGCAAGGATCATCGTCCCAATCTCAATCAGATGGTAGCCGGTACTATCATTGATGACAATGGCAAACCCGTCTGCTGTAAGATGTGTCCGGGGAATACAACAGATGTGAAAACCTTAATTCCTGTTACGAAACGGATAAGGGATCGTTTCAATGTAGGTCAATTCTGTATCGTAGCTGATCGCGGCATGATCAGCAATGACACCATGGCCGAACTGGAAGAAAACACTATCCCCTATATCCTGTGCGCCCGGATGAACAGGGTCAATAAGATAAAGAGAAATGAACTTTTTAAAGAACAATCTGTGGTGCCAAGAACTTTTTCATGGCATCTATGTACCTGATATTGCACAACTATAAATTTGCAACCGTTGAAGATGAGTTAGATTTATCAAAAAACCCCTTAGACAAGTGAAAAGGTGTTTATGCGGGCTCATCAATTTAAATGAGAAAAAGGCACAATAATCGACGCTTAAGGGAGAAAGTACTAATCAAGAAATAAAATATCGTCAATCGCATCCAGCTTCATGTTGACAAATTCAGGAATAACAGCGGCATATTGCGAAACCTTAAAACGAGAAAGGAGTACGGGCGGACTGTCATTACCATCTTCATCAATATGCGTCAAGAAAAGCTCAGTATAGGGCGTGTTTACCTTCGACGTAAATACCAGCCATTTCCCGTTGGGGGACCAGCTGTGCCAGGAATTGAAGAGCTTGGTATTGCAGGTCATTTGTCTGGCGATACCGCCCTTGGCGGGAAGGATGTACAAGAGGCTCGATGGTTGTGCCACTAGCCCTGTGTCACTCTGATTGAATACAATCCACCTACCGTCGGGCGAAAATCTTGGGAAATAATTGCTCTTGCCGTTGTTTGATGCTCCTCCGAGAGATTCAGGCCTCCCCCCTTGACCCTTGTTAAAGGGTATCTGATAAAGATCGTATTGGATCCGATATTTCTTGTTCAGTTCATCAATTCTCACTTTCGGATCGATATTGAGAAGCCTTCTCTCCCCCATGATATCCATAAGTCTCCTGTCCACTCTTGCCCGTGAAAATACAATCGTCTTTCCATCGGGACTCCAGGCAGGACTCGTCTGCACGTAATCCGGGTTGTCGGCTCCCTGCAACACATGAAACTTCTTATCTCCCCGCGAATAGTAGGCCAGCTTTCCCGTAATAGGAAAGAAAAGCTGTGAAAAATAAAGATCATCCATGATTACCATGAAGGGTTTCTCATGAACCGTCGTTATCACATATTTACCTCGGGGAGAGATTTTGGAAAATAGTCCCATGTTAGGAATCTTGTCAGACAACGGCGGAAGATTATTCCAACTGATGATATCATCCTTAGATATCAGCATTTTCTTCTTGACCGGAGCCAGGATATATGCCCCTTTGTCTTTCTTGTAATCGATATCCATACCGAAAGTCTTGCCATCCCGAGAGAGAGAATGGCAAAAACTACACATAGACAGATCCTTCAGGATCACATTGGGTTTCTGATAAGAGGAAACATTTCCCAGACACCAGCGCGACTTTTTTGGATACCGTTGTGAATAGGCGAAGGGGAGAGGCATCTCTTTATATATTATGGGAGTTCCGACTTTATCTGCGGACGTCAAAAAGGTAACTGCCCCATGAGAAGTAATTTCGTCTCTGCCGCTATGTGCGATACCCAGGATTGTAACAGTGGCAGAACCATTGATGGAACTGGATTTGACAACCTCCCACATTTTTTTGTCGGGTGTCCACTCATTTCCTGTGGTTACAACATAAATGGCATGTCTCATTTTCTTAAATGAGATGGTAATAAGCCATGCCTTGGAATCGGGATTGTTGTCCTGCCAGGAAAATGTTGGTGATGCAATATCGAGGGGAAAAATCGATTTATCGTAGGGATTTGTGATGGTCAGTTTCGGATAATCCACGCCTCTGTCAAAACGGGCAGTAACGTCTTTAATGAAATCTCCCACACCCTCTTCGACATTGATTCCCTGAGTGAGAAATATGTCCTGATTCAAGGGGGTGGATATAATCCCTGAGGCGCAGCCGACAACAATACAGAAAATAGCAATCAGAGAAAGGTATTTCATAAATCCTTTAATCATATAATGCCTCTCTATGGTTTCATTTTATACATGATACCAGATCACAACGGATCAATCCCTTTTGATGAACCATCGTAATCACTACTCAATTTTCCATGTAGTAAAAGAGGGGCCATCCTTGAGTGACACCCCCTTAGAGGCCAGCGTCGTTCGTATTTCATCCGCCCGGGCCCAGTTCTTTTCGCCTCTTGCCTCTTCCCGCTCTTTTATCTTGCCTTCTATTTCATCGATATTGAGGCCCAGTTTCTTTGCTTCCCTTTTTTTGTCTTTCTCGAAATATTCGTCGGGATCTTCAAGGAATAGACCCAGTATCTTACCGGTTTCCCTGATATGTTTTCTTGCCCTGTCCAGTACAAAGAGTGAGGCCGGTGTCGCCTTAAAAGCCTTCTCTCCCATGTACCCGTTTACTATCCTGACTACATCAAAAATGCACCCAATTGCCCTGGCGGTATTGAAATCATCATCCATGGCCTCGGCAAATTTTTCAGGAAGTTTGCTGATGCTGTTAAATACATCATCGTCTCTACCTGACAGACTTTTGTGAGAAACCTGTGAATAATCAATAGCACAGTCCAGGGAATCCTTTATGTTTTTCAGAATCCCATAGAATCTTTCCATACCCTGCCTGGTGTCTGCAAGGACGTGCTGGGAAAAGTCTATATAGCTCTTGTAGTGACTCTGCAGTGTAAAGAGTCTCAACACCTCGGGATGATATTGTTCCAGCACATCCTTTATCGTAAATATATTGCCCAGAGATTTGGACATCTTTTCACTGTCCACCCTGATAAAGCCGTTGTGTATCCAATAACGGGCAAAGGGCTTCCCCGTTGCTCCCTCAGATTGTGCAATCTCGTTTTCATGATGAGGGAATATCAGATCCTCACCTCCACCGTGAATATCGAATGTCTCTCCAAGATATCGCTGACTCATAACGGAACATTCGAGATGCCACCCCGGTCTGCCCCTGCCCCAGGGACTGTCCCACCACGGCTCGCCCTCCTTGCTCGACTTCCAGAGGGCAAAATCTAAGGGATTATTCTTCCTTTTATCTATATCGACTCGAGCCCCGGCTACCATATCGTCCAGATTTCTACCGGAAAGTTTTCCATATCCCGAAAAGGACTTGACAGAAAAATAGACATCGCCCTTCGAGGCATAGGCAAGTCCCTTTTCCAGAAGGGTGCCTACAAGGCGTATCATCCCCTTTATATTCTCTGTTGCCTTGGGAGCGATACTGGGTCGTGCAATGCCCAGCTTATCCATATCCTCATTATGTTCCCCTATATATCTCTCCGATATTACGGATATATCCACATTCTCCCTGATGGATTTTTCTATAATCTTATCATCGACATCTGTAAAATTCTTTACATATGTCACATTATAACCCTTGAATTTCAGGTACTTGCATATGACGTCAAAAACGATCGCCGACCGGGCGTGGCCGATGTGGCATACATCGTAGGCGGTTATGCCGCATACATAGATGCCCACCTTCCCCTCCTCGACAGGTATAAATTCTTCCTTCTTTTTCGTCAAGGTATTGTATACTCGTAATGCCATGTCAATCTCCTGATTATGATTGATGCATAGATCGTAAAAACCAGTTATTATCTATCACTTGCTCAACATTGGGAATACTTCTTCAGCACGTTAGAAATCATCCCGTTGAGCGGGTTAGGGAAAGAGCGACACAATATCCAGGCCGAGATTCTCAGGCAGTCCACATATAATATTCATATTTTGTACAGCCTGACCGGCCGCACCCTTTACGAGATTATCGATGACCGAAACCACGACAATCCTTCCCGTCCTGTCGTCAACGGTAATCCCTATATCGCAGTAATTGGACCCCCTGACTGACGAGATATTAGGCATAACCCCCGGCCTTTGAATCCTTACGAAGGGCTCACCCCTGTAATATTCTTCATAGATATGTACAATTTCGGGCATGGATAGATTCGTCCTGCCCTTACCATAGATAGTGCTGAGTATGCCCCTGTTGACGGGGATCAAATGAGGGGTAAAGGAAATCACTATGTCCTCTTTTGCAAGGATGCTCAGTTCCTGTTCTATTTCCGGTGTGTGACGATGCGTTCCGACTTTGTATGCCTTAAATCCTTCGTTGACCTCACAAAAGAGAGATCCCAGCTGAGGTTCCCGACCGGCACCACTGGCACCCGATTTTGAATCCACCACAATAGAGGAGTTATCGATGCATTCATTTGCTATGAGGGGGGCCAACCCGAGAATCGCACCGGTAGGATAACATCCGGGATTGGCCACAAAGTCTGCCCCCTTCAGTGAATCCCTGTACAGCTCAGGCAATCCATAGACGGCCCTTTTAATAAAGTCGGGAGATGCATGCCCCCCATACCATTTTTCATATGTTTCCACATCATTGAAACGAAAATCGGCGCCGAGATCGATGACCTTTTTCCCCGCCTTCAGAAATTTCGGAGCGATATTCATAGCCTCACCGTGGGGCAGTGCCAGAAAAACGACATCGCAGAGGGGAATAACTTCCTCGACAGATGCATCCATAAACTTTATCGCCGTTAAATCTTTGAAGACCGGGAATACATCGGACAGGGAAATCCCCTTATATTTACGGGATGTTATAGCGGTGATATCCACTTGGGAATGACGGATAAGAATTCGCAGAAGTTCCTGCCCTGTGTATCCACTGGCACCATATATTGATACCTTTAGCATGCCCTTACAACTCCCTCAAAAAAAAGGAGGCCGAAGCCTCCGTTAGTATTATCGCTTAGAATACTGGAACCTCTTCCTTGCTCCAGGCTGCCCATATTTCTTTCTCTCTTTCTCCCGCGCATCTCTCGTCAGGAAACCGGCCTTTCTGAGAATAGGCTTCAATTCCTCATCATACTGAACCAGCGCCTTTGATATACCATGTTTGATAGCGTCTGCCTGCCCGGAGATTCCTCCCCCCTTGACATTAACATAGATATTAAACTTATCGCTCTTTTCGGTAATATTAAGCGGCTGATGTACAAGCTTCTTAAGGGTAGCACGTGAAAAATAGTCATCAAAACTTCTCTTGTTGACTACAAACTGACCATCTCCCTCTTCCATTCTCACTCTTGCTATGGCCGTCTTCCTTTTACCTGTAACCTGATACCGTTTTACAGACATATCCTCTCCTGACTAATTCAACATTCCAATAACTGGGGCATCTGAGCTTCATGCTGATGTTTACTACCCTTGTATACTTTGAGCTTTGTTAACATCTGCCTTCCCAGGGAATTTTTCGGAAGCATCCCCTTGACGGCAATGCGTAAAAGATCTTCAGGTTTCTTTTCCAGCATTTTTTCAGCCGTAGTCGCCTTGATTCCGCCCGGGTAACCGCTGTGGCGATAGTAGACCTTATCTGTAAGCTTTTTTCCGGTGAGTTTGATCTTTTCGGCGTTTACAACGACTATAAAATCACCAGTGTCCACATGCGGCGTATAGATAGGCTTGTGTTTACCCCTGAGACGTCGCGCGATTTCACTGGCCAGTCTCCCCAAGACCTTGCCCGCGGCATCGACGACAAACCACTCGCTCGTTATGTCCTCTTTTTTCGCACTAAATGTTTTCATAAAAGCACCGTATTATCCTTAAAGTAAAAGCGTAATCTATGAGATTTAAACAGTTTTGTCAAGTAAAATTCATGCATTTTTATTCGTTACGCCACGTCCTTGCAGATTTTTTTGACACCTTCCCCACTTTTCCGATGCCGTACAGTGAGAATACCAGCATATAGCGCCTGTCATCGGCGGTATCGGAATAGGTGGCATTCACGCTCCAGCATTGACTTTCATAATTGAGGCCATAAATGGTCTCAAGATATGTGTCATTCAATTCGTTTCTTCTATATACATAGGTCGCAGAAAGCGACTCCGTCAGCTTCGCCATTAAAGCAAGATTGATCTCTTCAACTGAGTTTTTGGCATATCTGTATTCGGCCGTCACGGTGTCACCGCGCCAGTCGCTTGTGACAAGGGCATAATTGGTTGCTTCCCATTCTCCGGCATTGACATTGTACTGTGCGTCGGCATCGAAGGTGAGATATTGGAAGGGATCGACAGTACCATCTATAACCACATTGCCGAAGGGCCTGCGCTCCGTAGTCGAATTCGTGAGATTCCGTTTGGACTCTTTGATATTATAGCTTTGACTCAGTTCCAGATTTAAAAACTCCCGGTAACTTATATCCCCCTCATCGCCCTTCAGTCTCGATGTGAAGGTGTTGGTGAGCGCATAGGTAACTATGTTGGCTTCACCGACGGCAGCCTCAAAACCTCTCAGATCTTCCTGATACACATAGGGTATGTAACTGTAGGTGATTTCGGGTCTCACGCCGTGCCGTATCATGTCGATCCGCTCACCTCCAATATTAAAAATCCTGCTAACCTCCGACGAAAAGGTTGCGCCAAGGTTGTAGTATTCACGGCTTCCCCGTTTGCCCCCCTGTGGCACTGCTCCATCGGCTTCACTGTAGACGCTGTCCCATTTTGTCTCACGCAGACCCACCGATGGCGTAAATTCAAAATAATCACCATAGCGCATGGGCAGGGAAAAAATAGGGTTGAGATCAACATAATGGCCCCTGTACCCGGTGGTCCTGTAGTAATAATCATAATAGGATGCCATTTCGAAATGGACGGGAGAATCGAAGAGGGGCTGTTCGATTGCGGAAAAGGAAATCTCAGGGTACCTCTGCAAGGTCGTGTCATTGGAATAGCTCTGGAAATTGTCTGTATACTGAACCAGCGCGGTCAGATTGAAGAGGTCCCAGTCCTTGACAAGCCGTGCCTTGGATTCGAGAGATGCCAGTGATTTATCACCCTCAAAGGCGACCTTTTTAAACCGACTCTCTACCCCTTCCGTATAATTATCCAGATAGTAATTGGATGAGTCGAAGTCCTCGAAATACCAGTTGTCGGAGACCTTGACCAGATCCGTTCTCAGATAGAATCCGGGACTGAAAGTCGTTTCGTGATTCCAGTAATATGACCAGCGTTCCTGATCCTCACGCCAATCACGGCTCATGGAATCGTCTTCAAATCCACCCCGCATGGCATCATCAAGGTAATCGGTGTAAAAGGTACCGGAGGAATTCTCGCTGATATAGTATCGAAATTCAACCCCCTCCTGAAAGCCCCGTTTATCCATGTACCGCTGATAAAAGGTGGCATCGGCATTTTCCGATATTGCCCAGTAAAAGGGAATTCCAAGATCCCATCCCAACTTATCACGCGAGTAAGAAATGCGAGGGTAGAGCAGCCCCGTCTGCCTGGTAGTCTTGGCAGGGAAAACCATGTAGGGAAGATAAAGAACGGGGAGATTGTTGATCTGAAAGGTGCCATGTTTCACAGTTCCGTAACCATCGATGGTAACATCAACCTCACTCCCTGTAAACTGCCAGTCGGGACGATCACCGTCACAGGTCGTCGCCCGGGCCTCTTTCAGTGAATATGTGTCCTTCCCCTTCTTTTCTATCTCCTTCCCCCTGAGATAGAAGTGGTTTTTACTGATAAAGAGTGTCCCATCTGTGACCGTGCCCTTCTTAGTATCGAGGTTGAATCGAATGGAATCACCGGTCAGGGTGTCCTTGTCGCTTTCGATAAAAACGTTCCCCTCGGCAAGGACGTCCTTCGTCACCTTATGCAGCACTACCTTATCTGCCTTCAGATATCCTCCACTAAAGGTAATAAGCACATTACCCGTGGCACGATATAATTCTTTTTCACTATCATAGGAGATATTGTCGGCTTCAATGTCCACCGGTCCTTTAGGAACCTTCCCATCAAGAGCCCCCCATACATTGGTATAACAGAGAAAAACAACAAGGGAAAAGCACGCATACATTACCATGACTCTTTTTTTCATCACAGGAAATTCCTCTTCTGTTTTTATAGGTGTAGAACTCTCTTTAATCTGTACTAATGCCGCATCTGCATAAAAACGAATACGGTGTAAATGGGGCCTTGGGGCGAGTTTTAAAAAATCCTTCTCATGTTTCCGGGAACCACCACGTCTAGCCATAATGACTCCGCCAATCACCTGAATTAGGCAACTGCAGGTGATTCTGAACGCAATGGGCGGCACGATCACCTGAGTAAGCGAATCTTAGGGCTAAACTATTATCATAAAAAGGCTTTTTAAAAAAGATTAAAACTGAAGGTATTTTTTATCTCTCCCACGAGATAGATTGATCCGGTGACGCATATCAGATCCTTCTTCCCGGCAAGAGAAGAGGCCCTCTCAAGGGCCTTTCCCGACCCTTCTACGATCTCATGAGAAACACCCAGTTTCTCGGCTAACAGACCCAGTCCATCTATCTTCGATGCCCTGCTGTCACGGGGGCTGGTTAGAATGATGTGATTCGCTACGCCCGCCAGTCTTTTAAGCATCCCTTTACTGTCCTTGTCTGAGAGGACACCAAAAACACAAATAAGGCTTTCGTATGAAAAATCGGCAGTCAATGACCTGCAGAGAGCTGATATCCCTGCCGGATTGTGCGCTCCATCTACTACAATTTGCGGATCATTACACAGAATTTCCAGTCTCCCTTCCCATCTGACATCACGGATCCCCTCAGATACGGCATTATCATCGACATCCAATCCACTGTCGGCAAGAATCTCGACTGCAGCCAGGGCCAGGGCGGCATTTTTGACCTGATGCTTGCCGATAAGGGGCAGTCGCAGATTACCATAAGTCTTATTGAGGCCCCTGTAAGATATTCCCCCCCCCTTCGCCTTCCTGATTTTCATGTCTTTCCCATACCTGATCAATTTGGAGCCCTTTTGCAGGCAGATATTCTCCAATACATCAATGGCAGCCGGCTGCGTTGCGGCGGTTATGCAGCAGCCATTATTCTTTATGATCCCCCCTTTCTCCCATGCTATCGATTCGATATCATTCCCCAGATATTCCCTATGCTCCAGTGAAATATTGGTTATGATCGACGCTTGGGGAGAGACAAGATTGGTGGCATCGAGCCTTCCCCCCATGCCAACCTCGAGGACCGCAATGTCCACGCCTTCAAGATAAAAATGCAGCAGTGCGAGAACCGTGGTAAACTCAAAAAATGTAACATCGTCCCTGCTCTTTTCGCGCACCATTTCTACGAGGTTAGAGAGCCTTTCCTGAGAGATCATCGTCCCGTTTACCCGTATCCGTTCCCTGAAATCGATCAGATGTGGAGACGTGTAGAGACCGATATTTTTCCCCGTTTTCCCCAGTATGGAAGAAAGAATGGCAGCCGCAGAACCCTTGCCGTTTGTTCCCCCTATGAGAATCGACGTATACTCTTTGTGTGGATTGTCGAATTGTTTAAGAAGTCTCGCGGTGGGACCAAGTCCCAAGTGGATCCCCTTATGACCCAGACTTTCCAGATACTCAAGGGCGTTGTCATGCATGATTTTCATAGGTTAAATCTGATTATTTCTTGCACTCCTTCCGCCGGAGCCGTCGAATTATTGGATGCTATTGACGTTAAGGGCGTTGTTTTCCAGATGTCACACCAGACAAGACGATTGCAGCCTCACAGTTCGCACGTTGCACCGGCGTAAATATAATAAAAAGGCCACGGAGTTACACTGCTGCTCAAATCCATGGCCGGTATTTCATAGATACATCTATTCGTCTGCAGTTATCTTGTACATCTCATCACCGGAACGGACACGCTGTGGCACTTTGATACCGATAAAATCACCGGCAACTGCCCTATCGATCTGTTCATTGTTCACTTCCATTGAATCAATCGTGTCTTCAAAATCGCTGGTATGGCCTACGAATTTAACGGTATCACCGACTGAAAGTTCTCCCTCCGTGATCTTCACCGCAGCAACACTCGGTTTTGCGAAGAACTTGACCACTTCCCCTATCTTTTCTTCTCCCATGGTTCATCCTCCTTCGTTTATCCTGCACCGGATTTTATGTGTTAGAGCATACAAACACATGTGAAAGACTATAGCTTAGCGGAAAATAAATCAAGAACAAAAAAAAAGGCAAGGTTGAAAACCTCGCCTTCTCACAATCATCGAATCTGCTTAAACTCTCACTTATCCTTGGAAGTCTTGGCTGAATCCTTCTCTTTAGCCTTTTTCTTATCCTCGGCAATAAGCTCTATTACAGAAAGGGGGGCATTATCACCATCCCTGTATCCAACTTTTATTATCCTCGTATACCCGCCGTTTCGACTACTGTATCGTGCCGACAGTTCATCGAATACCTTCTTAGTAACCTGACGATCTCTCAGAAATGAAAGAGCCTGCCTCCGGGCATGAAGACTTCCCCTTTTCCCCAGTGTGATTACTCGTTCAGCAACACTCCGCAATTCCTTGGCCTTTGCGTCTGTAGTTATAATCCTCTCATGCTTCAGGAGCGAAGCAGTCATATTCTTTAACATGGCCTTTCTGTGACTTGAGACCCTGCCCAGTTTTCTTCCAGACTTTCTGTGACGCATAACTCAATTCCTTTCCAAAAAAATATTACCCTTCCGTATCTTCACTATGCGGTGATATAGGAAAGTCTATTTTCAAGCCGAGACTCAAATCCATTTCTGAAAGTATCTCTTTTATTTCATTGAGAGATTTCCTGCCGAAATTCTTCGTCTTCAGCATTTCGGCCTCCGTTCTTTGAACGAGTTCTCCAATGTGTCTGATACCTGCATTTTTTAAACAGTTCGCAGACCTCACTGAAAGTTCCAATTCATCAACACTCTTGAACAGATTCTCATTGACCTGTTCCTTTTCTTCCTCTTCCTCGACAGGCTTCTCTTCTACTTCCTCAATTCCATCATCCTTCACGAAGACTTCAAGCTGTACCGTCAATATCCTGGCGGCATAATCGACGGCCTCCTCGGGGAGAACACTGCCATCGGTCCATACTTCAAGCACCAGTCTGTCATAATCGGTGATCTGGCCTACTCGGGCATTGGTTACTGAATAGGTAACCTTCCTTATAGGAGAATATATTTCATCAATGGTAATAACGCCTTCAGGTTGTTCTGGGTCTTTCCCCCTTTTGGCAGGAATATATCCAGTGCCTATCTTCACAACCATTTCGGCTTTAAATGTTGCTCCCTCGGAAAGGGTTGCTATATGGTGATCCAGATTCATTACCTCTATTGTTTCATCGGTGATAATGTCTCCTGCAGTTACTGCCCCCTCTTCTGTAGCATCAATACGAATCGTTCTCGGCCCATCTTCATGCAGTTTTAAACATATCCCCTTGATGTTCAATATTATGTCTGTAACATCTTCCTTGACTCCGGGAATAGTTGAAAATTCATGGAAGACTCCTTCAATGTTGACGGATACTATTGCCGCTCCATAAATGGAAGAGAGGAGGACTCTACGCAGAGAGTTACCAAGGGTGATTCCAAACCCCTTTTCCAACGGCTGACAATCAAACTCGCCATAAAACGGCGTATGAGTCTTCTCATCAATTTCTATATACTTAGGTTTTATCAGATTGCGCCAATTTTTTTGCATTATTCTGGTTCCCCGCATAGGCTGTTAAATTTTACTATTTAGAGTAAAATTCCACTACCAGCTGTTCTTGTATAGGCATGGCCAGCTCTTCTCGCGTAGGCAATGCCTTTACGATACCGGTAAAGTTGTTCTGGTCCAGCTCTAGCCACTGAGGTACTCCTCGCCTGGCAACCGTTTCCAGAGCTTCTAGGATTCGTACCATCTTCCTACTCTTTTCCCTTACCTGGATCTTGTCTCCTGCCGCTATTAGATAGGATGGTATGTTTACCCGCTTATCATTAACAAGAAAATGGTTGTGCCTCACAAGCTGTCTGGCCTCACTTCTTGAATTGGCGAATCCCATCCTGTAGACCATGTTATCCAGCCTTCTATCCAAAAGCACTAAAAGGGTTGTTCCCGTTACTCCCTTCTGTCTATCAGCTTTCTCGAAGTAACCTTTGAACTGTTTCTCTAACAGACCGAACATCCGCTTTAATTTCTGTTTTTCTCTTAACTGTATGCCATAGTCAGAGGGCTTTTTGCGCCTTTGGCCATGCTCTCCCGGCAAATATCCTCTTCTCTCAAAGGCACACTTATCGCTGTAGCATCTGTCACCCTTTAGAAACAGCTTTACTCCTTCACTTCGGCACAATCTACAAATTGATCCCCTATATCTTGCCAAAATATTCCTCCATTATTCTCAGTTAAACTCTTCGTCTCTTCGGCGGACGGCACCCATTGTGAGGAATAGGTGTTACATCTCTGATCAGGCTGATGTTCAGGCCGGCCGCCTGGATTGCCCTCAGGGCCGATTCACGTCCCGCACCCGGCCCCTTTACATAGATCCTCACATTTCGCATACCGTGAATCTTCGCCTTCTTTACTGCATCTTCCGCTACCAACTGCGCAGCAAAAGGCGTACTTTTCCTCGATCCCTTAAACCCCTGGACACCAGCAGAAGACCAAGATATCACGTTACCGCTCAGATCCGTAATCGTAACTATCGTATTGTTAAATGTAGACTGGATATGCGCTATACCATCCGATATATTTTTTCTTTCTTTCTTTTTTGTTGCTTTTTTCTTAGCTCGAGCCATTTCCCCTCCAGATCAGCTATTATCTCTTTCTCTTGGCACCGATTGCTCTTCGCGGACCCTTTCTGGTCCTTGCATTGGTGCTGGTTCTCTGTCCCCTAACGGGAAGACCCCTTCTATGCCGTAAGCCTCTGTACGCTCCTATGTCCATAAGCCTTTTAATAGACATTGCAACATCTCGCCGTAAGTCGCCCTCAACCTTATGATTTTTGTCAATAATATTTCTTATTGCATTGATCTCTTCATCACCAAGCTCATCAGTCTTCGTACCGTAATCGACTTTAGCGGCTCCCAGTATCTCCTTCGCCTTCGTTTTTCCTATTCCATAAATGTAAGTCAGAGCGATTTCCATTCGTTTGTTTTTCGGTAAATCAACACCTGCGATTCTTGCCACAGTCAAACCTCCCTAAATTATCCTTGTCTCTGCTTATGCTTGGGGTTTTCACAGATAACCCTCAGTATTCTCCGCCTTCTGATAATCTTACACTTATCGCACATCTTTTTAACGGATGACCTAACCTTCATATTAATACTCCATATTTAATATTACTTTGAACGATATGTAATTCTTCCTCTCGTTAAATCATAGGGTGATAATTCAACCGTTACCTTGTCCCCCGGTAATATTTTGATAAAGTGCATACGCATCTTTCCCGATATATGGGCAAGTACTCGATGACCGTTTTCAAGCTCTACACGAAACATCGCATTGGGCAACGGCTCTATTACGGTACCCTCGACAACTATTGAATCTTCTTTTGCCATATTATTAAATCCTGTTAACCATCAGTGTCTTGTTTTCGTCTTACTCAGTATAAAAGGACCATTGTCCGTAACAGCTACGGTATGCTCAAAATGGGCCGATAGTTTCTCGTCGCCCGTCGCTACGGTCCAGCCGTCCGGCTGTACCTTTACTTCACAGGTTCCCTCATTTATCATGGCTTCGATCGCGATAACCAATCCAGCCTTCAACTCAATCCCGCGTTCCTTTCTACCATAGTTGGGAACCCGCGGATCTTCATGAAGAACCTTGCCTATTCCGTGACCCACAAAATCTCTTACAACCCATACCCTTTTGATTCGGCAGTCTTTTGAATCTCCGAAGATATATCTCCCAGCCTGTTTCCGGGTATAGCTTTTTCTATCCCTTTGTAGAGCTACTTTTTGGTAACACTTATCAACTGAGCAGCACTTTTGGATATTTTTCCCACGGCTAAAGTAGCCGCCGAATCTCCATAGTACCCATTATGGTGAACACCGAAATCAATACTTACGATGTCCCCCGCGCGAAGCAACTATTTTGATGGAAATCCGTGTACAACCTCGCTGTTTACTGAGACGCAGAGGGAATAGGGATAATTTCTGTATCCCTTGAAAGCAGGTTTTGCTCCCTTTTTGATTGCCTCGTATTCAGCGTATTTGTCCAACTCAATAGTCGCTAATCCAGGTTCGATCAGGTTCTTGAGCCCTGCCAATACATCCACTAAGATAGAATTACTCTCCCGCATCCTCTTTATTTCTTCTGAAGATTTAAGGATCACCATCTAGAAAAATACCTTGCTATCCTGCACAAGATCAGCGTCTTCTTGCGACTCGCCCCTTTTTCATGAAACCTTCATACTGACGTGTCAGGAGATGTGTCTCGATCTGACCGGCCGTATCGAGCGCGACTCCCACCACAATCAGGAGTGCCGTTCCTCCGAAGTAAAAGGGAACATTAAATTTCGTCATAAGTACACTGGGGAGAACACACACAGCAGACACATAAATTGCGCCACTGAAGGTCAGTCTCGTCAGTACCTTGTCTATATATTCAGAGGTCCTCTTACCGGGTCTGATTCCCGGCACATAGCCTCCATGTTTTTTCATATTATCTGCTACGTCTACTGGGTTGAACGTAACTGCCGTGTAGAAATAACAAAAGAAAATAATAAATGCCACATAGAGCAGTTCATAAAAAATGCTCCCCGGCATGAGCAGTCCCTTTACCATTTCCATCCAGGGGTGGGTTACAAAATTAGCAATAGTCGCCGGAAACATTATGATCGACGACGCAAATATGGGTGGGATGACTCCCGCAGTATTTACCTTCAAGGGAAGGTGCGTAGTTTGACCACCATACATTTTTCGCCCTACAATCCTCTTGGCATATTGAACGGGTATCCGTCTCTGACCGCTTTCTACAAATACAATAAAACCAACGACACCAACCATGAGCACAATGAGAAGAACTATGAAAAAAATTCCCATTTCACCAGTTGAAAGCAGTCTGAACGTATTAAATACTCCCGCCGGCCCTCGTGCCACAATACCGGCAAATATGATGAGAGATATCCCATTACCTATGCCCCGCTCCGTAATCTGCTCTCCCAGCCACATGATAAAAGCGGTACCTGCCGTTAAGGTTATTACCGTCATCAACCTGAATGCCCAGCCCGGTTCAAGAACGACAGATAAACCCGTCGGACCCGCCATATTCTCCAGTCCGATGGAGATTCCAAATCCCTGCACAATACTCAAGAGGACCGTTCCGTATCGCGTATACTGGGTTATCTTTCTTCTTCCCGAATCTCCCTCTTTCGAGAGCTTTTCAAGGTGGGGAACGACAACTGTCAGCAGTTGCAGTATAATGGACGCACTGATATAGGGCATTATGCCCAGGGCAAACACGGACAGAGTGCTCAAGGCCCCCCCGGCAAACATGTCAAACAGTCCCAGGAGAGAACCCCGTGCCTGATCGAAAAAAGCAGCAAGGGCTGTCGTATCTATACCGGGAGTGGGTACATGAACACCTATGCGGTATACTGCAAGCAAGAGGAAGGAAATAAGAATTCTCTTCTGCAACTCAGGTATCTTACTAATATTTTTAAAACCACCAAGCACTTTAAATAACCTCTATTGAACCGCCCGACGCCTCTATCTTTTGCCTTGCGCTATGGCTTACGGCATTCGCTTTCACCGTCAGTGAATAATTTACAGCACCCTTGCCAAGTATCTTTATTCCGTCGCCCTGCTTCCTAATTATTCCCTCGTTGATAAGCGCTTCAGCATCCACAACGGAACCTTCGGGAAATTTCGCAAGCTTCTCCAAATTCACAATCACTATGTCTTTTTTGAATCTGTTGAAAAATCCACGTTTCGGTAAACGCCTCGTGAGGGGCATCTGTCCGCCCTCAAAACCGGGTTTCACTCCTCCGCCGGATCTTGAATTCTGTCCCTTCGATCCCCTGCATGATGTTCCTCCATGTCCCGATCCTGTTCCTCTCCCGACGCGCTTTCTCTTTTTCACAGCGCCCTGTGGAGGTCTTAACTCTCCTAACTTCATGCCTGATCCACCTCGCATTCTTCTACCGAAACCAGATGTTCTACCTTCTTTATCATACCGCGTATTTCCGGGGCATCTACAAGGTAAACAGTCTTCTGTAATTTACCTAACCCCATACCGCGAAGTATATCTCGCTGTTTCTTGGGTCGTCCTATATAACTCTTTACCTGCTTTACCTTAAGTCGCCTTCCCACTGTTAATACACCTCAATCTTGATTATTTAGATCTCAGAAATATCTTTCCCGCGTTTGGCCGCAATCTCCACAGGGTCCTTCAATCTCTTCAATCCATCCATCGTCGCTTTTACCAGGTTATGCGGATTATGTGACCCCAGACATTTAGTCAATATGTTTTGTACGCCCGCCATTTCCAGTATGGCTCTCACCGCTCCCCCTGCGATAAGTCCGGTACCTTCGGATGCCGGTTTCAAAAGCACCCTTCCTGCACCATAGTGACCAATAATATCGTGAGGAATGGTCTTGTTCAGAACGGCCACCTTGATCATTGTCTTCTTGGCCTTTTCCGTTCCCTTCCTGATGGCTTCAGGTACCTCATGGGCCTTTCCCAATCCAACTCCCACGGACCCTTTTCCATCTCCGACGGCAACTATGGCACTGAATCTGAATCTTCTGCCACCCTTTACAACCTTGGCCGTTCTGTTAATTGTAACTATCTTATCCAGAATCTCATGCTCTTCCATATGTACCCTATCCACACTGTGACGAGTCTTTTCCATACTATATTACCACACCGCATTCCCTTACCGCTTCCGCAAGGGCCTTCACGCGTCCCTGGTAAAGGAATCTTCCCCTATCAAAAACGGCAGTATTTATATTCTGCGACTGCAGCCTCTTTGCAATCAGCTTTCCAACCTCTCTGGCCGCATCCACCTTTTTCATCTTATCGAGAGTTCCTCTGAGATCCTTACTGAGATTCGATGCATCCGCCATCGTTTTGCCAACATCATCAGCAATTGCCTGCACATATATGTAACGCGAACTCCGAAATACTGAAAGGCGCGGCCTCACTTCGGTCCCGCATATCTTACTCCTCACCCGTCTCTCGCGTCTTTTCCTGATTCTCTTTATTTTTTTTTCTGTCGCCAAGTTACTACCTCTCCTCTAAGGTCATATTACGCACCAGCGGATTTGCCGACCTTTCTCCGTATGTGTTCCCCTGCGTATCTGATGCCCTTCCCCTTATATGGTTCGGGTTTTTTCAATCTCCTGATATCGGCTGCCACTTTTCCTACCAGTTCTTTATCGATCCCGGAGATCACCATATTAACAAGTTTTTCAACCTTAATGGATACTCCTTCGGTAATCCTGTACTCAATTGCTTTTGAATATCCAATGACGAGCCTCAATATATCTCCGTCAACCTCACCGCGATATCCAACTCCCACAATTTCGAGGGCCTTTTCAAAGCCTTCACCGACTCCCGTTATCATATTTGCAATCAACGACCGTGATAGACCATGGAGTGATCTTCCCGTCTTATCATCGGTGAGTCTCTTAACTACCAGCTCTTCTTCACCCAGTTCCACATCTATCTCTTCAGGGATCTTTCTTGAAAGCTTACCCTTGGCGCCTTCAACCGTGATCAATGAATTATCCCAAGTAATCTTTACACCAGATGGAATCTTTATCGGTTTATTTCCAACTCTCGACATAAACAAGTCTCCCCATACAACCTAAGCTACCCTACCATACACTGCAGAGAATCTCACCGCCCGCATTGATCGCCCTGGCTTCTTTATCGGTTACTATACCCTTGGACGTTGAAAGAATCGCCACACCGTAACCATTCAAGACCTTGGGTATCTTTTTGCTCTTCACGTAAACCCGCTTACTGGGTTTACTGACCCTCTGTATATCTGTTATCGTTTGTTCTTTTGAATCGGTATACTTGAGATACACTCTCAATATATTATGCGACCCGGCAGGATCTTTTCTTACATCATATCCGCCGATATAGCCTTCCTTTTTCAGTACCTTGACAATACTGATATTAGTCTTTGAGACCAATACATGAACACTTTTAAATCGCATCCGATTTGCATTCCTGATCCTCGTAAGCATATCAGCGACAGGGTCGGAAACTCCCATTTCTTATCTCCTCTACCAACTTGATTTGATCATACCCGGTACTTCCCCATTAAGCGAGCGTTTCCGTAAACATATCCTGCACATATCAAATTTACGGTAGTAACCGCGCGGCCTTCCACACAGGGGACACCGATTATATTCTCTAACAGAAAACTTGCTCTTTCTCTTAGCCTTCGCTATTAAAGATTTCTTTGCCACACTAACTCCTCTCTAATTCCGGAATGGAACACCCATCAATCTTAGAAGTTCTCTTGCTTCATCGTCCGTCTTGGCCGTTGTTACTATCGCTATATTCATTCCCAAGACATTTTCTATTTTATCATAATCGATCTCTGGGAATATATAGTGTTCATTCATTCCCATAGAAAAATTGCCTCTTCCGTCGAATGATTTTGGTGATATTCCCCTAAAGTCCCTGACACGTGGAATAGCAACATTGGCAAGTCTGTCGAGAAACTCATACATCATTTCAGATCTCAAGGTTACCATACAACCGATAGACATTCCCTGACGCAGCTTGAATGTTGCAATCGATTTTCTGGCTTTCGTAATAACCGGCCTCTGTCCGACAATTTTTCCGAGCTCCTGCACTGCATTGTCCAATATCTTTGCATTCCGGATAGCCTCGCCCAACCCCATATTCACCACTATTTTATCGAGTCTTGGAGCCTCCATTACATTCTTATATTCGAACTCCTTCATTAACGCAGGAATTACCGTCTCTCTGTAATGCTCTTTCAATCTCGCCATCGATTCATCCTCAGTTTATTCGTCCAAACTCTCTTTACATCTCTTGCAAATACGTACCTTTTTTGCATTTTCCAGAACCTTATATCCCACCCGAACTCCTGTATCGCATTTATTGCATAAAATCGCTACATTTGATATGTGCATTGAGCCCTCTTTTTCGACAATCCCGCCTTTGCCCTTGCCATCCGGTTTCTGGTGCTTTTTAATGGTATTCAACTTTTCAATAACCACATGTTTTTTCTCACTGATTACCTTGAGCACCTTTCCGGTTTTTCCTTTTTCTTTACCGGCTATGACCTTGACCATATCACCTTTTTTAATATGAATTCCTTGCATCTTTGCACCCAATATTCTGAACTCCCCTTTTTTATAAGACCTCGGGAGCGAGAGAAATTATCTTCATAAACTGCTTTGCCCTGAGTTCACGTGCCACGGGCCCGAATATTCTTGTTCCGATAGGTTCAAGGACATTTGATATCAAAACAGCCGAGTTATCATCAAACTTAAGATAGGTCCCATCATCTCTACCAATCTCTTTTCTGGTCCTTACCACGACGGCCTTCATCACGTCGCCCTTTTTGACCTTCGAATTCGGTATCGCCTCCTTTACTGAGACTACAATAACATCACCCACCCGGGCGTACCTTCTCCTTGAACCGCCAAGCACCTTAATACAACATACCTTTTTAGCACCGGAATTGTCAGCCACATTCAAAAAGGACTGCATCTGTATCATGATAAAAGCCCCACTACTTCGCCTTCTCAGTTATTTCTCTTACCCGCCATCTCTTATCCTTGCTAAGAGGACGGGATTCAGCAATCTGCACCTTATCTCCATTGCGGCATACATTCCCCTCATCGTGGGCCTTATATTTCACATGTCGCCTCATGTACTTATGGAATTTAGGATGCTTTACTAATCTCTCCGTCAGTACCACTATGGTTTTATCCATGCTGTCGCTGACTACAACTCCCTGTATAATTCTTCTTTTATTTCTCGTATCCATATTTACTCGGATACCCCCTTTTCCGTGATAACCGTCTTTATCCGCGCAATATCTCTTTTCACATTCTTCATAACTGCAGGGGAATCCAATTGCCCGGCCGTATGCCTGAATCGAAGTTTGAAGAGTTCCTCGACGAGACTTATATTCTTCTGAGCCAGTTCATCCATAGTGAGACTTTTGATCTCTTTAATTTTCATCGAATACCTCCCTGGAAAGATACTTTGTTGCTACGGGAAGTTTCTGAGCCGCTAACCTGAGTGCCTCACGAGCCACACTTTCGTCTACTCCCTCCATCTCATAGAGGACAGTTCCCCTCTTGACGACGGCTACCCACTCCTCGGGAGATCCCTTTCCCTTTCCCATTCGGGTTTCAGCCGGTTTCCTTGTCAGTGACTTGTGAGGGAATATCCGTATCCACATCTTGCCGCCTCGTTTTACATGGCGTGTTATTGCTATACGAGCTGCTTCTATCTGACGTGCCGTAATACGACCGCCCTCCAACGTCTGCAGTCCGTACTGCCCAAAGCTGACCATCGATCCCCTCGTGGCCTGGCCTCTTATACGGCCCTTCTGCAATTTTCTATATTTTACTCGTTTTGGCGCTAACATAGTTTACAAACCTTTTCAATTCAACGGTCAATTTAATTAACTTTCTCTTTCCTCTCGGGTAACACCTCACCGTGGAATATCAACACCTTTACCCCTATTATGCCATAGGTCGTATGCGCTTCAGCCAATCCGTAATCGATATCCGCCCTTAGGGTATGCAGTGGTACTCTGCCTTCTCTGTACCACTCTCTCCTCGCCATTTCGGCTCCACCGAGTCTGCCGGCACAGGCAACCCTGATTCCCTTCGCTCCAAATTTGAGAGCCGATGTCACGCACCGCTTCATGGCCCGTCTGAATCCCACCCTTCTCTCAAGTTGAAGTGCAATATTTTCGGCAACAAGCTGTGCGTCTATTTCCGGCTTGCGTACTTCAAGGATATTGATGATTGCCTCTCCCGAAGTCATCTTCTCAATTTCCTTTTTTACCTTCTCTATTTCAGACCCTTTTCTGCCTATAATAATTCCGGGACGTGCAGTATGAATATTGATTTTGGCCTTATCTGCTGCCCTTTCAATCTCTATCTTTGAAACACCGGCATGATAAAATTTCTTTTTCAGGTGTTCTCTTATCTTTATATCCTCGTGCAGCAATTCACTGTATTTCTTCTCTGCATACCACTGAGAATACCATGTCTTATTAATCCCCAGTCTGAATCCAATAGGATTTACCTTTTGCCCCAAACCTTCACCTCCTCGCTCGATTATCTTTCATCCAATATAACGGTTATATTACTTGTCCTCTTTTTTATTGGTGCCGCTCTCCCCTGCGCCCGCGCCCTCCATCTCTTTAGCGTAGACCCTTGATCGACATATACCGACTTAACATACAGTATTTTTTCGTCAATGTTAGGATTCTGCGCGGCATTTGCAACGGCGGATTTTAACACCTTTATTACAACACGGGCAGCCTTCTTCCTCGTATATTCCAGTATCCTCTCAGCCTCCTCGGCCTTCCTGCCTCGAACAAGATCTACGGCCAGTCGAGCCTTCTGAGGTGATATTCTGACATATTTGGCAACAGCTCTAGATTCCATTTGCTTCACAACCCCGAGAGATAATTTCAGTTAAATTATCTCTTTATCATTTTTGTTTTTCTATCCCCGGCATGGCTGTAAAAGGTCCTTGTTGGAGAGAATTCGCCATACTTATGCCCGACCATATCCTCAGTTACATATACGGGAATGAATTTTCTACCGTTGTGTACGGCAAAGGTACAACCCACCGCTTCCGGGGTAACTGTTGAACGCCGAGACCAGGTCTTTATCACGGCCCTGCTCCCCGTCGCTTCCGCTTTTCTAATCTTTGCAACGAGTTTTTCCTCTATATAGGGACCCTTCTTAACTGAACGTGCCACTCTTTAACCCCTCTTTTTCACTATATATTTATCCGAATATTTATTTTTCCTTGTCTTATAACCCTTGGTCGGCACACCCCAAGGAGTACAGGGATGTCGTCCTCCCGAGGATTTGCCCTCTCCTCCTCCCATGGGATGATCAACTGGATTCATGACCACACCGCGTACCTTGGGTCGCCTTCCGAGCCATCTCGTTCTTCCGGCCTTTCCGATTCGTACATTTTCATGATCAAGATTTCCCACCTGCCCAATGGTAGCCTTACACTCTACGAGAACCTTTCTCACCTCTCCCGAAGGGAGTCTCACCTGCGCATAGGCTCCTTCTTTAGCCATAATTCTTCCATAGGAACCGGCACTCCTGATCAACTGTCCTCCCTTGCCTGTCTTCAACTCCAGGTTGTGTATAAAGGACCCCGTAGGTATATTCTTCAGCGGTAGCGTATTCCCCGATATTATATCCGCCGTCTCACTGCTGACTACCATACTCCCCACTTCGATACCCGTCGGCGCCAGTATATACCTCTTCTCCCCATCGACATAATTGAGAAGCGCTATTCTTGAAGATCGATTTGGATCATATTCTATGGTTGCTACTCTCGCCGGAATTCCGAGCTTGTCACGCCTGAAGTCTATCACCCTATAGGCCCTCTTATGCCTGCCGCCTATATGCCTGCTCGTCATTCGACCCTTATTGTTCCGCCCACCCGTCCTTCTCAGTGATCGTATCAGATTCTTTTCAGGTCCAACCTTTGTTATTTCGTCAAAATAGAGGCAACTCTGAAATCTCCTGCCTGGCGATGTGGGCTTATACTTTTTTATCGGCATCTCTTACACTCCCTCATAAATCTCAATGCTGCTGCCGGGAGGGAGGTTTACAATGGCCTTCTTCCAGTCATTTCTTCTCCCTGTTATTCGACCAACCTTCTTCTTCTTACCAGTCATGTTCATAGTTCGAACATCAAGCACTCTGACCTTGAAGATCTTCTCTACGGCATTACGTATCTCTATCTTTGTGGACCTCTTATCCACCTCAAAGAAATACTGGTTTTCTTCGTCTCTTGCAGCGGTGCTCTTTTCCGTTATAAGCGGCTTTTTTATTACAGAATATATATCCATTATGCCTGTAATGCTCCTTCAATCTTTTTTACGGAGGTCTCTAAAAGGATGACATCATCATGGTAAAGCAGATCATAGACATTTAATCCCTCTGATCTAAGCATCTTGATATCCTTGATGTTTTTGGAAGATTTTTCCAGCATTTGATCTTCTTTATCCAACACAAAAAGTGCCTTTTTTATACCAAATCTGTCGAGGACTTCCTTAAACTTCTTTGTCTTGATCTCCTCCATAGGGAAATCTTTAAGTATGAGGAGCCTCTCTTCCTTCGCCTTCATGCTCAGTGCAGATCTCAGTGCTGCCTTCCTGACCTTTTTCGAAACCTTGTAGGAATAATCTCTATATCCAGGACCAAATACGGTTCCTCCACCTCTCCAAATGGGAGACCTCGTCGTCCCCGCTCTCGCCCTGCCCGTACCCTTCTGACGCCACGGTTTCCTACCCCCTCCGCGCACTTCGCTCCGACCTTTCGTTGAAGCAGTTCCACTTCGTCGAGAAGCCATCTGCATTTTCACCACCTCATAGAGGAGGGCTTCATTAACTTCCGCGCCAAAGACAAAATCATCGATTTCCAATTCGGCTACTTTGTTTTTTTCTATATCATATACATCAAGAACAGCCATTATCCCTACTCAGCATCCTCATACTTTGATAGATTCTTTTATTAACACGACACCGTTCTTACTTCCTGGAACGGCCCCTTTGATCATAAGAAGGTTCTTGGCCGGGCTTACACCCACTATCCTAAGCCCCTGTATGACCTTTCGATGGTTCCCCATTTGTCCCGGCATTTTCTGCCCCTTAAATACCCTTGCGGGATAGGCGCTTGCCCCGATTGATCCGGGAGCCCTGTGGAACATGGAACCATGGGTAGCCCCGCCTCCACCAAAGCCATATCTCTTTACGACTCCGGCAAAACCTTTTCCCTTGCTTGTGCCGACGATATCAACATAATCACCGACTTTAAAGATATCGACCTTCAGTTCCTGGCCAAGCTCATAGTCACTCACCGAGTCCGTTCGAAACTCTTTCAATACCCGGAAATATCCCTTATCCGCCTTCTCGAAGTGTCCCTTGAGCGGTTTTGTGACCTTCTTCCCTTTTACTCTCTCGAAACCCAACTGTACGGCGTTATATCCGCATGACCCCTTCTCCTTTTTTTGAATTACAGGGCACGGCCCGGCCTCAATTACCGTTACCGGTATCACCGATCCATCCATCCAGAATATCTGGGTCATTCCTAATTTTTTACCGATTAGTCCCGTTTTCATAACAATTACACTATCCCATTTGCTTTTTGGACAAAAAGAAGGAGATGGAATATCCAAAAGAACCACCTCCTCCCCACAATTCCCACCGCTCTACAATTTGAGCTCTACGTCCACACCAGCCGACAAGTCGAGCTTCATAAGGGTGTCAACGGTTGCCTGCGTGGGATCTATAATGTCAATCAACCGCTTATGTGTCCTGATTTCGAATTGCTCTCTCGACTTCTTATCCACATTTACCGATCGGTTTACACAATACTTATTTATCGTTGTAGGTAAAGGTATGGGGCCAGCAACTCTTGCCCCGGTCCTCTTTGCCGTTTCCACTATGTCCTGCGCCGACCTATCGAGCAACTTATAATCATAGGCCTTCAGGCGAATTCTTATCTTTTGACTTTCCATATTTCCCTTTTATTAGCAAAATTGATTGAAAATCTCGCTACTCTATAATTTTGCTCACTACGCCAGCACCAACTGTTCTTCCACCTTCTCTGACGGCAAATCTGAGCTGTTCTTCCATGGCAATCGGTGTAATCAGTTCCGCATCCATCTCCACGTTATCGCCGGGCATTATCATCTCTATTCCTTCAGGAAGCTTGATTATACCAGTAACATCTGTTGTTCGGAAGTAGAACTGTGGGCGATAACCGTTAAAGAATGGCGTATGCCTCCCGCCTTCTTCCTTCGTCAACACATAGACCTGTGCCTTAAACTTGGTATGCGGCGTAATCGTCCCAGGCTTTGCTACAACCTGTCCTCTTTCAACTTCCTCTCTTTTGATACCTCTCAAAAGGAGACCGATATCGTCGCCTGCTCTTCCTTCGTCGAGTGTCTTGCGAAACATTTCCACCCCGGTGCAAACAGATTTGAAAGTGGGTTTTATTCCAACAACCTCTATATCGTCACCTGTCCTCAGAACACCACGGTCCACCCTGCCAGTAACCACTGTGCCTCGACCGGATATGGTAAATACGTCACCGATAGGCATAAGGAATGGTTTGTCCATGTCTCTTACCGGCTCAGGGATAAAGGCATCTACGGCATCCATCAATTCCCAGATGCTCTTTACATCTTCTGAATCGGAATCATCACTCTCTAAGGCCTTCAAAGCCGATCCCCTGATAATCGGAAGATCGTCGCCGGGATATTCATAAGAAGATAACAGCTCCCTCAACTCGAGTTCTACGAGATCGAGCAACTCGGGATCATCGACAAGATCAACCTTGTTCATATATACTACGATATAGGGTACCTGCACCTGCCGTGCCAGAAGGATGTGCTCCCTCGTCTGGGGCATCGGACCATCCGATGCTGCTACGACCAGAATTGTTCCATCCATATGGGCGGCCCCTGAAATCATATTCTTGATATAGTCAGCATGACCCGGGCAGTCAACGTGAGCATAATGTCTCTTTTCGGTTTCATACTCCACGTGGGCGATATTGATCGTAACACCCCTTTCCTTTTCTTCGGGTGCATTATCAATCGAATCAAAGGCCATAAACTCGGCCAATCCCTTGAGGGCCAGATGTTTTGTAATTGCAGAGGTCAGCGTGGTCTTACCATGATCCACATGACCAATAGTCCCGATGTTAACATGTGGTTTCGTTCTTTCGAATTTCTTCTTTGCCATATCCCTTACCTCCTTTGATAAAAAAATGGACGCTCAGTTCAATTACTAATTATTATTCTTATATTCCGATTAAAATCTATAGTGGGCAAATGCCTTATTTGCCTCGGCCATCTTATGTGTATCTTCCTTCTTTTTGATGGATCCCCCTCGGTTATTTGCCGCATCCATAAACTCAATTGCCAATTTTTCCCTCATACTTTTTCCTGCACGAGACTTTGCATTGGTTATCAGCCACCTGATTGCCAGGGCAACCCTCCTGTCGGGAGCCACTTCCGTCGGCACCTGATAGGTTGCACCACCAACCCTCCTTGATTTGACTTCCAAAACGGGCTTAACATTTCCAACAGCCGTCTCAAATACCTCAAGCGGGGAACCATTAACCTTCTTCTCTATTATACCAAAAGCCCCGTACAGTAAAGATTCCGCAGTATTTTTCTTGCCTTTTTTCAACAAATTATTGACAAACTTCGCCACAAGAACACTTGAATATTCTGGATCGGGCAATATTTTTCTTTTCGATATCTCTCTTCTTCTCGGCATATGATTATTCCTGTTTACTTCGGTTTCTTGGCACCATACTTCGATCTGCCCTGTTTCCGGTCTTGAACACCCATTGCATCAAGCGTACCCCTTACAACATGGTATCGAACACCCGGCAGATCCTTCACCCTGCCCCCTCTGACGAGGACAATTGAGTGTTCCTGAAGATTATGTCCAACTCCCGGTATGTAGGTAGTTACTTCGTAACCACTGGTAAGACGTACCCTGGCCACTTTCCTCAAGGCAGAATTAGGCTTCTTCGGTGTCGTCGTATAAACTCTGATACAAACTCCCCTTCTCTGAGGGCAACTAGCCAGTGCCGGGGTGGTTTTCTTCTTCTGAATTCTCGTCCTACCCCTGCGAACCAATTGATTTATCGTAGGCATTATTCCTCCACAAAATCCTTAATAACTCTTGCCGAAACACATAGACAATAAAGCAGAAATTTGTATCAACTCATGGCCGGCATGTCAAGGTTTTTCTCATTTATGTTACCATTTATTTGTTGAACTTCGGAAACCTGATCCTCACCATTCTCGACCTTGATTCCCAGTTTCTTATACATGGAAAGACCTGTCCCTGCAGGAATCAATCTTCCCATAATGACATTCTCTTTAAGACCTCGTAAATAGTCTATTTTCCCGGCCATGGCCGCCTCAGTCAACACCCGTGTTGTCTCTTGAAAGGATGCCGCGGCTATGAAGCTGTAGGTACTGAGAGAGGCCTTTGTAATTCCCAAGAGTACTGGTTCACCCCGTGCAGGTCTCCCCTCAGCGGCAACAACCCTTTCATTCTCTTTCTCAAAGACATTCCTATCCACCTGTTCATCGGAGAGAAAGATGGTATCACCAGTATCGGCTACCCTTACTTTCCTCAGCATCTGGCGAACAATAATTTCAATGTGCTTGTCATTAATCTTGACTCCCTGGAGACGGTATACTTCCTGCACCTCATCCACGAGATACTTGGCCAATTCCTTTTCGCCTTTAATCGTCAGGATATCGTGAGGATTCATTGCTCCATCCATGAGAGATTGACCGGCAAGAATCCTGTCACCCTCCTGGACGCTGACATGCTTCCCTTTTTGTATCAGATATTCCTTGGGTTCACCCACGTCGGGCGTCAGAACCAGTCGTCTCTTCCCCTTTAAGTCTTCGCCATAGGAAATTGTTCCGTCAATCTCGGCAATCACGGCATGCTCCTTGGGCTTCCTCGCTTCAAAGAGTTCGGCAACCCGGGGGAGACCTCCCGTAATATCCTTCGTTTTGGTGGTTTCCCTCGGAATTTTTGCGACAATATCCCCGGCCTTTATCAAATCACCTTCTGAAACAACAATATTTGCCCCCATAGGCAACATATACCGTGCCCTGATCCTGCTGGAGGCACTCGATGCCTTTGCCGTTTTTCCGCTTTCATCCTTTATTGACACCCTGGGACGCAAATCCAAATTCCTGTACTCGACAATCACCTTCCTGGAAAAACCGGTAACCTCATCGACCTGCTCCTGCATTGTCTTTCCTTCAATGATGTCTCCGAATTTGACCGTTCCATCCGTGTCGGATAGTATGGGTATTGAGAAGGGGTCCCATTCCGCAATCCGTTCTCCCTTTTTAACCTCTGCATTTTCGAGAGCTTTGAGTCGTGCGCCATAGGGAATAGGATATTTTCCGCGGTTTCTTCCCTTGTCATCAAGAACATGGATCTCGCTATTCCTGGTCATGACAACGAGATCATTGTCTCTATTTCTTGCCACATTGAGATTGATAAATTTAAGTGTTCCATCGTGTCGTGCTTCCAATGTGGAATGTTCTTCAAACTTGGCAGTTCCACCTATATGGAAGGTACGCATTGTCAGCTGCGTTCCCGGTTCTCCGATGGACTGGGCAGCGATGATACCGACAGTTTCGCCCATATTAACCATATGGCCGTGTGCCAGATCTCTCCCGTAACACTTGGCACATATACCATGCCTCGATTTACATGTAAGTGCCGACCTGATCAGAACCTGTTCGAGTCCTGCCTTATCAATTTTCTCGGCTCGTACTTCATCGACCTCCTGACCCGCCTCCACAAGAATCTCTTCTGTAAAGGGATCCTTTATATCTTCCAGTGCCACTCTTCCGAGAACGCGTTCTCCGGCGGGCTCTATGATTTCTCCACCCTCCACAAGGGCTGAGACATAAATGCCATCTATGGTACCGCAATCTTCTTCCGTAATGATACAATCCTGCGACACATCAACGAGCCTTCTGGTAAGATAACCGGAATTAGCCGTCTTTAATGCAGTATCGGCAAGTCCCTTTCTTGCACCATGGGTTGAAATAAAGTATTCGAGTACAGTCAGACCCTCTCTGAAGTTTGCCGTAATGGGCGTTTCAATAATCTCTCCAGAGGGCTTTGCCATCAACCCTCTCATTCCGGCGAGCTGTCGAATCTGCGCGGCACTGCCTCGTGCACCGGAATCGGCCATCATGTAGATCGGGTTGAAGCTTTCGACTTTCACCATCTGACCATCGGGACCTACGATTTCCTCTGTCCCCACATCTCTCAGCATCTCATCGGCAACACGCTCTGTTGCTTGAGCCCAAATGTCTATAACTTTATTGTACCGCTCACCATCGGTGATTAAGCCGTCCATATACTGTGTTTGAATCTCCAAGACATCTTTGTTGGCCTTGTCAACTATCTGGGGCTTGCTTTTAGGGATGACCATGTCAATAGAACCTATGGAAAGCCCGGAGACGGTGGCATAGCTGAAACCGAGATCCTTCAATCGGTCCGCCAGAATAACTGTCGTCTTGGCCCCACAGCTACGATAAGCGTAATCTATGAGATTGGCCAACTCCTTTTTATTCATCACTTTATTTACATGATCAAAGGTAATCTCCTCAGGTATAATCTCATACAGTAATACCCTTCCCACCGTCGTATCTGCCATTTTCCCGTTCATTCTGACTTTTATTTGGGCATGCAGATCTATAACTTCAGAATCGTAGGCCCTTCGCACCTCGTCAAAACTGGAAAAGACCATTCCCTCCCCTTTGACAAAATGCTTCGTTCTGGTCATATAATATATGCCCAGAACAATATCCTGACTGGGAATAATAACAGGTTTGCCGTTTGCAGGCGAGAGTATATTATTGGTCGACATCATGAGACATCTCGCCTCTACCTGGGCTTCCACTGAGAGGGGCACGTGAACAGCCATCTGATCGCCATCAAAATCGGCGTTGAAAGATGAACATACAAGGGGGTGAAGCTGAATAGCCTTTCCCTCAATGAGTACGGGCTCGAATGCCTGGATGCCGAGCCGGTGCAGCGTTGGAGCACGGTTGAGCAAAATAGGATATTCCCGTACGACCTCGTCCAGTGCATCCCATACTTCGGGCTCTTCCCGTTCGACCATCTTCTTGGCACTCTTGACGGTGGTAACGTAGCCCTTCGCCTCCAACCTGTTATAGATAAAGGGTTTGAAGAGTTCCAAGGCCATTTTCTTCGGAAGACCGCATTGATGCAATTTCAAAGAGGGTCCCACGGTAATAACCGATCTCCCCGAGTAATCAACCCTCTTTCCAAGGAGATTCTGTCGGAACCGGCCCTGTTTCCCCTTAAGCATATCGGACAGAGATCGGAGCGGTCTTTTGTTGGAACCAGTTACTGCCCTCCCCCTTCGACCATTATCAAAGAGCACGTCTACAGCCTCCTGAAGCATCCTCTTTTCATTTCTGATAATAATTTCAGGAGCGCTGAGCTCCAGAAGACGTCGCAGGCGGTTGTTCCTGTTAATGACTCTTCTGTACAGATCATTGAGGTCGGATGTGGCGAAACGTCCCCCATCAAGGGGCACGAGAGGTCTCAAATCGGGGGGAATGACGGGTAAAACAGTCAGTACCATCCACTCGGGTCTGTTTCCCGATTTCTTCAGAGTCTCTACAACCTTTAACCGCTTGACGAGCTTCTTTTTCTTTGTCTCGGACGTGATATCCTTCAGTTCCGCTCTCAATTCATTGTCCAAGGCAGGTAAGTCAATCTCCTCCAGAAGTTTTCTGATTGCCTCGGCCCCGATACCGACTTCGCAACTGTCTTCGCCGTATTCCTCTTTGATTGTATAATAGTCTTCTTCGGAAAGGAGTTCCTTCTTTTTAAAAGGAGTATCCATAGGATCAATGACGATCCACGATTCAAAGTAGAGAACCCGCTCCAGTTCCTTCAGCGTTAAATCAAGAAGATTGCCTATCCTGCTTGGCAGACTCTTGAGAAACCAGATATGCGCGGCAGGGGCTGCCAGCACTATATGCCCCATGCGCTCCCTGCGAACCTTTGATTGAATAACCTCTACTCCGCACTTTTCACAAACCATCCCCCTGTGCTTCATCCTCTTATATCTACCACAGAGGCACTCGTAATCCTTGACAGGACCGAAGATTCTCGCGCAAAAGAGTCCATCTCTTTCAGGCTTGAAGGTCCTGTAATTAATCGTCTCCGGTTTCTTCACCTCTCCGCTGGACCATGACAGTATCTTCTCCGGTGACGTCAAAGATATCTTTACTGCATTAAATTTTATTGGATCCTTAGGTTTTTCGAAAAAACCATAAATATCTTCCACTGGATATAACTCCCCTTACAATTGCTAATTATTCTGTTAACGGCTATCAAGTGCTCTCGATGAGTTCCACATCAAGAGCAAGCCCTTGCAACTCCTTAACGAGAACATTAAAGGACTCCGGCAATCCAGACTCAAGTACATGTTCCCCCTTTACAATGGCCTCATACATCCTTGTCCTTCCGGCCACATCATCCGATTTCACGGTGAGGAATTCCTGTAATGAATAGGCGGCCCCATAGGCCTCGATGGCCCATACTTCCATCTCACCAAGCCGCTGCCCTCCAAATTGCGCCTTACCGCCCAGCGGTTGCTGCGTAACCAGAGAATAGGGCCCGATCGACCTTGCGTGGATCTTATCATCCACCAGATGATGGAGCTTCAGCATATATATCATTCCCACGGTTATCTCCTGATCGAAGGGCTCACCAGTCCTTCCATCAAAGAGTTGCGTCCGGCCCGTTCGCGGTAGCTCGGCCAACTCCAGCATGTCCTGAATCTCTCGTTCCTCAGCTCCATCAAAAACGGGCGTAGCCATGGGGATACCATTCTTCAATCGTCCTGCAAACTTCCTGATTTCATCCTCCCCGGCTCCATCGACAAAACTATCGAACTCCGGTGAAGAATAAATCCCCTTTAATTCCCTTTTTATCGAATCAGCATTGAAATTCTTTTCCGCCATGGCCTGAATCTTCTCACCCAACCCCCGTGCCGCCCATCCCAGATGCGTTTCCAGAATCTGACCGACATTCATACGAGAAGGAACGCCAAGAGGATTCAGGACTATATCGACCGGTCTGCCATCGGCAAAGAAGGGCATATCCGCCTCCGGAAGGATTCTTGACAAGACGCCCTTGTTCCCATGCCGTCCTGACATCTTATCGCCGACAGAAAGCTTTCTCTTTATGGCGATATAAATCTTAACCAGCTTGATAACGCCTGGCGCCAGTTCATCGCCTGTCTGTACCGTCTCTATCTTTTTCTCGAAAAATTTCTCGATAATATCTATTTTATTCGCAAGATTCTTTAACAGTGCCTTCGCCCGCTCTTCCGTCTCATATTCCTCCAGCTCTATGTCCTGCCACATGAAAAAGGGTATCTTCTGCAACGATTCTTCAGTAATCGTCTCTCCCTTCTTCAACAGGATCTTCTTCTGAGCCGGATCGGTCAGTTTCGACGCAGACGTACTTCCTACAAGTAAGTCGGAAACCTTATCCCGCACACTGGTGGTAATAATTCCGATTTCGTCCTCTTTATCTTTCAGGTAGTCTGCAATCTCTTCATTCTCTATCTGCCTTGTCCTGGCATCCTTTTCAATGCCTTTACGGGTAAAGACCTTTGCCTCAATGACAGTCCCCTCGACCCCGGGAGGCATTCTGAGAGAGGTATCTCTCACATCACCGGCCTTCTCGCCAAAAATGGCACGGAGGAGTTTCTCCTCGGGAGACAGCTGGGTTTCGCCCTTGGGTGTCACCTTTCCGACAAGTATATCGCCCGCTTTAACGGAAACCCCCATCCTGACAATACCGCTTTCATCCAGTTTGTGAAGCGCTTCCTCCCCTACGTTGGGAATATCTCGAGTGATTTCCTCTCTACCGAGCTTAGTGTCTCTCGCTACCGTTTCGAATTCTTCAATATGGACGGAGGTATAGATATCATTCTTTACAACGCGTTCACTTATCAGGATGGAATCCTCATAATTGTATCCTCCCCAGGACATAAATGCCACCATTACATTTCTTCCCAGGGCAAGTTCCCCATTATTCGTGGCCGGTCCATCTGCCAGGATATCTCCCTTTTTAACCCTGTCTCCCTTATCCACGATGGGCTTGTGGTTGAAACAGGTGTCCTGGTTCGAACGCTGATATTTGATCAGGTTAAATATATCGACTCCCGTATCGCCCTCATCGGACTCTTCGGCATCACACTTCACAACAATTCTGGCGGCATCCACATCGACCACAACGCCCGATCTATTTGCCGCAATGACAGCACCGGAGTCTCGCGCAACGATGGCCTCCATGCCCGTACCGACGAGTGGCGCCCTGGGTTTCAACAGGGGAACGGCCTGTCGCTGCATGTTTGAACCCATGAGCGCACGGTTTGCATCATCATGCTCCAAAAAGGGTACCAGCCCCGCAGCAACACTGACAAGCTGGCTGGGGGAAACATCCATTAAGGTTATCTCTGCCGGCGGTACCATAACATAGTCCCCACCCTTTCGAGCGGTAACAAGCTCTTCCGTAATCTTTCCCTTGGGATCGACGATGGTGTTGGCCTGCGCAATTATATGATCTTCTTCCTCTATGGCAGTAAGATAGCGGATCTCATTGAGTAGTTGTCCGTCCTTTACCACTATGTAAGGTGTCTCTATAAAACCAAAGTCGTTTACACGCGCATAGGTACTGAGAGAGACTATGAGACCGATATTGGGACCCTCAGGCGTCTCAACGGGACATATGCGTCCATAGTGAGTATTATGAACATCCCTCACCTCAAATCCGGCCCTCTCCCGGGTAAGGCCACCGGGACCAAGTGCAGACAATCGTCTTTTATGAGTAATTTCAGAAAGAGGATTTGTCTGATCCATAAACTGAGACAGCTGACTGCTCCCGTAAAATTCATTAACAACAGCGGTTACGGGTTTTGCATTTACCAGATCATGGGGCATCATCGTCTCTACATCAAGGAGACTCATCTTCTCCTTTATGGCACGTTCCATCCTCACCAGGCCGATTCTGTACTGATTTTCGATCAGTTCTCCCACGGATCTGACCCTTCTGTTACCCAGATGGTCTATGTCGTCTACATTGTATTCAGGAACTCCATTCTTGAGTTTTACAAGGTATTTCACCGCTTCAAGGACATCTTCCCGTCTCAAAACGGTTACATCCGAGGGGACGTCAAGGCGAAGCTTATAATTCATTTTCACCCTTCCTACACCGGAAAGGTTATAACTGCCTTCACTGAAAAAGAGACTCGCGAAAAATCTCCGAGCCGTCTCGGGGGTGGGAGGATTACTGGGTCGCAATCTTCTGTAGATGTCTATAATCGCATCTTCTTCACTCTCGATCTTTTCCAGAAGCAGCGTGTTGCGGATATAGGATGTAGACCTGTCCTCTTCAAGCTGGACCAGTTGAACTTCACTGATACTCTTTTCGAAAAGCATCTCCACGCGATCAGCTTCTATCTCCTCATTACATTTAAACAGAGGCCCTTCACTATCACTATCGGGATCGGGATTGGGATCGGCTATATCAGAGAGGAGAACCTGACCGGCTAGAAAGTCTTTATCTATCTGGAGACGATCTATGCCAGCGTCCATTATCCTCTTCAGTGAAGTCTTGGTGATTTTCCTTCCCTGCTTTACGAAGACCTCGCCGGATTGGGCATCCGTGATATCTTCCGGGGCCCTTTCACCAACGAGGGAATCATTTACGACGAGGAAGGGCATGCCGTCCTCGATGGTTACTTTTATGACTTTATGAAAGCACTTGAGCAGATCCTCAGTCGTATAGCCCATTGCCTTGAGGAGTATCGTTACGGGCATCTTTCTCCTGCGATCCACTCGTGCATAGAGAAGATCCTTGGGATCAAACTCGAGATCCAGCCAGGATCCCCTGATCGGGATAACCCTGGCCGAATATATCAGTTTGCCGCTCGCATGGGTCTTCCCCTTGTCGTGATCAAAGAATATTCCGGGAGACCGGTGAAGCTGACTGACGATAACCCGTTCAGTACCATTTATGATAAAGGTCCCTTTGTCTGTCATCAAGGGAATCTCGCCGAAGTATATCTCCTGCTCCTTAATATCCCTGATGATTCTCTGATCACCCATCTTTCCCGTATCAAACACGGCAAGCCTGACAACGATTCTCAAAGGAGCGCCATAGGTCAT
>CAYMYS010000024.1:0-34926 GCA_964394725.1 uncultured Syntrophaceae bacterium
ATCGTTGCCGACAAGAAGATTGAAATCGATTCCTCAGGCAAGGTTTTTGGCGATATTCAGGCGCCCAGCATTGTGATTCGAGACGGTGCTATTCTCGACGGAAAATGCAGGATGGAGGCGAGAACGATATCCATTGCTTCGGTTGTACCGATAGACTCCGTGTCACAGGAAGAGGGGATTTCGCTGAGACTGGGTGCGAGTTCTCCGGAAATGAGAAAAATGGAAGAAGAAGATGTACACCTGGCCAGTTTGCAGCTTCTCATCATTATGTGCCTGGCCTACCTGAAAGACTATCCCGTTGGGAAATTTCGAAAAGATGCAATCATAGCAAACGCCAATCATGTCGCCAAATGCAGCGGCGGTTTACGTATCGGGACGGAAGGTGTTCAGGGGGATAAGGACCAGAAAAGCGGGATGGATCGTGCGTATGTCTTTCACCAGAGGGTCCGTCTGCTTGCACTTATGGCCAAAGGGTTTGCCGAAGGCAATCCCATGGGCCGATTCAGAAAAAAAGCGCTGGAAGAGAATGTCGAATTTATCGGCAATGCAATCAATTTTATCGGTAAGTTACATAATGTGAGATTTCTAAAAGTGGCGTGAGGCACATCAATCAAGATGCGGAATGTAAAAATAGCTGTAGTAGAGAGTGATACAACGATCAGGGCATTTGTAGTAAATCTGTTGACATATTGCGTGAACCGCCACGTATTGTCCTTTGATGATAGTAACTCGGCATGGACCTATTTTAAAGCACATGCCGATGTTGATATCTTTATACTTGAGGTGAGTCTGCCCAGCGGCCTCGATGTCCTTGCCAAAATAAAGAAACGGGACTCTGAAAAGATCTGTGTGGCCATGTCTTCCAACCCCGCGGATGAAGCATCTGTGGGGAACCTTGGAGCAGATGCCTTTCTGGCCAAGCCCTTTGATATGGACGATCTCTTTAATGTAGTGCAGTCATTTGTCGCCAAAGAGGGGAGCCCCTCCCTCGTATCAGCCTGACAATAACCCCAATAATAATCCTGTCACAGTACCTCAAAGACCTTCAAAGACAATCCCCCTTTACTGACGGCGTCATTTATGGCGCTTGCGGAACCGAGGACCTTTACCAGACCGCTTTCGCGGGCTTCCCTCAATACCTTGGCGAAGGCCTTGAAATCATCGTCAGTCGTGGAGAGAATCTCATCGCGAATCTGCTGGAGATATTCATCTGTGGTTCCCGTTAGATGGCGGATCATGGAGGTGTATCCCTTGGCATCGGGGAGCATGTAGGCATCCATGTCGCCTATGGCCCCTGTGATGCACTTTGTAAGTTCCTTTGTGTCGAGGGAAAGGTCTTCAAGAAAGTCAGATGTTTTATCAAAGATATCCAGTGTTTTCATGAGATTGGGATCCCTGTATGAGAGAAAGGTGAGCACCCCCGAGAGGTGATCGAAGTTGCAGAAGGAACCGTAGGCGCCGCCCTGGACACGGACTCGATCCCACAACCACGAGGTTCTCAGAAACCGTGTGATAACCCCCGTGGATCCCTTAAAGCGGTAGCCCAACCGGAAGAGGTCTGTTCCTTTGCCGACATAATTGACCTGTGCCGGAACGGTCATTCCTTCAAAATCGGGGGGAGCCTGCGGCAGCCATTCGGCAGGGCTGATTTCTTTTACGGGGAATTTCTCTAAAAATGTGTCGATGAGGGGCCTGGCCTTCGTCCACCCTTCTTTGTCGATGGTTGCGTTGACCATCACGGACTTCCTGTTCAACAGTATGTGCAGCATCTCCTTCAGTGTGGCCGCAACGGAGGGCCACTCATGATCTACCTTTTCGACCAGTTCCCGGAGGAAGAAGAGATAACTGATGCCATCCATCTGTTCCGCCGCCCATCCCGATTCGCTGAAATGAGATCGCAGTCTCAAATTGACGACCTGGTGTCCGTTCGGTATGATGGATTGTTCCTGTCTGGCCTTTTCTTCCATGACCATCTGCTTAAATCGTTCATGATTGTCCAGGCGAGGTCTTAATAGCAGATCCTCAATAATCCCGATGAGGTCGGGAACCTTTGACAGAACCGCCTTTCCCCGGAGAAAGAGTCGTGCTGCAGTTTCCTTTTTATCTTTGATCATCGAGGTCAGTATGGAGGGATGGATGCCACCCGTTTTGCGTCCTATCCGCTGGGAAATCTTTACGTAGTCTTCACCTTCCGTTCCCATTTCGATAAGGGCACGGCTGAAGAGGGGGATGTAGGGAATGTATTTCTGGGGAAGTTCATGGAGGTCGAACCCGATATCCAGGTATAGTATGCCGTTTGTAAAGAGGTCATGGTAGATAATCGTTGCCGCTTCCCCTGAAATGAGAGCGATGGGAATCTTCTTATTTTCCTTTTCCAGATCTTCGAGGTTCAATGTGGGTATTGTCGCCAGTGCCTCGGGAGAATCGGGTCTTTCCTGGAGGCCTTTCAGTTCCTTCGTGTCGGCCAGTATCCGTGCGATGTCGTCGTCATTCATCGTCTTTCTGATGGCCTCCAGTTTTGCTCGTTCCTCGGATTCTTCCTTTTTCTCCAGGGTACTGTCCGGTTCTAGGACGACGGTGGTGCGGTGAGAATTGTTCAAAAAGAGACGATTGATGAGGTCTTCAAAATATTTGTCCTGTGACGCGATATGCGATTTTATATCCTGCAATGTCGCTTCAAAGGGGAGCAAGGCCAGGGGGTCTCCATCGTAGAGCCACGATGTGAGGGCCGTAAGCATCAGCGCCAATCCTCGCGGAAAACGTCCCGTGTTATACTCTCTTAAACGAAATTCCGTCGTGTTGACGGCCGCTTCTATGGCATGGGGATCAAATCCCTTTTCCTTGAGACTATTGAAGGTATCGATAATGAGGCCCTCCACACGGTCGGCATCTTTTACATCGATCCCCTTCAATCCCACCGAAAAAAGCATCTGCTGCAGCTCGTTTTCCAGACCGCCCCCGGCGATATCTTCACCAAGGCCGGAATCGATGAGGGCCTTTCTCAATGGTGACCCGGGCATTTCCAGGAGGATATGGTTCAGGATTGTGAGTGCCATGTTCATTTTTCGGTCATTTGTCTCTGAAAGCATCCAGTTTACGGTTACCATTCCTTTTTTGGTCGATGTCTCACCCTCGCCGGCGGCGAAGGGGTAAACAAAGTGCCTGGGACTATTAAAGGGCTGCTGGAGGGGGATAGAGGATATTACCTCGGCCTGCTCAAAATCCCTGAGGTATTCGTCAAGGAGGCGCAGCCGTTTGTCGGGGTCATCGTCACCGTAGAAGAAGATGCGTGAGTTGGAAGGGTGATAATATTTCTTATGGAAGTTCATGAATTGATCAAAGGTCAACTGGGGGATGACCTTCGGATTTCCCCCCGAATCGAGACCATAGGTGATATCGGGGAAGAGTGACTGCTGTGAATGTTCTGAAAGGAGACTGTCGGGAGATGAATAGGCCCCCTTCATTTCATTGAAGACGACACCCTTGTAACTGAGAGGCTCTTCTATGCTGTCCAGTTCATAATGCCACCCCTCCTGTTGCAGTGTAAAGGGGGTGAGTCTGGGGTAAAAGACGGCGTCGAGATAGACATCTACGAGATTGTAAAAGTCCTGCACATTCTGACTGGCCACGGGGTAGCAGGTCTTGTCGGGATAGGTGAAGGCATTCAGAAAGGTCTGCAGGGACCCCTTCAGTATTTCAACAAAGGGCTCTTTTACTGGGTATTTGCGGGAACCGCAGAGGACGGAATGTTCCATAATGTGCGCTATGCCCGTGGAATCCGTCGGCGGCGTCCTGAGGGTTATGCCGAATACCTTGTTTTCATCATCACTGATGATTGATAAGAGTTCAGCACCCGTTTTGACATGCCGGTAAAACCGTGTCCCTATCTTCAGTTCGGTGATATCCTGATCACGTAACAGTTCAAAACCGTGAATTACTTCCATTGTGTCCTCCAGTATTGTGCCGCTCTATAAAATTATCTGCAATACCCGCCCCGTGTTTGGGGGCGGGAACCAGTCAATGGTTTGCCGCAATGAGAGATATTGGTTACCTGCGGTGATTGCCTCTATGTAATACTCGATTTCATACGTCTCTTCAACCCTCTTTTTACCGGTAGTCACTCTTGCTACTTTATTATACGGGGTCTCGCTCGGTAGAGCAATCATTCGTGGCTGTAATTGTCTGAATTGCATCGGCACATCCGTTTTGTAAGCGGCATGTATCCGAGACATGCTACGATGAGGTGACACCGATATGTTTAAAATTAATTGCAACTCAGTTACATTTATGGTAAGGAAGTCCCATGAAAGAAGATAATCTCCATTGTGATGCACAAAGGAGCCTGAGACAGGCCGGACTGAGCAGGACACCTCAACGGGTGACTGTCCTGGATATACTGATTCATGCCGAGAGACCCGTAACTGTAAGTGACTTAATGAAAAGGGTCAATGGGAATCTGAATATCAATAAGGTCACCGTTTACCGCATTGTTTCAACTCTCAAGCAGAAGGGAATTATCAGGGAAATCCCGACAAATGATGGGATTAATTACTATGAAATGGCATGCGTACACAACCCCGTTCACCCTCATTTTTACTGCAGATCATGCAAGACGATGCATTGTCTCGAACCCTTGCCCGTTTCAAATGTATTGGATTGGTTTGCAGGACCCCACAATTATACCATTGAAGAGATCAATATAGGGTTGTCCGGCCTCTGTGAAAAGTGTCAGAAATGAAGTAAGAGCAACTCTGTTGCATTTAAATCTTTAAGGAGCTGTAAATGATCGGACAAATTGTCAGGGAATTGAAAGAACATTCTTCCTTTACTGTATTTGGCGCCATTACGGGTATCGTCATAATGGCAATCTTTCACAACATTCCCTATCGCCTATCATACACCATATTTTATACGCTGCATCCCGTGCATGTTGTACTTAGCGCCCTGGTTACCGCTTCTATGTATGATATTCACAAGCGTAAGGAATCAAGGGGTGGGTATCAGATCTGGAAATTGTTGATCGTAGGTTACATCGGCGCCGTGGGCATAGCCACACTGAGCGATTCTGTAATTCCCTATTTTGGAGAGGTACTGCTTGATATGCCGAAGCGGAGCATCCATATAGGGTTTATCGAAAAGTGGTGGCTCGTCAATCCCCTGGCCATACTGGGGGTTGCTATCGCATATTTCCGACCTGCCACTAAATTTCCCCATGCAGGGCATGTTCTTTTAAGCACGTGGGCCTCCCTCTTTCACATCATGATGGCCGGTGCCTGGACCCTCGGCTGGTTATCCTATGTAACCATTCTCCTCTTTCTCTTTATAGCAGTATGGATACCCTGCTGCATGAGCGATATCGTTTTCCCCCTGTTGTTTGTCAAGGAATCGGAAAAAGAGACAGACGTGCAATAGCTCAGTTTAATATGTGCTTTTGGGTTCTTTCTTAGTGATATCCGGTTAACATTCCTTTGAGGTATCTCAGAAAGGCGAAAAGATTATTATGCACATCTCATCGTCGACTCAAAGATAAAAATGTATCGGTTACACCGGCACTGAAGTGTTATTCCCCATTTTTTCTTGATCCTTCGTAGAGTTCATATTCCAGAAGTCTGCATTCTATATTGCTGTTATAAAAGGGAATCCTTCTCTTTGTCTTGAGTCCCACCTGCTTTGCCAGTGCAAGATTTCCCGTAAAGATATATCCCCTGTAGCCGGAGCACTTCCCTTTGAGAAAGTCTCCTATTCCCCGGTAGGTTTCTTTCAGGTGATCAATTTCACCCATTCTTTCTCCGTAGGCAGGATTGATCATGATGACACCCGTGCCTTCGGGGATTGGCGTGTCGGAATAATCCGATACTGAGAATTCCACGAGATGTTCGACACCTGCCGTTTGTGCATTTTTCCGGGCCGCATCGACGGCCCAGGGGTTTATGTCTGAGGCGATGATTTTACCGGAAAGCTGTTTTTTTGATTTTCTGTTCGTCATATTTCTCAGTTTTGTCCATGCCGATTTCTTGAAATCCGGTATATGCATGAATCCGAAATTGTTTCTCAGAAGGCCGGGGGCCCTGTCGAGAGCGATCAAGGCCGCCTCTATGGCAAGTGTGCCGCTGCCGCACATGGGATTGACGAAATTTTCATCGCCATGCCAGCCCGATGCGAGGATAACAGAAGCGGCGAGCGTCTCCTGCATCGGCGCCGCAAGGGGAATCTTTCTGTAGCCCCGTCGCGAGAGGGGCTCGCCCGAGGTGTCGAGGTAGACGCTGCACCTGTTTTTTAACCAGTAAAGATAGAGTACCACTTCCCTTCTCTCGGGGCCCGAATCGGGCCTCATATCGAACATTTTCAAGAACCGGTCTGCTATGGCGTCTTTACATTTTACATTGGCGAATCTCGAGTCGCGAATGGTGGGATTGTCGACGAATGACGTGACAGTGAAGTATCCCGTCTTTGAGATGTACTGTTCCCAGGGTATTTCCGATATGCCCCGGTAAAGCTCATCGGCGTCGTGGGCCGTCAATTCCGTGATGAGATAGAGGACTCGATGGCCGGTCCGTATGAGTAGATTGAGCTTCATGGCCTCTTCGAGGGTTCCCTCGGTCTCGACACCTGCCGTAAATGCGGATACAAGGGGGAGGCCCATTGATGTGATTTCCGCACTGAGATAGTGTGGAATCTCCCTGGCGCAGGTAACAAGGATGGAGCTTTTTCCGGTAAATAGTGACATGATAGTCGCCTTTGTAATGTAATAGCCCATCTGTGTATCATGTATCTGTCGATCCGCGCCACTTGTAAATAGCAGAATTCATGTGATATTGATTATTGTTGACTTGAAGACCTAAAATATGTTTACTGTCACTGTTAATTACTTTGGCGGAAGATAATTTCGTTCATGCCTTAGTAAGTTAGAAATTGCTTTCTGGTAGAAAACAATTTTGATGGTCCGATGAAAAGTCCATTTTCTCGCTTGATGATCATTCAGGGGGTGATTTCGGCGCTTGGCTAAAAATCTAAAACTCGTGCTAAAGCACTCAAATAATTAGATTTTATTAACGCCAATCACTGCTATTATCTGTTTCCCGAAATGCTCAAATCCGCTCGAAAATGACTTTTTGTCAATTTTGTTAACACACTTATTTCCTGTAGCGTGGTCGGAAAATGTCTTATCAGGGGAATTGATTAAGTGTGAATATCTTGGTTCTCTCTTTGTATTTGAGGAATTGCCCATTCTTACAAGAAAGATGGGTAATTCTGGAAATATATTGTTAAAAAAAATGATTGGAGGAAAAGAAGTGGCAGATAAAAAGAATGTATATTTCTTTGGAGCAGGTAAGGCCGACGGTGAAGCCGGCATGAAAAATCTGCTAGGAGGAAAGGGTGCGAATATGGCCGAGATGACAAACCTCGGCATTCCCGTCCCTGCAGGATTTACTATAACGACAGATGTATGTACCTACTTTTACGAGAATGACAGGAAGTATCCCGCCGGTCTGGAGAAGGAAGTTGAGGAGGCACTGGCTAGGATGGAGGAGGACATGGGTGCCACATTCGGCGATCCCGCTAATCCATTGCTCATATCGGTGCGGTCAGGTGCCCGTATTTCAATGCCGGGCATGATGGACACTGTACTCAATATTGGACTGAATGATGAAGCGATTAAGGGGCTCATTGCCAAGACCGGCAACGAGCGTTTTGCCTATGATGTCTATCGCAGATTTGTCAATATGTATGGAGATGTCGTTCTCGGAGTTGGTCCCCGGGATGAAAAGGAGCACAATCCCTTTGAAGAGATCATGGACCGGAAAAAGAAAGAGCGTGGCGTAAAGCTTGATACTGAACTTTCGGCAAAGGATCTCAAGGATCTGGTTGTCAAATTCAAGGCCCTCGTCAAGGACCGACTTAAGAGGGATTTTCCCGATGATCCGATGGAACAGCTCTGGGGAGCCATCCATGCCGTCTTTAACTCATGGCAGACCCCGCGGGCATATATCTATCGAGAGATCAATAATATTCCCGAGGACTGGGGGACGGCAGTCAGTGTTCAATCAATGGTCTTTGGAAATATGGGTGATGATTGTGCCACCGGTGTTGCCTTTACGCGGGATCCTTCGACAGGGGAAAATTATTTCTATGGCGAGTATCTGACGAATGCCCAGGGAGAGGACGTAGTTGCAGGAATCAGGACTCCTCAGCCCCTGAACAGTGCCAAGGACGTCCCTGACGGTGTTGCCACACTGGAAGCTGAGATGCCCGAACAGTACAAAGAGCTTGATGATATTCGTATCAAACTTGAAGACCACTACAAGGAAATGCAGGACATCGAATTCACCATTCAGCAGCGGAAACTCTGGATGCTTCAGACAAGAACGGGAAAAAGGACGGCCGCGGCCGCCGTGAAGATTGCCGTCGATATGGTGAATGAAGGACTGATTGACAAGAAGACGGCCATCATGAGGGTGGACGCCGAGCAGCTCGATCAGCTTCTCCATCCGACACTGGAACCGAATGTGGAAAAGACATTGATTGCCAAGGGTCTCCCTGCCAGTCCCGGTGCCGGTGTGGGACAGGTAGTCTTTTCGGCGGAAGATGTGGAGCAGTGGACCAATGACGGGAAAAAGGTCGTCCTGGTTCGTGCAGAGACGAGTCCCGATGATATCAAGGGCATGAACCTGGCAGAGGGAATTCTGACAAGCAGAGGCGGTATGACAAGCCATGCCGCCGTTGTTGCCCGTGGTATGGGGAAACCCTGTGTGGCGGGGTGCAGCGAAGTCGCAATTACCTATGTGAAGGAACAATTCACCGCCGGTGATTTTACCATTAAGCGTGGAGACTGGATCAGTCTGGACGGTTCGAAGGGCGAGGTTTACAAAGGCAAGGTAGAGAAGGTTGTTGCCGTGCTGGCCGGAGATTTCAAGACCTTTATGGAATGGGTTGATGAATTCCGGACCATGGGTGTCAGGACTAATGCAGACACTCCTCACGATTCCGCCGTAGCCAGGGGGTTTGGTGCCGAGGGCATCGGACTCTGCCGTACCGAGCATATGTTCTTCGAAGGAGAGCGTATCGGTGCCGTTCATGAGATGATAGTAGCAGAGGACGAAGAGGGGCGGCGTGCCGCCCTGGCGAAAATCCTTCCCATGCAGCGTGATGATTTTGTGGGAATATTCAGAGCGATGGAGGGCCTGCCAGTTACGATACGGACGCTCGATCCCCCGCTCCATGAATTTTTACCGAAGACTAAACCTGAAATCGAAGAGCTTGCCGGGAATCTCGGCGTCGAACTTGCGGCTCTGGAGGAGAGGATAGAGGCGCTGTCCGAGTCGAATCCCATGCTCGGTCTGCGCGGTTGTCGTCTCGGTATTACCAATCCGGAGATCACGGAGATGCAGGCGAGGGCCGTTTTTGAGGCCGCCTGTATTGTAGCAGCCGAAGGGAAGGAAGTGCATCCCGAGATTATGATCCCACTCGTCGGAACGGTGGAGGAGTTGAAGAGACAGAAGGCGATTGTCTGCCGCGTGGCAGATGAGGTTATGAAGGAAAAGGGGATGAAAATCGAATATCTCCTTGGAACCATGATAGAGTTGCCCCGAGCGGCCCTGACGGCCGACAAGATTGCCGAAGAGGCCCAGTTCTTCTCCTTCGGGACGAATGACCTGACGCAGACGACCTTTGGATTGTCCCGTGATGATGCAGGAAAGTTTCTGCCGCGGTATGTTAAGGAGGGTATTCTTCCGAAAGATCCCTTTGTTTCCATAGATGAGGATGGCGTCGGACAGCTGGTCAGAATGGGTTTCGAGAAGGGACGTGCCACACGCGCCGACCTCAAGGTAGGAATATGCGGCGAGCATGGCGGCGATCCGGCATCTATCGATTTCTGCCAGAGGGTAGGATTGAACTATGTCAGTTGTTCACCCTACCGTGTTCCTATTGCCCGGCTTGCCGCAGCACAGGCGGTAATTCGGAAAGAGAAATAGACTCAGGCTATTGAGTGAGTTTTTATACAGAAAGACCGCCTTCGGGCGGTCTTTCTGCTTTAATGTGCGATAATTTTCTGGTGATTCTCTATAAGAAATATATCAGAGCAGGTCTGTAAGCCGAGTTCTGTTTCCCTTTGTCCGGTTTCCCGGCCGGCGGGGTGATGATCATTCATCTGGGACAGAAGTTGCCTCCTGCCTCAAGCGACACTACCCGAGGACTTCGAACGGGCCGCTCTCAAGCGTCCTCCTATTTGGTCTTGCTCCGGATGGGGTTTACCAAGCTTTCCCGGTCACCCGGGAAACTGGTGAGCTCTTACCTCGCCTTTTCACCCTTACCCCGAAAAAGATCGGGGCGGTATATTTTCTGTGGCACTTTCCTTAGGGTCGCCCCCAGTCGCCGTTAGCGACCATCCTGCCCTGTGGAGCTCGGACTTTCCTCCGGTCCGGCAAATCCGGACCCGCGATCATCCAACCTGCTCCGATATATAGTTAATGTTTAATTTTCAATGCTTAATGGTGATGCAACGGCAAAAAGTCATAAAACGAGCCACTCACGCGGAGGCGGGAGTCTGTAAGTACCAGAAAAGACTAGATTCCCTATCGAGTTTGGGAATGACAAAATGACAGATATCTGAAATTTTACCGGGCTATTAATGGTTAACCATTAACAATTAGCCATTTAGTGCCTCATCAATCGCCTCATTGGCTAATTGATCGGCTACTTTGTTCTTATTTCGTTCTACATGTTCAACGGCATATTCATCGAAAAGGGAGAGCAGTTTCCTCACTTCCTTCATAAGGATTTTTAGGTTTTCGTTCTTTACCCGGTAACTGCCGTTTATCTGCCGCACCAGTAGTTCGGAATCCATGAAAATACGCAGCTTGCTACACCCATTTCTGAGCGCTTCCTCAAGTCCCAGTATAAGGGCCTTGTACTCTGCCGTATTGTTTGTACACACACCGAGGAAGTCTTTGACGCCGCTTACTGTTTTCCCCTGTTCATCATAGAGCACGGCACCGGCTCCCCCTTTGCCCGGGTTGCCCCGGCTGGCCCCATCGGTATATAGTCTATGCATCGGCTCCATCTTCACCCGTTTCTCTATCTTCCCAGTAGATTATTCTGTTGCAATTGGGGCACAGCATGAGTATTTCAGGTTTCTGTAATTCGTTGTACATCTGGGGGGGTATATTCATGTGGCATCCATTGCACACCTCTTTCCAGGCAGATACGACGGCTTGCCCGTTCCTTTTTTCCCTCAGGATGTCATACTTTTTGATGAGATCATTGTTGATTTGTCCCCGTATGACATCGTGCTTTTCAATCATTTCGTCCAATACGGAATCTATGGAGTTCAACTCACTCTCGATTCTCGCTCTTTCTCTGTCATAGATGGCGCGATAATCGGCAAGTTCCTTTTCCTTAATTTCAAAATTCTTTCTGGTGTTTTCGGTATCGTCCAGGATGTAAATGATTTTGTCTTCAATATGACTGTTTTTCAAATGTATGGAATCGATTTCCTTCAGTGCGGCTTCATACTCTTTGTTGGTTTTGACTTCCAGTAATCTGGCCTTCGTTTTTTTTATCTTCTCCGCCCCCTGGTTCAGTTCCGATTCCTTCGTTTTGTGCGTCTTTTTGCAGTCATCCAGCCTTTCCTTTGCTGCTTCTACTGTATCCTCAAAGGTCTTCAATGTTTCATCAAGGATCTCTTTTTCCCGGGGCAAATCCCTCTTCCTTGCCTTTATTCCCTCTATTTCAGAATCTGCCTTCTGAAGTTTGATCAAAAGAAATATCTGCTCTTTCAAATATCTTCCTCCTTCCTGTCATAGATCTAAAAAAAAATGCACCATATTCTGGTGCATTTCCTAAAGGATAAAAAAAATACGAATGTTGTCTCTTAATGTTATGCGTTTTTTTGTATCTCATGACTCCATTCTTAATCTGGTGGGCCCACCTGGGTTCGAACCAGGGACCTACCGGTTATGAGCCGGTGGCTCTTCCAACTGAGCTATGGGCCCCCATAGGTAATTTACAACTTAATTGTGTACATATATTCTCATTTGTTTTGCTTGTCAAGAAGTTTAATAACATTATTGTCTAATGATTGAACATATCTATTTACCGATTCGAGGAGGTCCTCTTTTTCCCTTATGTGGACAGCGGATTGCCTGAACTGTGAACTCCCCCTGAGACCCTTGGTGTACCATAAGAGGTGCTTCCGAAAATTTTTTATTCCCAGAATTTCACCATATAAGGCGATAGTCATTTCAAGATGTCGCTCTATAACCTTTTGCCTCTCTCTTGGTGACGGCATCTCCCTTTCTCTTTCATGTTTCAAATGATCGACGATGAATTTAAATATCCAGGGGTTTCCAAGGGCGCCTCTTCCCACCATGACTCCATCGCAGCATGTTTGATCAAGCATTCTGGCAGCATCATCAGGGACCCTGATATCTCCGCTTCCTATGACCGGTATCTGTAATCTGTTTTTAACCTCTCCGATAAGATTCCAGTCGGACAGACCGCTGAATCCCTGGTTGACCGTTCTCGGATGAAGTATCAATGCATCTGCACCGCAGTCTTCTGCTATGTGAGCGATCTCGACGGCGTTTATTTTATTTTCTCTCCACCCCGAGCGTATCTTCACGGTGAGTGGCATGACTATTGCCCCTCGCACCTTTTTTACGATCTCCGCCACCCTGTGCGGGTCTTTCATCAAGGCTGCACCGGCCCCGTTTTTCAACACCTTTTTGGCGGGACACCCCATATTAATATCGATAAGATCGGCCTGGGCCTCCGCCGCAATCTTCGCACCATCGGCGAGAATTGCGGGGTCCGATCCGAATAGTTGTATGCCTAGCGGTCTGTCATGGGGCGCCGTTTCGAGATAGCGGTAGCTCTTCACCGTTCCCCTGGTCAATCCTGCGGCACTGATCATCTCGGTAAAACAGAGAGCGGCACCGAATTCCCTCACTATTGTTCTGAACCCCAGATCAGTAATGCCCGCCATGGGCGCCATGAAGAGGTTGTTTTTTAGCTGAAGTTTTCCTATGTTCATATATGATAGGTCATCCCGATTATGGATATGTTTAAAAGAGACATATAGAGGCTGCTCTAAGAAGTGCATCGCTATTCAGGTGAGCATCTATATGATCGCGCTTTACAGGGTATCATTTTTTATGTCTTTGTGCACCCGGTTCTTGGGGAGCGATTGCCCCGTTCTTGTAAAAGCGATAGAATTTTCCGATGACTTTGCTGTAGCTTTCCGATCGAAGGAGTCAAGATCACAGCCTCTTGTTGCGTCTTCAGAAAGACTTGAAATGATCGCTATAAAAAAGCTTTTGCACCACTATGAAAAAGCAGTGCAACAGCCGTCAAAAGAGTTACCTTCTACCTTTCTGTTTCATCCTATTCCCCGTTCATGTGAAGAACCTTTACTACCGCTTTCGATAAGAATGGCCAGCAGAACATGAGTGCCAGGACTATGATCATACCAAGTGAGCCGGGTCGTGTGAAGAAGGTTGTATACGTTTCGGACATTAAGAGGGACCGATGAAAATTGGATTCTACCAGCCTGCCGAGTACAAACCCGAGTATAAAGCAGGCATGAGGCCATTTGTACCTGATAAGGATATATCCGAATAATGCAAATACAATCATTATACCCACGTCGACAAGGGTATGTCTCCAGGCGTAGGCGCCTATGAAGCATAGAATCGTCACCATAGATACGAGGATTGCATTAGGAATTTTACAGACCATGGCAAAGTATTTGGCCAGCGATGTCCCGACAATGAAAAAAGCGAATTGTGCGAGCAACACCCCGATAAAGACGGCGTAGGGCAGGGCACCCTTTTCAAAATAATCCGGTCCCGGTTAAATGCCATGCATAATCGGAGCGGCCAGGAGTAGTGCCTGAGGCGATTCCCAGTGTTAATGTGGGAACCAGTTCTCCCACGATACATCCGTTATTGGATGCTTCCGGGGCCAGTACTCCCGATGGATGTCCTTTCCCAAAGCGTTCAGGATGCTTGGATGCCTTCTTTTCGATGAAATAGGATACAATATTAGCCGTTGAAACCCCCAGCGCAGGGATAATGCCCATTAATACCCCAACGACGGCGGCACGCAGAATTGCCAAGGGACGCCTTACAACATACATGAATCCTTCCAGCATACTTTCCTTCATTTCGTATGTCTTGACGATAGTGCCACCCCGCTCCGCCATGATAAAGGCCTGCGAGAGGGCAAAGAGTCCGACGGCCACTGCAATGAGAGAGATGCCGTCCTCAAGGTAGAGGTTTCCAATTGTTTGGCCTGAATGACTGGGATATGCGGATTAATCAGGAGTCGATGTAACTCAAGCTATAGCAGGAGTGGTACTCCTGCTATAACTTGAGTATAGAAAACCTTGATTACTCCATGCCGTATTTCTTCCACATGGCCTTTACCTTTTCTATATGTTCCCTAGGTGGGAGAGAAGCAGGCGGAAATTCATGGTGTCTGGTTGTATCGATAACGACCTTGGATGATAGGGCACGTCGTGGATCACCCTTGGGGACACCGGCTGGCGCCAAAGCGGAGTCGAGTGCTACGGGAACGGTATTGTCTACGATATAAACATCCTTATCGGGTCGCACTCTCCAACTCATGGCCCATTCGACCTGGAAGGGATCGCGAATATCTATGTCTCCATCGCAAATGATAGTGAATTTGCCCAATGAGGGATCGATAGACCAGGCCCCCCAGATTAACTGCCAGAACTGTCCGGGATATAACTTGTCGGCTGAAATAATCATATACGCCGCAGCGCCTCCGCTTTCGGTTACGTGAACGTCCTTTACCGGCAAGAGGAGACGATCTTTGAGGTGTGAATAGACTCCCGATTCGCGTCCAAAAGACCTCATGAGGCTGCTCTCGCTGGGAGGCATCTGACTGACACAGGCATGGTAAATAGGATTGTTTCTGTGCGTAATCGCTGTGATATTGACGATGGGGGCCATGCCGCTGGGACCCATATAGCCTGAATATTCCCCAAAGGGGCCTTCGTGTTCTATGTAGTTTGGTGGAATTTCTCCCTCTATCACTATTTCGGCCGTCGCCGGTACTTCAAGATCGATTGTTTCGCACTTGACCATTTCAACGGGAGTACCCTTCAGTCCTCCTGCTACGGCTAGTTCATTTATTCCCAAGGGGATTCCCGAAACGGATGTAAGCGGTATGGTCGGGTCTGCACCCAATACTATGGCAACGGGAAGGGGCTGATTGAGTTTATTGCTGGCCTTGACATGGTTGGTAATGTGGCGGAAATCACCGCTCATATGGATACCCGTTTTGTTCTTTTCTTTGATCTGACACCGGTAACAACCCATATTGTATTCTCCCGAAAGGGGGTGTCGGCTTATAACGCAGGGAGTGGTTAAAAAATAACCGGGATCCTCTCCGTAGGTCCAGACGGGGTGGGGGAACTTGAATATGTCGATGTCGTCTCCCTTTAAGATATTTTCCTTTATGGGACCACTGTCAACCATCTTCGGCAGTATGGGATTGGCTATCGCGTCAGCCCATTTTTTGCCTACATTTTCGGTCATGTTTTCATCCGATATGCCCAGTGCCGCCGCATAGATACGCTTTGATCCACCAATGACTCCCGTCGCGATGGGGATATCGTTCCCCTTTACATTTTCAAACAGGAGTCCAGGGCGGTTATCCTTGTCGTAACGTAAAAAAACCTCACGGCAAAAGGCTGCTATTTCCCAGTCTCTATCGACTTCCTCTTTTATCCTTTTCAGCATCCCATTGTTTTCGAGGTAGCTGAGATACTCCCTGAAATCATTAAATGACATCTGTTATTCGTCCTCCGCATTTATCAATTATTTTATTATGGTCATATCGGAAAATCCGATACAATGTTAAAGATTGTTATATATGAATATATTATATAGCTCGTCGAGTCAACTTTTTTGGCCGGAGATTTCATGCTTGTCTCCTCCTTTATACGTGGGGGGAGTGATATTAAAAAATCTAAGTTCCGCAAAGCTTCACTGTTGTAAGGGGAAAAAGTACATGATGGTGTCAGTTCTCTCGGTAATGGACATTTATATATATTATTTTAGACCAGTGGGATCGATGATCGTCGGAAATGGGGGCACCCAGCAATAGATGCTAGTAAAATGAGAGGATATCTTGTAAGATCAGCCTTGTTTGGTCTCCTCTCCGTGCTTACCGGTCAACCATATGGCAGGCCTTTGTGGCGGCGAAATCGAATTGATGAAAATTACGCATAATACCCCGCCATGATGGTGGGGAATAATGTGGCGCAGGGGGATGCTGTCTTTCCCCTCGCTTTTTAAGATGCCCCGCCTTTAGCGGGGCAATTCACTAATATATTTCCAAACTATGTTGAATCTCTTCAATGTGCTCTCTGATAAGTTCTTCTGCTTTTTCGCTGTCACTATTTTTAATGGCAGCGTATATTTCCTTGTGCTGATCGATCGTGTGTTTTTGTGATTTTTGGTTCAACCTGACGGCCAGCATGTGTTTCTGTATGACTCCTATGATGGAATCAATCATAAAGTAGATCACGGGATTGCCCGAATGTTCTCCTATTATGCGGTGAAATTCAAGGTTAGCCATTCTTGCATCAGCGAAGTCTTTCTTTTTGAGGCAGCTTTCCGCTTCTTCAATGTTCTGATTCAGCGCGGCAAGCAGGCCGTCGGTGACATTCTCGGATGCCTTTTTGACTGCCGGCGGTTCAATTGCCAGGCGGCTTTCAGTGACATCGGCGGCCTTAATTTTGCCTAAAAGGAACATATCTACCAGATAGTTGCTGAAGTATTTGTCCACTAAGTCTAAAATATATGCTCCGCCTTCGCTCCCTCTCTTGATCTCCAGATAGCCAAGATATTGTAATATCCTGAGGGCTTCACGCACCGTCACTCGACTTGCCTTGAAGTTTTCGACCAATATCCGTTCCGACGGGAGCTTGTCTCCAGGTTTCAGCTTTTTTGTGAAGATTGCTTCCTTGATCATGTCAACTATCTTGTCTGAAAGTCGGTCGTTATTATGTATCGATGTAAACATGTTTTCTGTCATCTCCCACCCCCCTGTTCCGTTAGAAAAATTGACCAATCTTTATTATCGGATAAGCTAACGTCATAATCACTATCAAAGAATGTAATAATAATCAAGTATATTAATGATCTATTTTGCTTTTCTTTGGGGATAAATGAGATGAATTGAAATAAATTGCAGGAGATGAGTCCAATGGCGCATCGTGGCGCTAGATTTGTAGTATATGTTAGTATTTCTAGTCCTTTACTGAAAAAACTCGACTTATTCAATCCGTCCATATAAGTCTATCTGTTATATATTTGCATAATTAACAATTTAATGATTTTTGACCTCCGGTGCTTGAATCATCGGATTCCTCAACTGCGCCTATTGAGAAATGATAATCGTCTAATCTGCTACAGGTTTTTAATAAAAAGTGAGGAGAAGGAGAAGAGATATGACGAAGAAAAAAAATAGGTTGTAAGTTTTGTTTTACTTATCACGATTGTTATGCTTGGCGGAGGAGAGAAGGCAACGGCTGGTGACCTTCCCGATCTTGCCCTTATGACTGCCACGCCGGGTGGTTCCTGGTATCCGATTGCAGGCGCCATGGCGGAGGCAATTCAAAAACACAATTCGAAGACGCGAATCGATGTTATTCAGGGTGGAGGCCGCATCAATCCCACAGCCGTCAATGAAATGAAGATCAGCAGACATTGAGGGTTAGGGTGTCCACCCTTTTGGCCAGTTTGTTTGCCGCCGCTTTGTCTATTTATGCGATTTATATTGGTGTCATCGGCGCTCTCATCGCACTGCGTCAGAGGTCGATTCTCCTCTTTCTGGTCGTCGGTTTGTCGATTATGGTCTATCGGGCCAATGGGAAAGTAGAAAGAGAGCCTTCCATTCCTTGGTATGATTGGGTGCTTTTGTCGGTCAGCGTTTTTCCCTTTGGCTATATGATTGTCTTTGCCGATGTGATTGCAGATAGACTGGCACTCATCACCGATCTGACGGTGTTGCAGATTGTCGTGGGCCTCGGCGCCATTGTGGTGGTCGTCGAATCGGGCCGGTGCGTTCTGGGGAATGCAATGGGGATACTTCTTGCAATCTCTTTCCTTTACGCCTATTTCGGGGCCTGGATTCCCGGGAGAAGCGGTCATCGGTTTTTTGAGGTACCCTGGCTAATAGATCACTTTTACTTTACTCCCAACGTGATTCTGGGCGTCCCCGTCGGGATCGTGTCCACCTATGTGGCCCTTTTTGTGGTCTTTGGCTTCTTTCTTGAACGAGGCGGCTCGATTAAATCTGAAAGGCATGTCCCGTGACCAGTTGCCCGTTCTCTCGCAAGTACTGAAGAAGGGAGGACTCTTTTTTGCCCCCTTCGTGGTGATTGTATATATGATTATGACAGGCTACAGTCCCCTGAGAGCCGCCTTGTACGGTTTCGTCTCAATCATAGTGCTGGCCTACCTGCACAGAGAATCGTGGTTGTCGCTTCGGGACTGGTGGGATGGTCTTGGAAACGCGGGGCATGGCATACTCATTCCCGCTGTGGCCTGTGGTGCCGCCGGCATCGTTATTGGTACCTTTACATTGGACGGTCTGGGATTACTGACCAATGGGTCTGCCTTGGAGATTGCCCATGTAACCTTTACTGCGGCTTTAGGAACAGCGGTACTGGCGGGATGCGTCATCGGGTGGTTTTGGACGTTTTCATACTGGTGGGAACGCATATTACTGGCTTTAGCGGCCTTTATGTGCATTATGCCGCAGATCTCGAGCGATCTCGCTGGAATAGTGCTTATTGCCGTCATATTGGCTGTGCAGGTACGATGCAGCAGGAGCAATAAGCGTAGTACATCGTATGATTTTTCGCGGCATCGGCCGGAGATGACACGATTTCATTACAAAGGCCTGGATGCTGCTCGTCAATCACTGTCGAAGATTCCCCCGTGCTGCGGGGAGCTTTACGTGTGGATAATAAAATTGAATAGTCGCGTCTCAGGGCCGCTCTGCAAGTGACATCTTCATAGACCTTCTCTTGCGTATTTATGAAACAATCTCGATTAACACTCCTCCGGGTTTTTGTTCCCTTTTCTCTGGGCTATTTTTTTTCATATCTTTACCGAGTTGTTAACGCCATTATAGCCTCCGATCTCGCCGCAGATATTGGACTCACCCCTTCGGACCTTGGCTTTTTGACGGCAACCTATTTTTTGCCTTTGCCGCCTTTCAATTACCTCTGGGCGTCTTGCTCGATCGTTTTGGTTCCCGAAGAGTGGTGGCCATTATTCTGGTCTTCGCCGCCATGGGTGCCCTTGTCTTTGCAAGGGCAGAAACGATGGTAGGGCTTGTTGTGGGGCGAGCAATGATCGGTTTTGGCGTATAGCGCGCCCCTTACAATGATGACGCAATCCACTTTTCTTGCAATACAGGGACTGTGGGCGGGGCCATGGCTCCGGGATGTGGCGGGATTGGATAGTGGTTCCGTGGCCAACGTGTTCTTCTTGTGCGCATTGTCGATGATTGCCGGTGTTTTCATAATGAGTACCCTTGCCGAACGACTGAACAGAAGGGGAATTCCGACACGGGCAGTGGTTCTGTGGGGGATGATCGTCTTCATCATTACCAGGCCTTTATTGCCTGGGGTTTTACATCGCTGACAGTGCCTCTGTGGATACTGTTCGGATTTTTTGGTCCCACCGGTATACTTATCTTTTCCGTCCTGGCCCAGAGTTTTTCCGCTCATCTCGGCGGCTGGGCCAATGCATGTCTGAATCTCTTTGTTTTCGTCGCAACATTTGTCGGACAATGGGGCATTGGTATCGTTATTAATATATGGCCTGTCAGTCTCGATAGCAGGTATGCAGTCGAGGGCTATCAGGTTGCCTTTGCCATGATGATAGTTCTTCAAATTATTGCGCTTTTGTGGTTTTTTGTTTCGAGTGTCCATAATGGAGATTTGGCGAAAAACTCCACCCGTCATTGACAGGAACAGGTTCGTAGAACAGGAAAATAACACGTGACTGTTCACTGAATCAGTCTGAAGTTGTTTATACCGGAGGGGTCAGACAAGTGCGATTATCGAACTGTGTCTGAGAACCATTAGAATCTCGCACCGGAGGCGGTTTCAAAATGCAAAGAATCATCGCTTTTTCCCAACAGTTTTCAGATTACCCACCAGAGTAATTACAATCAAATTTTATTACTGCCTGACCGAATCGGCGTGACGGTCATTCGGTTTTATTTGCGCTACCTTACCAAAGAGACAGAAAATTCCCGCACCGCCCTGCGGGGAGCTTCAACTGCTGTAAGGCAAAGATTTTCCTTGTAAATACATATGCTACGAGTCGGCCAAATTTTATATTGATTTTTTGGGGCGTTAGGAGTAATGTTAGTGGGTCAAAGCATAACCTGTGAGGTGAAGGGTTACCATATGAAAGTTATGTTAAAATACGGACAGACAGAGAAGGAACTTTCCATTTCCGAAAAAGCTGTGGTGTCGGTTCTCAATCCATCGAAAGTTCCCGTCATAGAAGGGGTAGAGGAAGCATTCGAAAAGGCAATGACTTTTCCCATTGGTGGGAAAACTCTGGAGACGATGGAAGTCCCTGGGAGTGTGGCAATCGCAGTCGCCGATGAATCGAGACCCACGCCGACAAAACTCCTGCTGCCACTTCTCTTGAAACGACTCTATAGGGCCTACCTGGGCCTGTCACCTGAGCAGATCACTATTATCATTGGAAGCGGGCTCCACCCACCCCTGGACGAAGAAGGGATAAGGCGGGTTGTTCCCGAGGCCACTGCACCGGGATGCAGGGTGATTGCACATGACGCTGTGCATTCACCCATGACTGATTATGGCTTCACCAGCCGCAAGACCCCCGTTGTGATGAATAAGGAACTTGCCAAGGCGGACCTTAAACTGGTTATAGGCAATATCGACCCCCATCAATTTGTGGGATTTACAGGCGGTTCAAAGGGTATTGTCATTGGATGCGCATCGCAGCGTACTATTGAGGCCAACCACGCCCTCATGTTTGATGAAAATGCCTACGTGGCCAACATCGAGGGTAATGCCGTAAGACTGGATATAGACGAAGCCGGTGATATGATAGGTATTCCCCTTGTTGTCAATGTGGTTCTCGATGCATCAAACGGTATAGTGAAGCTGCTCGCTGGTGAGCCAACGGCGGTGTATCGGGAGGGCGCCAAAACATGCGCCGACCTTTATGGCGTTGCCATCGAGGAAAAGTACGATATCATTGTGGCATCGTGCGGGGGATATCCCAAGGATCTCAATATGTATCAGGCCCAGAAGGGTTTTGCCCATGCGGCACTTGCCGTGAAACGGGGCGGAAAGATCCTCGTGCTGGCTCAATGCCCTCAGGGCGTAGGCGACGATGTCTATTTCGACTATGTAAAGACAATGCCGACGCCTGAGGCCGTGTTGGATGATTTCAAGAAAAATGGCTTCAGAATGGGTGCTCACAAGGCTTTTCTTTTAAGCAGGACCCTGGTGGCCTTTGATGTGGCTATAGCATCCGATATAGAAGGGGAGACGCTTCAGAAGTGTCATTTAAAAAAGTGTGAACCTCAAGAAACGATAGAGAGGTGGATATCGGAATTCCCAGGTAGTCCGAGGGTTGCCATAGTGCCCAAGGTGAATTCGGCCTATTTCTATGAAAAATAATTGCTTGAAATTCGTTGCGTTATTTGTTATTTGCACGCCTGTTTCTGATCTTTTGCTGTTTCGGCAGATAATTCGGTGAAATGATCACGAAGAAGCTGCGTCGTCTGTTAAAAAATCCTGTTCTCTTTGCAGAGGCGAAGAGACAGGCGTTATAATCGCCGCGGGCGAGGGAAAAAGTATCAATTAAGGAGAGGAGAATATATAATGAGTATTGAGCTTCATAAGAGGGCCATTAAGTTACTGGATGCCAGGATAGGAATCGTGTCCAACAATAAGGAGCTTATCTACGATAAGAGGTATTTTGAATCTGCCAGAGTTGAGTCACAGTTGACCAATATCCATAAACTGGAAGATGTTCCCTATGAAAATATCGACGCCGAATTTGTTGTCATCGATGATCCTCAGACAAAGCCGTCGGTTTCCATTGGGGAACGAACCTGCTTCTGTACCGGTGATTTTACACGGATGGAAAAGGAATGCCAGGATATCAGATATAGTGTCTTCGGGAATCTTGGGCTGTTTTTCCGCTATTCACTATCCGTATTGGAACGATACCACGGCATATACAGTTTCCACGCAAGTTCTATGTACATTCCCGGCAGCAATAAGATATTGCTTGTAGTTGGAGGTGCCGGCGCAGGTAAAACCGTGTATCTGTTGAAGGGTGTTATCAATGGATGGAAATTCCTGAGTACGGAGATGACCCACTTGAGAATGGGGAAAGATGGTTATGAACTCTACAAGGGAGCGCTTTTTGATAATGTGCGCGTTGGAAGCCTTGTCTACGATTTTCCCGAGGCCATCGATAAGCTTGGCGTCACTATTCCCAAGGTAGATAGCATATGGGGAAGTAAGATTGTGATAGATCTGAAACACCTGGCAGCAGACGATGTGTATAAGAATCCCACTGTCCAGATTATCAATGTGCGTATTGAGTCTGACAGGCAGTCAGCCGATGTCTCAGTGATGAAGGAAAAGGACACAGTCGTTTGGAACCTCTACAAGAATGCCAGCGAAAAACTGGCGCCACCCTGGCTCATGTACGAACAGGTGCCTGTCGGCAGCTGCGATGACGATACCATTGCCAGGGCCCGCTTAGAGACTATGCGGAGGTTTGTTAACGAGGGCGATCTTCCCCCGGTAAAATCGATCTTTTCCGGCATTAAGGATTGTCTGGAAGGTGTAGAAGTATAGTATTCGTTTTTAGTAAGTTAGAAGGTATCCCGTTTGTCGAGGTTAGGAAACGAGATTTTTTATTAACCATATAAGCTCCGGTGTGGCGTTTTTTCGGAGCAAAACATTTTAGGAGGAAATAAGATGAGTGTAAAGGCATTTGACGGCGTATTTGAGATGCCCGTGCAGGGTAGGTCGCAGAAACCGAGAGAGAACGGTGTAACAATGCTGATCGACAAGGGTTTGGGCCTGGCTTCAACGGAAGATATGCTCGAGATGGCGGCAGACAGTATCGACATGGTAAAGATGACCTTCGGGACATCGGCATTCATGGATATCGACGTGGTTCGCCAGAAGGTAGAGATACTGAAGAACTATAATGTACACACCATGCCCGGTGGAACCTTCATGGAAGTATCCTTATGGCAGGGTCATTTTCCCCAATACCTGAAACGCTGCAAGGACCTGGGCTTCAATTCCGTCGAGATTTCCGACGGCACCATTTCCTTTGATATGGACAAAAGGGAAGACGCCGTAAAGAGAGCAGTCGACATGGGATTCATGGTCTTGACTGAAGTAGGGAAGAAGGATGCCAGCGAGAAGGTAGCCTATGATCTGATGCATCAGCAGATTGCAGCAGACCTTAAGAACGGCGCGACGAAGGTAATCGTCGAGGCGAGAGAAGCTGGCAAGGGCGTGGGAATCTTTGATGCCGACGGTAATGTAAAGGACGACGAGATCAGCCAGATCGTGGCCGGTGTTGACGACATTACCAAGCTTGAATGGGAAGCCCCCATCAAGAATCAGCAGCAGCATTTGATCCTGATGTACGGTCCCAACGTAAACCTGGGTAATATTCCGCCCGAGGATATTCTTGCCCTTGAAGCACTGCGATGCGGTCTCAGGGGAGACACGCTGAAGAAGGCATGGGAAGCCAACAAAGACTGGAAATAATAGAAGTAAAGTGAACATTCTGTAACATTTTCTGCCCCTGGCATGCGTTCATCCCGTGTCAGGGGCAGAAACGTATATAAACTTATGGAATATCTAAGCACTGGCGTTTCATGAGTTAACTTCAGCCTAATCTCTCAAATCGTAGCAAGTGAGAACACCCGCTGTACCCTCTTGGCTTTTATCTGTTTAAAGATGGAATTACGCTGGAGGTCAAATCCTATAACAAGAGTGCGTAATAACCTTTCTTGCCTCAAAACATTGGATGATCAAAATTTAACAAAAAAACTTGACAGTCCCTGGAGAGTGTTATAGGAATCATTCCATCAATACAAGGATGGAAACCATCGAGTTTTTCATGTTAGATATAAGATGTAACAAAATTGGAGAAAGCGGCTCTTTGAATTGAACAGCGAGCGAATAAAAAATAAATAATTTCTTTAACAATTGGAGATTTCCTGCAACGTGTTGCGGGGAGCTTCAAATTCAAACGATTGTCGGTTGACTGGTTTTTCAGTGCCAGTCAGAAGGCAGAACTATGGAAGGGTTTAACATAATGAAATCTAACGGTTCAACAAAGTTAATGACTGCAAAGGAAGCGGTAGCATCTTACATCACGGAAGGGTGTCATATTGGATTTGGTGGATTTTCCCTCTGTCGTAATGCAATGGGAATCTCACATGAAATCATTCGGCAGGGGATAGGTAAGCTCCATATTTCCAGTCTCAATCCGGCTTTTGCGGTAGACATATTGATAGGGGCTGGCCTGGTTGAGGTGGTGGAAGTGGGCAGCCTGAATATGGAAAGGATAGGATTGGCGCGCAATTTCGGCCGGGCTGTGGAACAGGGCCTGATTAAATCTGAAGATTATGAACATCTGGGGATGACATTGCGTTATCTGGCAGGCGCCATTGGTCTGACTTTTATACCTACCAAATCTTCACTGGGATCTGATATTGCGCGCTTGCAGGTGTTACCTCAAAAAAAAATGGTAGAAGGTAACTGTCCCTTTACGGGTGAAAAATACATGTTGCTGCCGGCCTGTACGCCTGATGTGGCTGTCGTTCACGTCACCAGGGCCGATGAACAGGGCAACTCGCAGATCGATGGATCGTCTTTTTCAGACGAGTATATTGCCAAGGCCTCGGAGAAAATCATCGTGGTGGCCGAGCAGATTGTGCCCGTGGAAGACATTCAATCCAATCCCCAAGCAACTGTGATACCCGCATACCGAGTGAATGCCGTGGTGCATCAGCCTCACGGGGCATATCCCACATCCGTGCCTGGATTGTACGACTACGACTATGAGGCCTTACAGGACTATCAGGCCCATGCCCGCAAAGCGGAAACCTTTCAAGAATACATCAATAACACGGTTCATGCCTTTGATACCTTTGAGGAGTACCTGGACAGCGTTTTGCCCGTGGGACGGATGCACAAAATCTCCTGTGACCCACGGCTGGGCTATTCTCCCTGGGTTGCGGACCTGGTAACAAACGGCGGAGGTGCCGAGCGCATTATACCCGCGGAGGGTTACACCAGCAATGAAATGATGATTGTGGCGGCAGCGCGCCAGTTCAGGGATGGAGAAGTTGCCATCGTCGGTACCGGTCTGCCCATGGCGGCCTGCACACTTGCCATGTGCACCAACGCCCCCAATCTTGAGTACATTGTGGAAACAGGTATCGGTGGCGTTAATCCCCCGCATGCCTGTCTCTCCGTTGCCGATACACGTCTTCTGGGGGCTGCCAAGCCCACGTTTGTGCGCAATGTATTGGAGTCCATGGGCTTTTTGCTCCACCGGGGTCTGGCTGATGTGGGATTTTTGGGTGGTGCTCAGATCGACATGTATGGAAACCTGAACGCAACGTCTGCAGGGGATTACTTCAAACCCAGCAAGCGTTTCCCTGGTAGCGGTGGCGCAAATGGACTCGCTTCCTGTGCCAAGCGGGGGCTGACGATTATCAAACATGAAAAACGTCGCTTCCTGGAACGGGTGGACTATATCACCAGCCCCGGCTTTCTGAGTGGCGGCAATTCCCGCCGGGAAGCAGGACTGGGCGGCGATGGGCCGCATCGTGTAATCACTGATCTGGCGATTATGGACTTTGAACCGGAAAGCAAACGCATGCGGGTAATGTCTTTGCATCCGGGCGTCAGTCGTGAAATGGTGCAGGAAGCAACCGGTTTTGAGCTGCTGTTCGCTGATGACCTGGTTGAAACGCCGCCGCCGACTGAAACCGAATTGTCTGTTCTACGCAGTCGCATCGGGCGGGTATTTCTGGGGTGATAATGGGCGAATCCTGAACTTTAAAAGAATGTATCAAAAACCGCTGTTAATACGGAGAATTGTCCGATTTTACAGCAAATGAACTGAACAGCACTTGCATACTCCGCTGCTTGCAGTGGGGTATGCAAGTGAATAAAAAAACAAATTTCCGTAACGAAATTACTTTTCCATAAAACAGCAATTCCTATTACTCGTTGTGGTGGGTGCCGTTAGTCCTTTACATTTCAATGAGGCATTGGCGAGTAGGCTTTCCGTTGATCTGTGATGGCATTTGTCGTGATGTCATTCAATGCGATATATGTATAATATACTGTCATCAATAAAATGATAATATTTAAAAAGATCCTTGACATCGTTTCATTGTAATGCTAACGAATTGTACAAATAGTAGTTATTCCCATACGTCAAGAGATCAGTGTTTTAATTGGTTGACTGATAGATTTTTAATAGTGCTTACCCAGTGTGTGAAACGTTGAGGTATAATGTTCCCGTTAGAGTGTGGTGTGCGCGTTTTCACAATTAGAAACTTAATGGCGGAAATTAACGATAGCGGGGACAGATCGTGGTATCGATTCCGGCCAGATTATATTCTTCACTCAGTCGACGCAGGCGACATCCAGCCTTCTGCAGAGAGAAAATTTCATCATTCAAGGTTCCGCGGATTATGGAGTTCCGTGACGAACTTCTCCTTTCGTCGGTGGGAAAGGTAGTGCGCCGCACGCTCGGAGATGAGGAAGAGGCAAAACTAGAGAATAAACAGGATTCTAAAATATATGAAGGGATGAATGAGAGTATGCACAACTGTCATGGGAGAGGTCCACCTATCTGTAGAGGAAAAGGGAGAAGTCCTCCGGGAGCTTACTGACAGGTAGAGTAGAACGTCCTGTTGTGTAATTAACGATATAAAAGCTTCATTCCCATCATGAAAATTGGACACTCTTTCCATAACAAAAAAAAGTTAGAAGGGAGCACATCATGAAAAAAAGATTTTCTGTTTTAACAGTAGCAACGATTTTAGTAATGGCTTTTGCCCTCCTGGGTTTTAGCATGGCGGCGGCAGGCGAATATCCCGATAAACCGATCCGGTTTATGGTACCCTACAATCCGGGTGGTGCAACAGACTTTCAGGCGCGGATCGTGACCATGAAGGCTCAGACCTATGTGGGTCAGCCCATGGTAGTCATCAACAAACCCGGCGCTGGCGGCATGATAGGATGGAACTGGATCGTAACGTCTGCAAAGAAGGACGGCTACGATCTCTATTCCTACAACCTGCCCCACTTCGTTGCCCAGTCCATTGCATTTCCAAAAAAGGCCAAGTACGATATCAGAAACTTTGAACCCATCGGAAACTGGGGAAATGATCCGGCGGCCTTTATTGTCGCCAAGGACAGCTCCTTCAATTCGGCCAAGGATGTTATCGAATTTGCCAAGAAGAACCCCGGCAAGGTCACCTGTTCCGGTGCCGGACTCTATGTGGGTCACCACATCGCCCTGTTGCAGCTGAATAAGGCCTGTGGTACCGACATCAAATATATTCCCTACACCGGTGGAGTCCCCGCCCTTTTGGGAGTGATAAATGGTGAGGTAAAGTGCGGTTTCAATAATACTTCAGACTCCTTTCGCAGCAAAGACAGACTGAAGATTCTCGCCATTGCCGATTTGTCTAGAGATTCCTTCATTCCTGACGTACCTACCTTCAAAGAGGAAGGGTACGCCATCGATGATACGAGCTGTAACATGAGAGGTATCGGCGCGCCGCAGGGGACGCCTCCCGAGATTCTGGCGAAGCTTGCCGATGCCTTCGTCAAGATGTGCAATGACAAGAAAATAAAGGGGACGATGAAATCTACCGGTTCCGGTATGAAGGTAATCGGTCGAGATGAATTGAAAAAGGTCTGGGAACAGAGAGAGGCCATCCTGAAAGAAGCGCTGTCAGGGTTATAACAGTATATAGACTGGTTGGAGGGGGCTTGGCCCTCTCCAACTTTTTTTTGTATTTTGGTTGGATTATTTTATAAATGACAAAATTTATAGAATAATCGGATCAAAATATATCTCATGCGAGAGGTTTTGCTATGTTCGATGGTTTGATTGGTGTTGTCAGTCACTTGGGTGATCTCTTTACATTTTACAATATGACGATTCTGGTTTTGGGTGTCATTGGCGGTATCATTATGGGGGCGCTTCCCGGTGTGAGTCCGACGCTAGCCGTGGCCCTCCTGGTACCCTTTACCTTTTACATGGAGCCGGCCAGCGGCCTGATTCTCCTGGGCGCCGTATATACGTCATCCGTTGCTGGCGGTGCTATCTCGGCAATACTGATAAATGTCCCGGGCGCCCCCGCAAATATTGCAACGCTCCTCGACGGGTATCCCATGGCGAGATCGGGAAGGGCCGAGGAGGCGCTCTATACCTGCTTCATCAGTTCTTTCATCGGCGGTATTTTCGGCATGATGATCATGATACTTCTGACCCTTCCTCTGGCGGAGTTTGCCCTCAAGTTCCGTTCTGCGGAGATATTCTGGATCGCCATCCTGGGGCTGACCGTGGTTGCCGGAATGGGAACGGGCAACATGACAAAGTCCCTCATTTCGGGTGCCTTCGGCATATGGCTGAGTACGATCGGCAGTAATCCCGTGACGGGGGAATTCCGATTTGTCTTTCATGATATACTGATGGGTGGCATCAATATACTGCCCGCACTGATCGGTCTCTTTGCCATACCTCAGGCATTTGCGCTGGCCGAAACTTATGGGGCCAAGCGCACATCCTTTACGATAGTGCGTGAAAAGGGCCTCTTCGTAAAGACCTTTATCAAGATGATAAAAATGTTTCGTATCCAGGCCTTGGGCTCCATAGTTGGATCGATTATAGGCATCATTCCCGGCGTCGGCGGACAGGTTTCCGGTATCGTTGCCTATGATCAGGCTAAGAAGATATCAAAGCACCCCGAAAAGTTCGGCACCGGTATTCCCGATGGCGTGGCGGCTGCAGAGTCGGCAAACAACGCAATGGTGGGTCCCTCGCTTATTCCTCTTCTGACGTTGAGTGTCCCCGGTAGTCCGACGGCTGCCGTACTCTTAGGCGGGCTCCTCATTCACGGTATCTTTCCCGGTCCCGATCTCTTTCGGCTCCACCCCGCCATTGTCCACACATTTATCGGCTCGCTCGTGCTTGCGCAGATCGGAATGCTTATCTTCGGGACCTTCATCGCTCGCTATTCCAAATGGGTTGTCAGGGTCCCCGACATCTATATGTCCGTGTCCATAATCATCCTTGCTACATTCGGTACCTACTGTGTGAGCAACAACATCCAGGATGTCATAATCATGTTCGCAATAGGGATTATTATGTTTTTCGGTGACAAGTTCGGCTTCTCGGCCCTGCCCGTGGTCATGGGTGTTATTCTGGGAGTCATTGCGGAAAATGCCTTCCTCAAGGCCTATATGATATCCCAATCGGCCAGCGGATTTTTCGCATACTTTTTCACGGGTTGGATCAATATCATAATCATTTTCTTCTCCCTTTTCTCTCTTGCCTATGGTGCCTACAGTGGTCTCAAGGGCAAGAAGGCGCAACCGAAGAGGAGTGACGTTATTGTTTCCATCTTCACCTTCGTTGTGGGAATATCACTCTATTGCTCTTTGAATGTAAAAGATCCGTTGTCATCTGTTTTCCCGGATGCAACACTTCTGACGATGATATTTCTGTCGGCATTGTTGTTTATTATGACCCTCATATCAATCAAGAGAAAGACCATGCTTAAGCAGAAAGGGGGCATGAGTCTTCCCTTTTCGAAGACGAGATTGGCGATCACTATCGCGCTTGCCTTCGTATACCTCTTTCTCCTTGAGACAATGGGTTTCTATTCCACCTCCATAGCCTTTTTCTTCGTCTTCGCTTCAGTTATCGCTCTGGACAGGAAATACTTTTTCAGTCACCTTCGCAGCAGGATCGTGACGTCGGTCTGCTTCGTAGCAGTGCTGTTCCTTATTTTCAAGGTAATCCTGAAGGTCCAGGCTCCCTCCGGCTTTCTCTTCTGATGTTCCGTTTGAACTGAACAGCGCTCGCTGACCCCGCTGCTTGCGGCGGGGTTAGCGAGCGAATATAAACTAGACATATACTGTACCCCCATAAAGGGGAAAGTCCCCTCGTGAGGATATATGCGGTTACGAGGTTACTTCCCTACGGAAAGTGCTTTTACCTTACTAAACAGTCGGAGATTCCCCGCAACTTGTTGCGGGAATATTCAATTCATAGTGTAGCTATTCCCATATTATCTTTAATCTGTTTATGAGTTATAGTAATATCAATTATTTCGTTGCATGTTCTGAAATTACATTGTGAGGGGTATGTTATATGGCTGGTCTATCAGAAACGTGTAGAACTATCGGTGAACTGGTAGATTTTCAATCGAAGAAATATGGCGACAAACCTTTTGTCATTTCTCCAGAGACCGGCAGGATAGTCACATACCAGCAACTGGGAAAGTGAATTAAGCGGATAGCAGCCTCCTTTCACAGGCAGGGTATAGCAAAAAACGACACAGTGTCAATTGTGATGCCCAACATCGCCGAGTATATCTATATCTTTTTCGGTGCAATGAAGATAGACGCAGTGGCTAATCCTATCAATATTTATCTGCAAGCGTCGGAACTACAATATATTCTGGAGCATGCCGAGAGTAAAATCGTAGTTACCACACCCGATTATATGCCACTCATGCAGGAAGTATGGCAATTGTGGGGAAAAACATTACCAGTTCCGATACTGGACGAAGGTGATGAAGACCTGCAGCTTCAACAGACAGCAACAGGAACTCCCTCACCTGTAGTAGAAGTTTTACCTGATGATGAAGCTGAACTTTTGTATACTACCGGCACCACCGGACAACCTAAAGGCGTACTCCTTACTCACAGTAATTTATTGAATGAAGCCCAATTCATTATTGATGGCCATAGCCTTACAGAAGACGATCGATGTCTCTGTTTATTACCATTTTTTCACATTAATGCCGAGATAGTGAACATGTGGCCGGGCTACTAGCCGGAAGCAGCATTATTCTCCCTCGCCGTTTCAGCGCCAGCGCTTTCTGGTCTGCCTTAGCCACATACGACGCTACATGGTTCAACGCAGTACCCACCATCTATTCTATCCTGTTGAATAGGCCAAAGGAAGAAGCCGAGAACCTTGACCTATCTAAGATAAAGTTCGGACGTTCGGCTTCTGCGGCTTTCCCGGTATCAGTGTTACATAACTTTAGAGACAGGTTTAATATCGACATTATTGAAACCTACGGCATCACGGAGACAGCCAGTCAGGTAAGTACCAATCCCAAGGAAACGAGTAAACAAAAAGCCGGTTCTGTGGGAAAGGCTCAGGGTTGCCAGGTCAAAATAATCAACCAGGAAGGGCAGGAGTTACCGCCGGGACAAGAGGGAGAAATTATGGTAAAGGGTGAGAATGTTATGAAGGGTTATTACAAAAACCCGGAGGCAACGGCCGAGGCAATGACTCCTGACGGATGGTTTCACAGTGGAGATTTGGGTTCATTAGATGAGAACGGCGTCGTCTTTATTGCCGGGCGCATAAAGGAGCTTATCATCCGTGGAGGTAAGAATATATAACCACTTGAAATTGATGAGGTTCTTTGCAGCCATCCAAAAATACAAGCTGCCGCTACTGTAGGCATCCCCGACCCAATATGGGGTGAAGAGGTTAAGTCCTTCGTGGTACTGAGACCTGGAGAGGAATGTTTAGAGAAAGAGCTTCTGGAATATTGCAACGAACGATTGGCCGCTTTTAAATGCCCAAAGAGCATATCATGTATAAGGGAAATGCCTAAATCACCTGGTGGGAAAATCATTCGACGCAAACTGGTAGAAAAATAGATAGAATGCTACTATCGATCGTGGTTTGTAGATAGTGCTATAAGGGAGGCTCATTCCAGCCTCCCTTATTAATTTCAATACAATACTTGCAAATCCTGATTCCATCAATGCGGAAATTTCCGAGGGGCCCAAGGAGAACCGTAATGAAAGATTGAAAGAGTCAAGTCCATGTGAGGTGGGAACGCAAGTGCCATGTTCTGATACTGCCGAAATATCGCAAAAAAGTATATATGGCAAGATTCGGCGTAGAATAGGTGAGGTACTTCGGGATTTGAGTCGTCAAAAAGGTATTACAATGGAAGAGGGTAATGCGGTATCGGATCATATCCATATGCTTTTAAGTGTTCCACCGAAGTATGGTATTGCAATGGTTATAGGGTATTTGAAAGGTAAGAGTGCGGTACGCATACACAGAGATGTATTCACGTCATATATCTTATCCACGGGGGCACAACGTGACGATGCCTGGGTCAGTCTTCTGTCAAACAACATATCCATCCTGAGTTGAAACGCTTTGTTGAGGTGTCTCTGCGCACAGTACACGCGTCACCCCTCACGAAGGGGCATGGATTGAAACTTGCGTAGCACAACATCATATGCTAGAGTTTTCTTTATCCTATGGGAGGACTTTTCTTGCAGCAGCACCTTTTCAGCACTGAGCGGTGAACGCTGATTCCCGTTGCCTGTCTGTACTTTCCTGTCGCGTCTGCGACTCAGACAGACGCGATGCGCGGGGGTGTTGCGTTGGGATCGGCGAGCGAATATATCATAAAACATTCAGTACCGGTCGAAGATGTGCCGCTAGATGGTACGGTGGGCTGTGCCGTACCATTGAAGAGGTATAGGGTGAGTCGTTGCAACGGCAACAGAAGAGATGTTGTGCAGTTTTCTGTTCTGTCTCCTTCGTGTTCATACCCGATACCGCAGAAAAGCTCGACGCAGTGCCGCCGCACATCCTGGATGTGTATATATCGATATGGAGACTCGTAATGGTTGAAGACGGTTTCAGGGACATGCTGGAGCTCCTTCTGGATAATACCCATGAAGGGCTCGTGATTTGTGATGCCGCAGGGAAGATTCTCTACTTTAATCGTTCCTATGCGGAGATGTACACCATGAAGCAGAAGAGCGATTTCGGTAAGAACATCAGGGAATTCTTTCCCGATGGGCGCATTCCCATAATCGCACGAACGGGGACAGCTGAATACGGCGTGATACATAAATGGAAGGGAAAGGAGCTTGTTGTTAATAGAGTCCCCATCAAGGAAGGATCAAGGGTCAAACTGGTCATCGCCCAGGTGCTCTTTCGGGATATAAAAGAGCTGAAGGATATGAATGAAAAGGTCGCCAATCTCAAGATAAAGATAGAGAGCATGGGGGCCGAGCTGAGGAAATTTCTCCAGGCAAAGTACAGCATCAATGATATCATCGGTGACAGTTATCAGACAAAACAGTTAAAGAGGCAGGCCGCGAAATATGCCTCGTCGGCACTTCCCATCCTCATTCTCGGTGAGAGCGGCACGGGGAAGGAGCTTTTCGCCCAGGCGATTCACCGGTTGAGCCCTCGATCTGAGAGATCCTTTCTGGCGATAAACTGTGCCGCCATTCCCAAGGAATTGATGGAATCGGAACTCTTCGGCTACGAATCGGGGGCCTTCACCGGTGCGACGCAGAAGGGGAAGCTCGGTAAATTTGAACTGGTCGAGGGTGGCACCCTTTTCCTCGATGAGATCGGCGACATGCCGCTGGAGATGCAGGCAAAGCTCCTCAGGGTCCTTGAGGAGAAGCAGATAACACGACTGGGCGGGTCCAAGACCATTCCCGTTGAATTCTCACTCATTGCATCCACAAACCGCAATATCGAAGAGATGGTGGCGCAGGGGACCTTCCGCTCCGACCTCTTTTATCGCATAAATGTCTTCGTGTTGAAGATTCCACCGCTGAGAGACCGGAGAGAAGACGTCCTTCCCATTGCCCGGAACATAGCGGCTTCGTTACTGTCCGATCATGGCACGGACAAAGTTGTCTTTTCACGGGAAGTGGAGTCTCTCCTCCTGCAGTACGACTGGCCCGGCAATATGAGGGAAGTGAGAAACGTCGTCAATTTTGCCATGCATAACCTGCTCCCCAATGAAAGCGTGATTGAACCAAAACACCTCCCGCCATCACTCTTTGCGCGATTAGAGGATCATTATTCCCAGCCCGTCTTGTTGCCCCTGAAAAAGGGTGTTGAGAACAGGGAACGGGAGATTATTCGAGAAATACTGAGATCGACCTACGGAAACAAGGTGGCAGCGTCAAAACTCCTGGGTGTGTCGCGATCGGTTCTCTATGATAAGCTCAAAAAATACAGTCTTCTTGGATAATTACATTCACTCTCTTTTCACGATCAATTGCACCGGTATCCATTCACACTGACTCACTTATATGTTTCCGTCGGCGTGCAGCTGTGTCCGGATAACAAGACACAATGCGTATTTCTGTACGGATAACAGGACATATGGCTTGTCGATTTACATAATCTATTTGCCGAATTATCCCTAAGTAGCTTGATATGCGTCTATTATTTATTTGGCACCAAAAATGCATATGTATAGAAAGAAACGGCGACATTGTTTTGCTTTTCAGGATATGTACCTGTCTCAGTCCTTTTTGAACCAAGAAACAGCTCTAGTACAAAAGACGCATCAAAAACCAGAATTTGATAAGGACTCGGGGGCATATAAGCCCCGTATGTGGGAATCTTATCTTCTTCAATAACAAAGACAACCGATTTATTACCAGACAAAAGGAATCTCATCTTTCTCTCTGCCCTTAACCGGCATTTCAGTAGTGACGGTATGTGTATATAAATTTTGTTTAAACGTGGAGGAGGTAATGAAAGGACATCTTGATGG
>CAYMYS010000025.1:0-34893 GCA_964394725.1 uncultured Syntrophaceae bacterium
TCGGGCAATCCGAAGAGAAGCCGCTACAACGCTCGAGGGGATCGCAGTCGCCGAACGAAGGCCGACACTCCAGCGTATTCGGCTGGAAACCGTCCACCGGACAGAAGGGTGTGTCTCCGTCACAGACCTCGGCTACGTCGCAGCCTCCCCCGGACACGCCACGGCAGACCATGCCATTGGAGAGCATCACATCGGTCGGGCAGCTGTCGCTCACCCCGTTGCAGTACTCAGGCTCATCACAGTCGCCGACGGCGTCCTTGCAATGCTCATTACCAGGACGGCCGACAACCTGCGTCAGATCGCATCGCTGAGAGATTCTCATCCAAGAATGGCAGAGCTTGCACTGGAGGCGAGGAAAAAAATATTGAAAGAACCGGTGATATTTGAGTGATGGAGAAGAATAGATTGTAACAATCTCCATATTTTGTTAAAAGTATGCCATATGATTTTGCTGCTTGACATTGTGCCGGGTTATATATATAAGGACTTTTCCAATTTCATTGACTCTTTCATTTGCGAAGCGAAAATACAGATTGCGTCCCCATCGTCTAGAGGCCTAGGACATCGGCCTTTCACGCCGACGACCGGGGTTCGACTCCCCGTGGGGACGCCATTAATTATATTAAGGGGTTACGAGTGTATCGTAACCCCTTTTTTACAAAGGGGACTACGTCGGCTTTTGCCATACTTCTGCCGGAGATAACCTAACTCCTTTCGGTTTTTAATCCACAGATTTCGCAGATTACAGGGATTCCTCTAAACACTTTAAGTGCGATGCGAAATCTGTAGGGTCTAATTCCACGCAGCTTGCTGCGATAGGAAAGACAAAATACTCACTTTGATACCCCGCTACTTGCGGCGGGGTAGTTCATTTACTCTCCGTAAAAAACAGACTCTGCGATGAAATCGTAGGGTGCGTCCAAAATGTTTTTGTGCTCCTCCTCTGTGAGGGGTTTTTTGTGGGTGTGTCTATAAATCAGATTTGTCTTGATAATTTTCAGAAGGAGTTGTAAAAATCTTGAAAACGATTACGGTAGAGGAGCGAAAAGAAATGTACTGGGAACAAGAAATTGAGACGATGCCCCGCGAAAAATTTCTGGAAGTGCAGCTTGCACATTTGAAAGGCAGCGTGAAGAAGGCCTCTGCATCACCCTTTTATAACCGGCTCTTTCAGGAAATCGGCTTTGATCCCGAAAGCATTGATTCGCTGGATGATCTAAGGAAGATTCCCCTGACGACAAAGGACGATTTACGGGAAAACTGGCCCTATGGCTTTCTTGCCGTTCCCAGGGATGAATTGATACGGATGCACTCTTCCTCGGGAACGACGGGGCGGGCGACGGTCATCTTCCACACGGCCAATGATATAAACGAATGGACAAACATTGTAGCGCGATCCATGTATATGACGGGCATGAGGAAGGGCGATGTCTTTCAGAATATGATGACCTACGGGCTCTTTACGGGGGGGCTGGGATTTCATTATGGCGCCGAGAAACTGGGCGCACTGACCATTCCCGCCGGTTCGGGGAACAGCAAACGACAGATCCAACTTATAAGGGATTTCGGGACGACGACGATTCATATCATTCCCAGTTACGCCCTCCATCTCTATACTGTCTTCGAGGAACTGGGCATAGATCCGAAGAGGGATACGGAACTGAAGCGTGCCTTTCTCGGCGGAGAGCCCCATTCGGAAAGGACGCGAAAGAAGGTGGAAGAGCTTTATGGCATAAAGGCCTTCAACTCATACGGATTATCTGAGATGAACGGCCCCGGTGTTTCCTTTGAATGTCCCTACCAGAATGGGATGCATCTATGGGAGGATAATTATATAGTAGAGATTATTGATCCTGTTACGACAGAGCCCGTTCCCGAAGGCGAAGAGGGGGAAATGGTTCTTACCACGCTTCTCAGGGATGGGATGCCAATTCTGAGATACAGAACAAAGGATATTACGCGGATTATTCCCGGACCCTGTGAATGCGGCAGAGTTCATCGGAGGATCGAAAGGATCAAGGGAAGAACCGACGATATGTTGATAATTAAAGGTGTCAACATGTATCCCATTCAGATAGAGAAGAAACTGATGGAGATACCGGGTGTAGGGACCAACTATCTTATTATCCTGGAGAGAGAAGGGTATAACGATAACATGATAGTAAAGGCCGAAGTTGAGAAGGAATTCTTTTCGGGCAACTTGAAACAACTTGAGAATCTGAGACGCAGGATTACCGAGGAATTGAAGAGCGACATACTGATTACCCCAAAGGTAGAGCTTGTTGAGCCCAGCAGCCTGCCCAGGAGCGAGGGGAAGGCCGTTCGAGTAATAGACAAGAGGGAAGACTGATAACGAGGAGGATATCGATGAGTTCCTATCAAATTTCAATTTTTGCTGAAAATAAACCGGGGCGACTGGCAAAGGTTACGGGAATACTGGGCAGGGAAAAGATAAATATCCGCGCCATCACCATATCCAGTTCCGATGCCTTCGGTGTCATCAATATCCTGGCCGATGATCCGGAGAGGGCCAAAAAGGCTTTGACGAAGGAGGGATTGACGGTCAGCCTGAAGGCCGTCGTGGCCGTCGTAATAGAGGATAAACCGGGTGGCCTGGACAAGCTGATTCAGGTACTCTCTGAAAATGAGATAAACGTCGAGAACGCCTATGGATTTGTCCTGGAAAGCTGGGAAAAGGCGGTTTTTGTGGTCGATGTGGATCAGATGGAAAAGACGCAGGATCTACTCGAAAGGGCAGGCTTTGAGACACTTGACGCAGATACACTGGCGGCCGTGGAGCCATTTCATTACATGAAATATTAGATTGAGGAGACCGACGATAATGACGCATATCGATGAAGGACATTATGCTCTAAAACACCCCCCGGGAACTGTAATTAATCAACAGATTGCCGATAGGGTAAAGGCCGCAGTTGCCGCCGGGAAGATAACCTGTGCGGCGGTGCATGACATAGCCGAATCCTTTGGTGTGGAGCCGAAGGAAGTAGGTGTCGCCGTCGATTTGCTGGAGGTTCGTATAAGCAAGTGCCAACTGGGGCTTTACGGTTACGGCACCCGGGGTGGGGTGGTGAAACCGGCGGATAAGGTTTCACCGGAACTGGATGCCGCCATTAGAAAATCCCTGGTAGAAGGGAAGCTAACCTGCCTTGAATCGTGGAACATTGCCGAAGAATTCGGAATCACCAAGATGGAAATTTCTGCCGCCTGTGAAAAAGTGAAGGTCAAAATATCTTCATGCCAGCTCGGTTCCTTTTAGCCTAAAAGCGTACCGGCATACACTGCGATATAATATAACCTGATATCATTATTAATAATTTTTATGATCTATGTGTTTCTTTGATATGTATGCGTTGTGGGGGACATCTGTTTGAGCGAGCAATTAGGGAGTGAGTCATATGTATAATAAAGATTGCAAGATAGTGGTAGTCGGAGCAGGAGCTATTGGTGGAATAACTGCTGGATCTATTGCCAGGGCGGGATACAATGTCGAGATAGTATGTAAACACCGGGAGATTGCCGATAAAATCAGAACCGAAGGAATGCAGATTTCCGGTGTAAAGGGTGACTTCAGAGTAACCATATCCGCCATAGAAGGGGTATCTGATTTGAAAGAGCGTAAAGATATCATTTTCCTTGCAACCAAGGCAACTGATATGCTTGAAGCCGCGCGGGAGTTATGCCCCTATTTAACGGATAAGTCGGTAGTAGTTTCTCTTCAAAACGGCATATGCGAAGACGCCATAGCCGAAGTCGTGGGCCGGCACAGAACCATCGGATGCGTCGTAGGATGGGGAGCCACAATGCATGGTCCGGCCAAACTTGAGATGACTTCCACTGGTGAATTCATTATCGGTAACATAGACAGTAAGCCCGACATACGGCTCCTTTCTCTGGAGAAGATTATGGGCTCTGTGGTTCCCGTGAAAAGATCAGAGAATATCATGGGAAACCTCTACTCCAAGCTGATCATAAATTCCTGTATCAATTCACTGGGAGCGATTTGCGGGTTCCATCTGGGCAAAATGCTCTCGTCACTGAAGTATCGCAATATCTTCATCGAAATTATACGTGAAGCAATGGCAGTGGCCAAAGAAATGTACCTCAAGGTTGAGACCTATGGCGGCAAACTGGATTACTATAAATTCCTTCAGGAAACGGGTTTTTTTGATGCCTTCAGGCGCCACCTGATGATTCGTGTCATTGGGTTCAAGTACCGCAGGATAAAATCGTCCAGTCTTCAGTCCCTGGAACGGGGGAAACCGTCTGAGATAGACTATCTGAACGGATATATATCTCTTCACGGGAAGAAACTAAAGGTTCCTACGCCTGTCAATGATAAGATCATAGAGATTGTCAAGGAGATAGAGGTCGGTACGAAAAAGATATCGTCGGATAACTTTGACGATCCCTTCTTCGATCAATATGGCTAGAGGGATTTTCTTATGAAAACGAGGGTTACCGAACTATGTGGCATAAGTTATCCCATAATACTATCGGGAATGAGTTGGATAAGCATTCCCGAGATGGTGGCGGCCGTATCGAATGCGGGAGGGCTGGGCATCCTTGCTACCGGACCGTTGAGCGTCGAAGAGACAAGACGCGCGGTAAAAAAGATAAGAGGCCTTACTGATAAACCCTTCGGGGCGAATGCCACGCTTCTCTTCCCCGGCGCCAGAGAAAATGCCCGCGTCCTGCTGGAGGAAGAGGTTCCCGTGATAAATTTTTCCCTGGGGAAGGGGGATTGGATTGCAGATGCCGCCCACCGCTATGGAGGGAAGGTGATTGCCACTGTGGTAAATGGCAGGCATGGAAAGAGGGCCGAGGAGCAGGGGAGCGACGCCCTTATTGTGACGGGACATGAGGCAGCTGCCCACGGGGGTGATGTGACGTCCCTTGTACTGGTACCGAACATTGTCGATCTCGTCGATATACCGGTAATCGCCGCCGGAGGTTTTGCCGACGGGAGGGGACTCGCTGCCGCCCTTGCACTGGGGGCCGAGGGTATTGCCATGGGGACGCGTTTTATGAGTACGGAGGAGAGCCCGCTCCATAATAAATATAAAGAGATTTCACTGGAGAAGGATGTCACCGAAACGGTCTATGGGACCTATTTTGATGGTATGGGATGCCGTTCGTTGAGGACAAAGGCGGCCGTCAGGGCCTACAGGAAAGGATTGACGGGTCTTCCAAATTTTATGGAGGCGGCGGGGAATGCGAAAGGTATCGCACGTATGCTCAATCTTTCCTACCTGAAACTTTTTGTCGGAGTACTGGCATCGGGGTGGAAAAATTCCGTAATGATGGCCTATCTGGCAAATGCTTTCAGGGCGATACAGGTAGCCACCGAGGATGGCGATATGCACAGGGGTGTCTTGCCCGTGGGGCAATCGACGGGGCTGCTTCATGACCTTCCCTCCGTTTCCGAACTTCTGGAAAGAATGGTTTCAGAAGCGGCAGTTGTTCAGGGGAGAATGTCTGACGCCTTTTAAATGTAGGGGAATATCTCCTCTCTCACTACCCGGAAATTATCCTCTACCCGCTCTTTCCCCTGGACGATTTCCATGTGCCCGGGGAGAAGAAATTCAACATCCAGCTGTGAGAGGCTTATAATACTCTTTTTAAGGAGTGAACTGTTTCCCCCGGGAAAATCCGTCCGTCCCACATTTTGACTGAAGATTACATCGCCGGGGAAAAGGGCCTTTCGCGCGGGCCAGTAGATACCTACCGATCCCGGAGAGTGTCCCGGCGCATGCACTATTTCAAGTGTTTCATTTCCCACGGTGATGGTCCCTTCTTTCAGAAAGGGGTCTATTGCGATTTCGGGGACCTGTAATCCGAACAGCCCGTAAAGTTCGCTCCCGGCACCCTTCAGGAATTCGATACACTTTTCATGGAGACCTATCTTGATGGCGCTCTCATCCTTGAAAAATTCCGATGCCTCAAAGTGATCGGGATGGGAATGCGTGTTCATGATGTATCGAATGTCTTCCTTTGCTATGCCGTCGTGGGCCATCTTTTCCAGCAGGTCGGGGATATATTTTTTCAGTCCGGGATCGACGAGGGCCTGAATAGTGCCGCCGATGTAATAGCTGTTGCAGTTATTCTCGGAGGGATTTATCCATTCGTATCCATAGATGTCATCTGTTAACTTCATTCTGTCTCCTTTTTTTGTTTTACATCCCTGATTGGGGAAGGTAGAAGAGGGGATTTTTTGCCCTGTTCTTGTGTCTTACTTCGAAGTGGAGGGAGAATCTGTCACTTCTCTGGTGTTTGCCCACAAACCCTATAGTCTGCCCCCGCTTTACCTTGCCCCCTTCCTTGACCGTAATCTCTTTCAGGCAGGAGTAAACGGTCATGTATCCGCGCCCATGTTTGATGATAATAGTCTTCCCATAGTATTTGAAGGTGTCCGTCTTATCCACCGTACCGCTCTCGGAAGCGACGACGGAGGTGCCATCCCGTGCATCTATCTGGATCCCGTTGTTGTATCGCGTGGAGTTTATCTGTGTTCCATCGCTCAGTTTAAGCAGCTCCGACTGGCGGCCGAATTTTGAGGAGACTTTACCCGTTACGGGCCATATAAAGTTGGCGCCAAAGGCCGTGGCCTTTGCTTTTTTACTGACGGCGATTTTTTTCGTTGCCTTTTCTGCCGTGGCGGGTTCCTTCGGTTTCTGCGGTATTTCCGGTTTCTCCACTTGTTTCTTTTCTATGATAGCCCGCTTTTTTTCAGAGGCGGAGGGTTTTATGGCAATCGATTTACTCGCATGGGGGATGAAAATAACAGACCCTTCATTGATCTGTCCCGATTTGGGTAAGTCATTTATTCGGGCAAGTTCCTTCTCATCGTAATTGTAGGTCTGTGCTATTTTCCATAAGGTGTCATCTTTTTTAACAAGATGGTAGACACCTTTCGGTTGAGTTGTCTTCGCCGCACAGGCCGTTATAAAAATAATCATCAAAAATAAGATAAACTTTCCTTTATGCAACATCATAAGAAAAACCTCAGACCAACCACTTTATTAAGAAGGCGCCACCGACCAGGAGTATAACAAAGACGATGGCAAGGATATTAAAATACCTGTCGATGAATCTGCGTATGCTGGGGCCGAATAGATAGATCAGCGAGCCGACGAGAAAAAACCGCGCCGATCTGCTGATGATCGAAGCAATGAGAAAAATGGGAAAGTTTATTTTGAATGCACCCGCCGAAATGGTGAAGACCTTGTACGGTACGGGGGTAAATCCGGCAATTCCCACGGCCCATGCATTATACTGGTTATACAGGGTACCTATGGTGTGGTACTTGTCTGTCAGTCCGTAGAATTCCAATATGTGTAAACCGATAAGCTGCATGAAACGATAACCGATGGCATAGCCGACTGCTCCACCGAGGACCGAACCGACGGAACAGATGAGCGCATATTTGAAGGACTTGGCAGGGATAGATATGGCCAGCGCTATGAGCAGGACGTCGGGAGGTATGGGGAAAAAGCTTGACTCGGCAAAGGCGAGGAGGAAGAGCGCCCACGATCCGTACGGCGTTTCCGCCCAGTGCAGAACCCAGTCATATAGTTTTCTGAGCATAGAATTTTTTACCCTTTCCACCCATGTTCGCCTATGAGATTGACGAAACGACAACCGCCCAGTTCCTCTACTTTATAATCTTTCGGGTCTTCCGAAAGTCGAGTAAGTTTCATCATGGTTTGCGTACATCGGTCGCCCACGGGAATGATAAGTTTTCCTCCTACGGCCAGCTGATCCTTGAGGGTATCAGGTATGGCGGGGGCGCCTGCCGTTACAATAATGGCATCGAAGGGGGCCTCGTCTTTCCAGCCGTACGTTCCATCTCCAGCCCAGATTAAAACATTGAAATAATTGAGCGATTCAATAATGTTCCGGGCCTTTGATGCGAGAGAGGCGATGCGTTCCAGGGAAAGGACTCTGTCGGCCAGTTCTGCCAGTAATGCCGCCTGGTATCCGGAGCCCGTACCTATTTCAAGAACCTTTTCCCTGCCCGTTAACTGGAGAGCTTCAGTCATGAGCGCTACAATATAGGGCTGAGATATGGTCTGCCTCTCTCCTATGGGGAGGGGGTTGTCATCGTATGCCTGATTTATGATTCCCTCATCGACAAAAAGGTGGCGGGGAATCTTTTCCATTGCCCGCAAGACGCGCTCATCCTTGATTCCCCTCGCACGGACCTGGGTGTCGACCATCTTCTTTCTCTGTTTCTTATAAATGTCCATTAAGCTTCTTCCATCTTTTCGAAACCGGTCTTTAACATGACAGCATACATCCTGTAAATGGGATAGGTCACACAGGCAAGTACCATTAAAGAACTCACATTTCAACAGAAAAGCTCCCTTTATTTGACTTTAGGGATGCCATATATTAGATACACACGCATAGGTGGGCGACAGATGTTGTTTCAACTGATCGCCGACTGATGTCCATAAATGAAAATTTCTCAAAGGAGTATGGTGTGAAGTCAAAATACAGATATGTCATGTCACAGGCCGTGCGTGATGCCTACAAAATTATCGATGATGAAGAGATGATGGAACCAATGGTCCTTTCAGATGATGAGGGACAGCCGATAGGGAGGATAGGGGACGGAGATTCCGCCATATTTTATAATATACGGGGAGAAAGGGAGATAGAATTAACGGAGAGTTTGACGGACCAGGCATTCGATAAATTTCCAGTGAAGAAGATGAACCTGAACTTTGCCACCATGATTGAGTACAGGAGGGGATTAAATGTCCGGGTGGCATTCCCTGCGGATGGCAAGATCACAGACACCTTGAGCGAAACCATATCAAAGGCGGGAAAGACACAGATCAAGATTACGGAAATGGAGAAGGCGGTTCATCTGGGATTCTTCCTGAATGGAAAAAATGGAGATCCCCTTTCGGGGGAAGAGAGGATAGTCGTTCCTACGAGAAAGGACGTTGTCCTCTTCGATGAGGCGCCCGAGATGTCAATCGACGAGATTGCCGAGGCCGTCATTGAAAAGGTACAGGATGAGAAATATGACTTTGTCGTAACAAATTTTCCCAACGTCGATGTCCTTGGACACATCGAGAATCCCGAGGCCATTGTTGAGGCAGTTGAGGTCGTCGACAGGAATGCAGGTCTGGTTATCGAAGCGGCCCTGAAGGAAGGGATGACCGTCATTGTGACGGCAGACCATGGAACTGTCGAGAAGTGGTACTATGCCGATGGGGTTATTGATACGGGTCACACCGATTCACTCGTTCCCTTTATTCTTCTCCATGGAGACAGGAAACCCGAACTCCGCCAGGGTGGTGGACTGACCGATATAGCTCCGACGATTCTTGAATTGATGGGCATAGCAAAACCCGATGCAATGACGGGGCGGTCTCTGATAGGGGACGGATCCTTCGAGACAAATCACCGCCTCCTCCTGGTGATTCTTGACGGATGGGGTTTCAGTGAAAAAGAAGAAGGAAATCTCATTGCAAAGGCACGGACTCCCGTGATGGACAGATGGATGAAAACCTCTGCCTTTACGACGTTGAAGGCGTCGGGAGAGGCAGTCGGATTGCCCGAAGGAACGGTGGGTAATTCCGAGGCGGGTCACCTCCATATCGGTGCCGGAAGGCGGATATATTCCGACAGCGTGAGGATACGGTCTGCCATAGAAGATGGTTCCTTTTTCGAGAACAGGGCCTTCCTCGATGTCATAAGGGCGGCGAAAGAGAATTCTGCCTCACTTCATCTATTGGGCATTGTATCCTTCTTCAGTTCACATGGTTCTGTCGATAATCTTTTCAGGATAATGGAGATTGCCAAAAGGGAGGGTCTGAAGAATGTGTTTATACATTCAATGCTGGGCAGGAGGGGCGAAAAACCGGAGAGCGGTGCACTCTACATAGAGAAGATAGAAAAGAAGTGTGAGGAATTGCAACTGGGACAGGTTGTATCGGTAATCGGCAGATACTGGTCCATGGACCGCGAGGAAAACTGGGACAGAATAGAGAAGACCTACAGAATGCTCGTCTATGGTGCAGGAAACCATATTTGATGGTTCGGAAAAAAGTCAGATTTTCTCGCTGGAAGACCATTTCGGGGATGATTTCAGTGCTTGGCTAAAAATCTAAAACTCGTGCTAAAGCACTCAAACAATTAGATTTTCTTAACGCCAATCACCGCTATCATCTGTTTCCCGAAATGCTCAAATCCGCTCGAAAATGACTTTTTAACGGTTCGTCACATGTGCCGGTAGCGTAAAGATTTGGATCATCTTCCGATTAGTTGTAGTTAAATCCCAAGGGTTCAATGATTCGGGAGAAATGATAGAGAATTAGGCAACTGTTTATGGAGGACATCAGAAGGTTTCGCACCATCATTGTTTTTGACGATCTCTTCCGTCAATTAATTGACCATGTCTGCGTCAAAGAGCCTGCAGTGAGATTACAATGTACCGAAGCATTACTGAGTTTTTATCAAAGGGATTTTCATAAAAGTCCCTACTGCCAGGCATTTTTATAGAGAACCTGCCCGTTGGCATCAAAATTGCTTAGTAAATGCTAACTAAACAATGCTAACTAAACAATTGCAATATTCTTTGAAGGGCGTATAATAAAGCATGGTCGGCATAAAAGTGATAATTTCCCTTGACATTTACCATATTCATGTTAGAATTCCCGCACGTTATCGCTGACATTTCAGGATGGTTTGAAAGGATCCCGAATGAGGAAGAGTTACTATACTCTACTTGTCATACCACAAAAGAAAAGTTCCATCAGAAAAGTCAATGTATCGGGTATTTTTCTGAGGTTTATATCCCTTGTACTGACTATCGGTATCTTGTCCATCGTATATTTTTCATATGACTATGTGAAAATAAAGGGCAAGATAGGTGAGCTTGCCGAATTGAAAGAACTCAGTACTATCCAGAAAAAGCAGATAGACATGCTGGACAGCAAGGTGGCCGAATTTGGCAAGAAGATGACTGAACTGAAGCAGTTCGATAAAAAGATTCGGATAATCACAAACCTGGAAGACGAGGAGGATGACGGCAAGCTCCTCGGTATGGGAGGTCCCATTCCCGAAGAGAAGAGACTCGATGGGAAGATGGCCGATGTGGAGAAAGTGATCATCGGCAGGGTACATGGAAGCATTGATCAACTCCTTGGGGAAGCCGATCACCAGGAGAAAAGCTTCAAGGAGTTACTGGAGTTTCTCAAAAAGCAAAAGTCCTTGCTCGCAACCACTCCCTCCATTTGGCCCGTACGAGGGTGGGTAACATCGGAATTCGGATACAGGATTTCGCCATTTACCGGAAGAAGGGAATTCCACCGGGGGATTGATATAGCAACAAGGATGAAGAAAGAGATCGTGGCGCCTGCCGGTGGGGTTGTCACTAAGGCCAGACCGGACACCGGAATGGGAAATGAGGTCAGAATAAATCACGGGAATAATATAATAACCGTGTATGGTCATATGCTCAAGTCGACTGTCAAAAAGGGGCGACGAGTGAAGCGGGGCGATCTTATAGGTTATGTCGGTAATTCCGGAAGGAGTACGGGTCCTCACCTGCATTATGGTGTTTTGGTGAAGGGTATTTACGTGAATCCGCGAAGACATCTTTTTTAGAGAACCTTGCAACTGCACTGTTTTTACAATATCTAAAAGGTTTCCCGGTAACAGACATTACCGGGTTTTTTTTATGGGGGAATTATGCTGAATTATATCCTGAAGAAGATTTTCGGTAGTAAAAACGACCGGGAATTAAAGAGGATAGCACCTATCGTGGAAGAGGTTAATGGCCTCGAACCGGCTATGGAAAGTCTCAGTGATTCGGAACTGACAGCCAAAACGACCTATTTCAAGGAAACCCTGAATAACGGCGGAAATATTGATGATATTCTGGCAGAAGCCTTTGCTGTTGTAAGGGAGGCCTCGCGCAGAACGCTGGGGATGAGGCCCTTTGATGTGCAGATTATAGGCGGTATCGTTCTCCATGAAGGAAAGATTGCCGAGATGAAAACGGGTGAGGGGAAGACGCTGGCAGCAACGATGCCCCTCTATTTGAACGCCTTGACCGGAAGGGGTGCCCATGTTGTAACGGTCAACGATTACCTGGCGCGGAGAGACTCCGAATGGATGAGACCAATCTATACATTCCTGGGACTGTCTGTGGGTGTCATCGTTCATGGCATGAGTGATGAAGAGAGACGGAATGCCTATAACTGCGACATAACCTATGGCACCAATAACGAATTCGGCTTCGATTATCTCCGTGACAATATGAACTTCCGCATTGAGGATTATGTGCAGCGGGAATTCAACTTCGCCATTGTCGATGAGGTGGACAGCATCCTCATTGATGAGGCACGGACGCCGCTCATTATATCGGGGCCTTCCGAGGAATCTACGGACAAATATTACCAGATCAATCAGATCATGCCGCGCCTGAAGAGGAATTCGGATTATACCATCGACGAAAAGAGCAGGTCCGTAGTTCTCACTGAAGAGGGCGTGGCAAAGGTGGAAAAGCTGCTCAAGGTTCAGAATCTTTATGAGCCGAAAAATATGGAGATTCTCCACCACGTGAACCAGGCGCTCAAGGCCCATGCGCTCTTTAAGAGAGATATCGATTATCTGGTGAAGGATGGTCAGGTAGTTATAGTCGATGAATTCACCGGGAGGGTCATGCCGGGGAGGAGATACAGTGATGGTCTGCATCAGGCACTGGAGGCGAAGGAAAAGGTCAAGATAGAGCGGGAAAACCAGACGCTGGCATCGGTAACATTTCAGAACTATTTCAGGATGTATGAAAAACTTGCCGGGATGACCGGTACGGCAGATACGGAGGCGGCCGAATTCAAGAAGATATACGGTCTCGAAGTTATTGTAGCTCCCACCAACATGCCCATGGTCAGGAAGGATAATTCCGATGTCATATATAAGACGGAAGAGGAAAAAATAAAGGCCATCGTCGAGGAAGTAAAGGAGCTTAACGAAAAGGGAAGACCCGTCCTGGTGGGTACCATATCGATCGAAAAATCGGAGCTTTTGAGCAAATACCTGAAAAGAAAAGGCGTCAAGCATAGTGTGTTGAACGCAAAGTATCACGACAAGGAGGCTGAAATCATCGCCCAGGCAGGTCAGTACAAGTCTGTTACGCTATCGACCAATATGGCCGGAAGGGGAACGGACATAAAACTGGGCGACGGTGTGGCGGAGCTTGGCGGACTCCATATACTGGGAACGGAACGTCATGAAAGCCGCAGGATAGACAATCAGTTGAGAGGGAGATCGGGGAGACAGGGCGACAAGGGATCGTCACGGTTTTACCTGTCTCTGGAAGATGATCTCTTGAGGATATTCGGGGCGGAACGCATTTCGTCGGTCATGGAAAAGATCGGAATGGAAGAGGGACAGCCGATAGAACATAATCTGATTTCCAGAGCTATTGAGAATGCCCAAAAGAGGGTGGAGGGTCAGAACTTCGAGATCAGGAAACATCTTCTGGAATATGACGATGTGATGAATCGCCAGAGAGAGGTTATCTATAGGCAGAGAAAAGATGTCTTGAGCGGTAAGGATCTCTGGGAAACTGTTGAATCCATTCTTGAAGAGATTGTGGGTGACGTGGCTGCCGATTATATGGACGAAAAGCTGCGCCCCGATGAGTGGGATCTGAAGGGATTGACGGACATATTATTCAAACAGTTCTCCATCAGATATAATTTCGACGAACTGGATAAGCCGGACAGAGAGACGGTGATCGCAGGGATTGCCTCAGATGTCATGTCTCTCCTTCGCAAGAAGGAGGAAGAATACGGCCAGGAGCTGATGACATATATCATGAAGGTCATCATGCTTCAATCGATAGACACACACTGGAAGGAACACTTGCTCTCCATGGATCACCTGAAGGAGGGCATCGGCCTCAGGGGATACGCCCAGAAAGATCCGATCAGGGAATACCAGAAGGAAGGCTATGATATGTTCATGGACATGGTCTATCGCGTCAAGGAGGATACGCTGGAAAAGCTCTGCATGGTTCAGATACGGAGAGAGGAAGAAGTGCAGGAGATAGAGGAGCGCCAGCAGCAGGATTATGTCATGAGCAGAGGGGAAGAGGGAGGATCTCCCCAGACCGTGAAGAGGGAAGGGAAAAAGGTTGGAAGAAATGACCCTTGCCCCTGCGGAAGCGGTAAGAAGTATAAAAAATGTTGCGGGCAATGATGGGAAAAATGACAGACAGAAAAGCAATCCGCGTACCTGGTTTCCTCGCCAGCGGTATATCGGCAGGAATAAAAGACAATGGGAAGCGGGACCTTGCGTTGATATATTCCGAGGTTCCTGCAACTGCATGCGGAGTCTTTACGACAAACCGTTTCAAGGCTGCCTCCGTTCTTGTCGATGAAGAGCGAATAAAGGGTGGTAGTGCACAGGCAATAATCATTAACAGTGGGAATGCCAACGCCGTGACGGGAGAAAAGGGCTATGAGGGAGCCCTTGCCATGGCGAGGGCCGTCTCTGAAAGCATGGGTATAGACGAAAACCTTGTACTGATGGCATCTACGGGCATCATAGGGGAACGGTTTCCCATAGAAAAGATCACCGGGAATGTGGATAGTCTTGTCGAGGGTTTGAGCAGGGACGGCATACCCACTGCCGAAGAGGCTATCATGACGACGGACACATTCCCCAAGATAGTGGGCAGTACCTGTTCTGTCGGGGGGAAGGAAGTAACGATAGGCGGGATTGCCAAAGGGGCCGGCATGATAGAGCCCAACATGGCTACCATGCTGTCATTTATTATGACCGATGCGGCGATCAGTCATGACTGCCTCTCCCGTATTTTCAAAGAGGTAATTGCTAGGAGTTTTAATGCCATAACCGTCGATGGGTGCATGAGTACCAATGATACCGCCATCATCCTCGCAAACGGAATTGCGGGAAACAGCTCCGTCGATCGGTCTTCGGAGGATGTTGCCACATTCAGAGATGCGCTGTCGGCCGTCATGGTTCCCCTGGCCACATCAATAGTCAGAGATGGAGAGGGTGCCACGAAGCTTATAGAAATTACCATCGAAGGTGCCCGAAGCATTGAGGAGGCGAAAGAACTGGCATATGCCGTGGCAAACTCCAACCTTGTGAAGACTGCATTTTTCGGGGAGGACCCGAACTGGGGAAGGATAATATCCGCTATCGGCTCCAGAGACATTCCATTTCCCACCGATTCAGTGGAACTCTATTTTGATGATGTGCCCCTCTTTATGAATGGTGAGGGAAGAACCGATTCCGAGGGCAGGCTTCCGGCAATCATGAAGAAAGACACGGTCAGGATTTTGTTAAAGATTGGTATGGGTGAGGAATCATTTCGGTTGTATACCTCGGACCTCTCTCATGAGTATATCAAAATAAACGCCTTATATCATAGCTGATGGTCCGGTAAAAAGTCAGATTTTCTCTCTGGAAGACCATTTCGGGGATGATTTCGATGCTTGGCTAAAAATCTAAAACTCGTGCTAAAGCACTCAAACACTTAGAATTTCTTAACGACAATCACCGCAATTATCTGTTTCCCGAAATGCTCAAAGCCGTTCGAAAATGACTTTTTACCAGTCTGTCATAGTTAGTTTTTTGCCTTGATTATTTGGCACTTATGTGGTAACTCGCTACGTCTTGTATGACAAGTACACACGCCCTTTGATTGTTGTGGCGTTGCTCCTTCGGGAGTTTCACAACAAGGCGATAAGGGTGGAGGAAAAAACAACTGAAAGGAAATATCTATGCCAAAAGTAACAATGAAAGAATTGCTCGAGTCGGGTGTTCACTTCGGACACCAGACGAATCGGTGGAATCCGAAGATGAAACCCTACATCTATACTGCACGAAATGGGATTTATATTATAGATCTTCAGCAGACGGTGGGGTTGTTTGAGTCCGCCTACAAATATGTTGTCGGCATGGTTGCCTCGGGGAAAGAACTCCTCTTTGTAGGAACCAAGAAGCAGGCACAGGAATCCATCAAGGCCGAGGCCGAAAGGTGCGGCATGCCCTATATAAACCAGAGATGGCTTGGAGGCATGTTGACCAATTTTACCACAATCAAGAAAAGTATCGACAGGCTAAATAAACTTGACGGTATGTTCGAAGATGAAACTATCGATGCCTTCACTAAGAAGGAGACTCTGGGATTCCAGAGGGAACGCGAGAAACTGCAGAAGGTCCTGGGAGGCATACGGGACATGAAGGGGCTGCCGGGAGGCATATTCATCGTTGATCCCAAGAAGGAACTGATTGCCGTCAAGGAAGGAAGAAAGCTGGCTATTCCTATTGTAGCAGTCGTCGACACAAACTGCGATCCCGATGATATAGATCACATTATTCCTGGGAATGATGACGCAATACGGGCCATCAAGTTGTTTTCCTTGAAAATGGCGGATGCTGTTCTCGAGGGGAAGAGAAAATTCGAGGAATTGATACAGGCGGAGAGTGATAAAGACCAGAAAGAAGAAGTGGAAGCCGAGACAACGGCGGAAGATATAGATATTGATCTTGATATCCCCGAAACCGAGGAAACACCTGAAGTAGACAGTTCGGTTATCGAGAGCGAGGAGAAGGAGAAATAAATTGAGCATTACAGCATCTATGGTAAAAGAACTGAGAGGCGAGACCGATGCCGGCATGATGGATTGCAAGGAGGCCCTTACCGCCTCTGACGGCGATTTCAAAAAGGCCGTCGATTATTTGAGAAAAAAAGGACTATCTGCGGCTACAAAGAGATCTTCCCGGGCAGCGAAAGAAGGGGCCGTTACCTCTTATATCCATATGGCCGGGAAAATCGGCGTCATGGTCGAGGTAAACTGCGAAACCGACTTTGTTGCAAAGACAGACAATTTTAATGCCATGGCACGGGATATCGCCATGCAGATTGCGGCCCTGAATCCCACCTACATCAAACCCGAAGATGTACCGGAGGATGTACTGGAAAGGGAACGAGAGATATACCGGAGCCAGGCCCTTGCTGCGGGAAAACCTGAGAAGATACTGGACCGGATAATCGAAGGGAAGCTCAAGAAGTACTACGAAGATGTCTGTCTCTTGAATCAGAAGTTTGTGAAAGACACTGATGTCAACGTTGGAACCCTGGTCAGTAATATGATTGCCAAGACGGGGGAAAATATTGTCGTAAGAAGATTTTCCCGTTTCCAGCTTGGTGAAGACCTGTAAGAAAGTCCGGATAGGTTGGCACCGGTATCTTTTGCCCAGTAATGGAAGTGGATTGTATGGATAAACCATCCTATAAAAGGGTTCTTTTAAAGCTGAGCGGCGAGGCGCTTCTGGGGAAGAGTTCCTTCGGCATAGACACGGATATCCTCACTGCAATAGCGGAAGAGGTAAAGGAAGTTGCCCGTCTCGGAGTCCAGCTGGGAATCGTTATAGGGGGCGGGAATTTTTTCCGCGGCCTTCAGGCAAGCAGCAAAGGCATGGAAAGGACTTCCGCCGATTATATCGGTATGCTTGCCACGGTGATGAATGGCCTGGCAATTCAAAATGCCCTTGAGGGGCAGGGAATTCCCACCAGGGTGCAGTCTGCAGTGGGAGTTCACGAGGTGACGGAGCCCTTCGTAACGAGGGTGGCCCTGGAACATCTGGAAAAGGGAAGGGTTGTAATATTTGTGGGAGGAACGGGGAATCCCTTCTTTACCACCGATACGGCGGCATGCCTCCGTGCACTGGAGATCAGGGCCGATGTAATACTGAAGGCAACCAAGGTTGACGGTGTCTATGATAAAGATCCCGTCAAACACGGTGACGCCCGGTTTTTCGAACACATAAGCTATACTGAAGTTATGACAAGAGATCTGAAGGTAATGGATTCGACGGCCATTGCGATGTGCAGGGATAATAATCTGCCCATCGTCGTTTTTAATCTATCGAAGAAAGGAAACATCAAAGACGTTGTTCTGGGAAAGCCCATCGGAACAATGGTTGGAGTAGCGAGATGAAAGAGTTGATTTATGAGGAAATGAAAGAGGATATGGAAAAACAGATAACCTTCCTTGAAAGGTCCTTTAACAAGGTGAGGACAGGAAGGGCATCCGTCGCCCTCCTTGACGGGATCAAGGTGGACTATTATGGTTCAATGACGCCCCTCAATCAGGTTGCTACGCTTTCCACTCCCGAGAGTCAGCAGCTATTGATTTCTCCCTGGGACAAGACCGCCATGGGTAATATTGAAAAGGCCATACAGAAATCAGAATTGGGGCTGGTCCCTACAAATGATGGGAACATAATACGTATAAATATACCCCCCCTCACTGAAGAGAGACGCAGGGAACTGGTAAAGCTCGTTAAGAAAATGACGGAAGAGAGCAAGATAAAACTGAGGAATGCACGGCGGGATGCAAACAACGCCCTCAAGGAACTGGAAAAAAAGAACGAAATATCGAAGGATAATTTTCATGATTACCAGGATGAGGTGCAGGAAATCACCAATGGATATATAAAGAAGACGGACACAATCCTTGCAGCCAAGGAAGAGGAAATCATGGAGATATGATGACGAGGCAATCGGAAGACGATGTCAAGGGAACCTTTCAGGTTCCCTTTTTTTGTATAGTGACAGCATTGCAAAGAAGGGCGAGCAATACCGTCATTCCATGACCATGAGGAGTTGCCTCCCGCTCTTTGGGTTTAGCATTATGAAGCTTTTATTTGTTGCATAGAGAGGTTTAACCGTGGTTTTACAATAAAGATGCCTTGAAAATGTAAGTATGCTATGATACTCAATTCCAATTAAGGTAACTGGTGCAAGGGATTACAATGGAAAGAATTGACACAACGAAACTTCCCGCTCATATTGCTATCATCATGGATGGAAACGGAAGGTGGGCAAAGAAAAATACACTGAGAAGACTGGCAGGGCACAAGAAGGGGGCCGATTCAGTCAGAAATGCAGTGAGGGCCTGTCGAAGACTGGGTATTCAGTATCTTACGCTCTATGCCTTTTCAGTCGAGAACTGGCAGAGGCCGAAAGATGAGGTAAAGGCCTTGATGTCGCTCCTCGAAGACTATCTCAAATCCGAGGTACAGGAGATGATCGATAAGGATATCAAACTGATGACAATAGGCGATATAGACAGATTTTCCGAAAAGACAAGAACGGTTCTTCTCGATACGGTTGAAAAGACGGCACACAATAAAGGAATGATTTTAACGCTTGCACTCAGTTATGGTGGACGGGACGAGATTGTTGAAAGTGTGAAAAAGGTTGTACGTGATGTTACGGAGGGCCGTCTAGAGAAGGGTGATATAACGAAGGAGAATTTTGCGCGTTACCTCTATACCTCCGATATGCCCGATCCCGATCTGCTTATCAGGACGAGCGGGGAATACCGGGTCAGTAATTTCCTCTTGTGGCAGTTGGCCTATGCGGAGCTTTATTTTACTGACATACTGTGGCCCGATTTTTCAGAGGCCAGCCTCTTCGATGCCATTGTTGACTATCAGAAAAGGGAAAGAAGATTTGGTTTGATCAGCGATCAATTGTCGGGGGATTAGATTATGGGTTCGCATGTAAAAAGGTGGATCACGGGGCTCGCAGCACTTCCCCTGATTTATTTTCTGGTATTGGGACCCCCATACATTTTTGCCATCTGTATTGCGATTCTGATTCTCGGCGCTGTCTGTGAATATAACAGCATGGTCTTTAAAAAGGGATGTACCACTGAAAAGGTGGAAGGGGTGGTAATCGGCATACTGATACCGCTGGGTGCCCTCCTTGGCGGGCTTGAACTTATGTTTGCCATCGTCACCTTTTCTCTTATAGCCGTGTTCCTCATCTTTCTCTATCGGGTGAAGGAGGACGCCCTTGACCTGACGGCACCGATCAAGGTCATATTCGGATTTATGTATATACCCGTCACGATATCCTTCATTATCACGACGCGTTCTCTTGATAATGGTGCTCTGTGGGTCTTTCTCCTCATAGTCATTGCATTTTTCAGCGATACATTCGCCTTTTACGCAGGGCGAACCTGGGGGAAGAGAAAACTCATGCCGGTGGTGAGTGCGGGGAAAACGGTAGCAGGTGCCTTCGGTTCAATTATCGGCAGTATCCTGGGGTGCATCATATTCAGAATTTTCTTCTTTGAAGAGATCCCACTGACGCACATTGTTGTTATCGCTATTATGGGGAATATCATGGGACAGTTAGGGGATCTCTGTGAATCCGCCCTCAAGAGGGTATCGTCGGTAAAAGACTCGGGCAGTATCATTCCGGGGCATGGAGGGGTTCTGGATCGTTTGGACTCTTTTACATTTATAATCCCCTTCGTCTATTATTATATTATTCTTGTGATACAATGAAGACAATATCCCTTTTAGGGTCAACGGGCTCCATAGGAATCAGCACATTAGATGTCATTGAAAAGAATCCCGGGAGATTTTCAGTGGCAGCTCTGGCGGCAGGCCGGAATGTGGAACTTTTAAAGAGGCAGATTGAGCGTTTTAAACCGGCAGTTGCGGCAGTTATCGACAGGGATCATGCAGAGAGACTGAAAGAGGATCTGGGGAAATCAAATACAGAGATCCTCTGGGGCACCGATGGGTACGGGGAGATTGCCTCTTTACACACGGTGGATATGGTGGTCTCCGCCATAGTGGGGGCAGCGGGACTCCTTCCCACTATAGCGGCGATTGAAGCGGGAAAGGATATCGCCCTTGCCAACAAGGAAACAATGGTCATGGCGGGGCCTATCGTCATCGAGAAGGCTGCATCGAGAAACGTAAAAATCCTTCCCGTGGACAGCGAACATGGCGCAATCTTTCAGAGTCTCCTTGGTCATAATAAGGGAGATGTAAAGAGAATTATACTCACGGCATCGGGCGGTCCCTTTCGTGAAACATCGAAGGAACAATTAAAGGATGTAACCGTGGAAGATGCCCTCAGACACCCGAACTGGGAGATGGGGCAAAAGATAACCATAGATTCCGCAACGATGATGAACAAGGCACTCGAAATCATAGAGGCGAGGTGGTTGTTTGATCTCGATGTTTCCAGGATCGACGTCATTATTCATCCTCAGAGCATAGTTCATTCAATGGTAGAGTACAAAGACGGTTCCGTCATAGCACAGCTCGGGGTCCCCGATATGCGGGTTCCCATATCATACGCCCTTTCATATCCCGAAAGGTCTTGCAGTGGAGCGACCTCACTCGATCTGTGCAGGGAAGGAAAGCTGGAATTTTTCTCCCCCGATTGCGATAAATTCCCGGCCCTCAGGCTTGCATATGAGGCGGCCGAAAAGGGGGGATCCATGCCGGCCGTATTGAATGCCTCGAATGAAGTGGCCGTCGATGCCTTTATAAAGGGGAGCATAGGATTTCTCGACATTGCGGGAGTTGTTGAAAAAACGATGGGTCTCCACAAAGGGGAGGAAGAGAAATCGATCTCAGGCATCATTCAAGCGGATGGGTGGGGACGGAAAATGGCTGAAAAAATAATTGGGAGGATAGACATACAATTGTGATAGGAACAAGTATAATATCGGTAATAATTCTGCTGGGAGTATTGATCTTTGTCCATGAATTGGGGCACTTTCTTGTGGCCAAATGGTCGGGAGTGGGTGTCCTGAAGTTTTCCCTCGGTTTCGGTCCCAGGGTTTTAGGAAAAAAGATTGGAGAGACGGAATATATCATTTCAGCCATACCCCTTGGAGGATACGTGAAAATGCTTGGGGAGGAGGGAGATGAAGAACTCTCACCGGAAGACGAGAGGAGATCGTTCCAGAATCAATCGGTATATAAAAGGATCGCAATCGTGGTTGCCGGTCCTCTCTTTAATTTCCTCCTCGCAATCGTCATTTTTTCCATCATATACACAATCGGTGTCCCCACTCTTACAACGCGGGTGGGAGGCATCCAGGATGGCGCGGCCGCCTTTGAAGCGGGCATAGAAAAGGGGGATTTGGTCCTTGCCGTCGACGGTGCAGAGGTGTTGTACTGGTCTGACATGGCTGCAATCATAAAGGATAGCAAGGGCAGAGATCTCACCATCACCATCGAAAGAGACAACAAAATATCCGATGTCGTTGTTAAACCGGGGGCGGTGAAGGGGAAAAATATATTTGGTGAAGAGGTAGAATCCTATAAGATAGGCATAGCGTCTTCTTCCGAAATGGTTACCGTGAGATTGAACCCCTTCAAGGCGGTTGTGGAAGGGGCTGAGCAGACATGGTGGTTTACGAAATTAACCTATGTGAGCATAGTAAAGATTATTCAACGTGTTATTTCACCGAGTACGCTGGGCGGACCCATCATGATAGCCAAGATGTCCGGTGAATATGCAAAGCAGGGGATCATCCCCTTTATATTCTTTATGGCTGTCCTCAGTATAAACCTCGGTGTGCTGAATCTCCTCCCCATACCCGTTCTTGATGGCGGACACTTGATGTTTTACCTCATTGAGATCGTGACGAGAAAAGAGATTAACATGAAGTGGCGAGAGATGGCTCAACAGGTGGGCTTTTTCCTCCTCATTCTTTTGATGGTATTTGTTTTTTACAACGATATTGCACGGATAGTGAGCGGTTGACGATGAAAATTCTGGCAATCGATACCTCGGCAGAATCTTCAAGTGTCGCCCTCCTCTATGACGAGTCAATAGGAGCGGAATTCTGTTTTAATACAAAAAGAAGACACGAGGAGACCCTCCTGGAGGCAATAGAGGCTCTGCTCTCTCAGGGAGGGGTCAAACCATCGGAGATTGACCTCTTTGCCGTAACTGTTGGACCCGGTTCTTTCACCGGCATCAGAGTGGGGTTGAGTACAATGAAGGGTTTCGCCTTTGCAGCGGGAAAGCCGATTGTCGGTGTTTCCTCGCTGAGGGCCCTCGCCTCAAACATCCCTCATTCTGAATGTTCCATCTGTCCCATGCTGGATGCCAAAAGGGGGGAAGTATACACGGCCCTCTACAGAATAGAAAAAGGGGGTATCCCCGCTATGATCGTTGAGGAACGGGTGACGACACCGGAGCGGTTGGTGGAAGAACTCTATGGTGATACCCTCTTTGTCGGAGATGGCGCAACCCTCTATGAAGGTATGATCAGAGAACGGCTCTCTGAACAATCCTTCTTTGTTCCTCAATCCTTCAACTATATCAGGGCGGGGGCAGTGGGACTTATTGGATTGAAAAAGTATTATGACGGTGGTATGTTGCAGTCGATCGGGGTGGTTCCCAGATATCTTCGCGCCTCCTACGCGGAATCAAAGGGATGAAAGACTTTTGGCCATGAGGAGACCCGGGTGTGAAAATAATCAAAGAGAAGTAATGATGAGAGTGATTATCATCTAAATTTTTTTAAGAGTAACTGGAGATTTTATGGATTATAAAAAATTGCCCATTGTTCTCGATGCATTTATATTCGTTGTGCCCCTGGCGATTCTCGTCGCCCTTTCTGTCTGGTGGGGATGTACATACCTGACTGTCTTCTTCATAGTGATTGCCCTTTTTGTGTTGTGGTTTTTACGCAATCCCGAGAGAACAATCCCTGACGACGCCGGTGTGATAGTATCTCCTGCAGACGGACGCATCTTGAAGATAGAAGAGGTTGATGAAAAGGATATTATCGAGGGAACATTCAAGAAGGTAAGCATATTCATGAATATCTTCAATGTTCACGTTAACAGGTGTCCCTGTTCGGGGGTCATAAAAACGATCAGCTACAGGAAGGGAAAATTTTTTTCGGCAAATCTGGACAAGGCGTCTGCACAGAACGAACGAAACAGTCTTGTCATTGAGACGGAAGAAGGAAAGCAGATTCTGGTCGTGCAGATTGCGGGATTTGTGGCGCGCAGGATCGCATGCTGGGTAAAAGAAGGGGGAGTCCTGAAACGGGGCGAACGGTTTGGTCTTATACGATTCGGTTCGCGACTGGAGGTCTTTATGCCCATTGACACTGAAGTCTTGGTGAAGGTTGGAGACAGGGTACAGGCGGGCCATACAAAGGTGGGGAAATTGATATGAGAAAGAATAGAACGATCAATCACGACAATATGAAAAAAGGGATCTATCTATTACCGAACCTCTTTACAACGGCGAGCATGTTCTGCGGATTTTACGCAATTATAGCTTCCATGAACGGGGATTTTGTAAGGGCTGCCGTTGCGATTCTGATAGCCGGTGTTCTTGATGGCCTTGATGGCAAGATTGCCAGATTTACGAATACGACCAGTAAATTCGGGATGGAGTACGATTCGCTGTCCGATCTGATTGCCTTCGGTGTTGCCCCCGCTATTCTCGCATATGGCTGGGCACTCTCACCCTATGGCAGATATGGCTGGCTGGGGGCATTCCTCTACGTAGCCTGCGGAGCCCTTCGTCTGGCACGGTTTAACATTCAGATCGGGGTTATCAACAGCAAGGTCTTTAACGGCCTTCCCATTCCGGCGGCGGCAGGCGTTGTGGCAACATCTGTCCTCTTTTATGACTATCTCGGGGGGGAAGGGAATCTCTATCATCCAGCTCTCATTGCCTTCATGGTAGTTCTTGCACTATTGATGGTAAGTAACGTTAAATACTACAGTTTTAAGGACTTAAACTTCTTTTCCCGAAAGCCCTTCATGACCTTTGTCCTGATTGTCTGTCTCCTTACGGTCATCGTTATAGAACCTCAGATTATGCTTTTCACCTTTGCCGTCGGCTATTGTATATCGGGACCGGGATGGACGCTCTATAAGGTGGTTAAAGGGAGAGCAGCCAAAAGGGAATGCAAGGATAATAACCTGTGAAGGTAAGATAGCAGCCGTGAAGGATGGGTTGTGAAGATCGTGAAAAGAGGGATTTGCACTGTTCCATGTGGGCGGACCATCAGTGATCGTGGCGATGCTCATTTTGTTTATTCCCATGGGGAAAGTTTAGAAATGGAGAGATAAAGACGTATGAGAAAATATAGTGTAGCAGTACTAGGTGCCACTGGTGCCGTAGGAAATGAGATGATAAAGATTCTGGAGGAGAGGGATTTTCCTGTGGGAAAATTAAGACTCCTTGCTTCGGAGCGTTCGATGGGGAAGGAATTGACCTATAAGAATGAAGATTATCCCATAGAGGTGCTCGATGAAAATTCCTTTGAGGGTATAGAGATAGGTCTTTTCTCGGCGGGAGGCAGTATCAGTGAGCGCTTTGCGCCCATAGCCACCGCTGCGGGCTGCGTCGTGGTAGACAATACAAGCGCCTTCAGGATGGACCCGGAAGTACCCCTCGTTGTACCCGAGGTAAATCCTGAAGCCATCTCTTTGTACACAACAAAGGGGATTATCGCCAATCCCAACTGCTCGACAATCCAGATGGTAGTAGCCTTGAAACCGATACACGATGCGGTAAAGATCAAGAGACTGGTCGTTTCCACCTATCAGGCCGTGTCGGGAACGGGAAAAAAGGCAATAGATGAACTGGTGGCGCAGACGAAGGCGCTCCTGAACTTGAAGGAACCTGAGATGAATGTCTATCCCCACCGGATAGCCTTTAACTGCCTGCCACATATCGATGTTTTCCTGGAGAATGGTTATACCAAAGAAGAAATGAAGATGGTGAACGAAACAAGGAAGATCATGACCGATCCATCTATTGCAGTGACGGCCACGACGGTGAGGGTCCCCGTCTTTTATGGTCATTCCGAATCTGTAAACATAGAGACGGAAAGGAAGATATCGGCGAAAGAGGTGAAAGATCTGCTGGCCCGGGCCCCCGGCGTTACCGTGGTCGATAATCCCGAGTTCAGTGAATATCCCCTTGCCAGCGATGCAGCCGGAAAGGATGATACCTTTGTGGGACGAATCAGAGAGGACGAATCGATAGATAATGGGATTAACATGTGGATCGTTTCCGATAATATAAGGAAGGGTGCGGCGCTCAATACTGTGCAGATAGCAGAGATCCTGATACAGGATTATTTATAATAACTGATGAGGGTAATCGGCGGTGATAAAAGAGGCAAAAAGATATATGCACCGAAGAGCCGCAATATAAGGATTACCGCGGACAGGATAAAAAAGTCCTTATTTGATATACTCCCGCCGATGGATGGGTTGTTCTTTCTTGATCTCTATGGCGGTACAGGGAATGTCGGCATAGAGGCACTGAGCAGAGGGGCGACGAAGGTTGTCTTTATTGAAAGAGCGCCTCTCCATTTTCAGACCATCAAGAGGAACCTCGATGCCTGCGGTTTTCAAACGGGATATGTGACGATACGGGGTACCGTTGAACGGGGAGTTAAGATGCTGGAGATGGGGGGAGAGAATTTTGATATTATCTTTGTCGATCCCCCTTACGAGAAAGATCTCATAAAAAATGCACTTTCACTGGTGGCTGCAGCGGAGTTGCTTAAAAAAAGCGGTGTTGTGGTTGTGGAACACTCGGTGAGAGAAGCGGTGGCCGGTAATGATATGTTCACTCTGACAGACCAGCGGCGATACGGAGACACAGTACTCTCTTTTTTGAAAATCATGTAAATGAGGTGGAAAATGGACAGGATAGCGGTATACCCCGGATCATTCGATCCCATAACGAACGGTCATCTGGATATCATCAATAGAGGATTGAGGATATTCGATAAGATCATTGTATTGATAGGCCACAATCCTGGCAAGAAGACCCTCTTTAGTGCAGAGGAACGGATGTCCATGGCTGAGAAACTTGTCGAAGACAATGACAGGATCAGTGTCGACTGCTTTACAGGGCTACTTGTCGATTATGTAAGAGAAAAAAAGACAAATTGCATCATGAGAGGATTGAGGGCCATGTCCGATTTTGAATATGAATTTCAGTTGGCCCTTATCAACAGAAGGCTTGACAGGGAGATTGAAACGGTCTTCCTGATGACGGGCTTTAAGTGGTTTTATATAAATTCACGAATCATCAAGGAGGCCGCCAGTTTCGGCGGGGATGTAAAAGGTCTCGTTCCCGATGTTGTGTATATGAAATTACAGGAAAAGTATCCCAAACTCGGAGAAGGTAAATGATCTTCAAAATATTCCAGGTTAACATTCATAGTAAGGAGGTAGCAGGATGAAATTTGCGAAAAGAGTCACTAGTATAAAACCCTCACCAACGCTTGCCATTACAATGAAGGCGAATGAATTGAAAGCGGCGGGGAGAGACATTATAGGCTTTGGTGTCGGAGAACCCGATTTTGATACCCCCGAGAACATCAGTGAAGCCGGCATCAAGGCAATCAAGGATGGTTTCACACGATATACTGCGGCCGGGGGAATAGACGAGCTGAAGGATGCCATCATCGGAAAGTTCAAAGTCGACAACAACCTGACATACGACAGATCGCAGATCGTCGTTTCGTGCGGCGCCAAGCACACCATATACAACGTAATGCAGGCGCTCCTCGAAGAAGGGGATGAAATTATCGTGCCCGCCCCCTACTGGGTTTCCTACCCCGATATGGCCATAATTGCCGATGCCACACCGGTTATTCTGGAAACGAAGGGATCGAAGGGATTTAAGATCGATCCCAGGGAACTGGAAAGGGCGATCACAAAAAACACCAGAATGATCATACTGAACAGTCCTTCAAATCCCACGGGGTCTGCCTATACCCTGGCCGAAATGGAGGCCATAGCCGAGGTAATAGTGGGGAAGGATATTACTGTTATATCCGATGATATCTATGAAAAGATCGTCTTCGATGACTTTAAGTTTTTCAATATAGCCAATGTGAGCGAGGAGATCAAGAGCCAGACTGTCGTCATAAACGGTGTTTCAAAGGCCTATGCCATGACGGGATGGAGAATAGGCTATGGGGCAGGTCCCAAAGAACTCATCTCTCAGGTGGCAAAGATTCAGAGTCAGAGCACGTCGAACCCGACTTCCATCGCTCAGAAGGCCTCAGTAGAGGCCTTGACAGGGAGCCAGGAGGCGACGGCCAAGATGGTGAAGGAATTTGTAAAGAGAAGAGACGTTATCGTAAAGAGTCTCAACGCAATGGAGGGAGTTTCCTGCCTCAATCCGGAGGGGGCCTTCTACGTCTTTCCCGATGTCTCCGGGCTCTATGGCAGGTCTTATAAGGGAAAGAAGATAACCGATTCAACAAGTCTGACGGCATATCTCCTCGATGAGGCCAATATCGCAGTTGTTCCCGGTGTTGCCTTCGGCGCCGACAAGTGCGTTCGTTTTTCCTATGCCACATCCATGGAAAATATAGAAAAAGGCCTGGCACGGATGAAATCGGCCATTGAGAAGCTTGACTAATGGAACAATCGTATCAGCACCACTTGTGGCATTATAATAGGAAGTAACATAGTTGTAGCGTGGGGTCTCTGTGCCCCACAAGATATGTTGCCCACAGAGTGGCAACGCTACAATGCACGTACGAATGTAAGTTACTTGAGAGTCGAAAGACTGATCCTCATACTGAAATAGAATCGCATGCCTGAACTCCCATCGACATTCAGTCCGATGGGGTTCAGGCCTTCCCTTTTCGGGAAGCAGTACGGAGCACCAGAAATATGGTCTGTGAGACAATGCGTGGCTATATGATCACAGACTGTGAAGACAATCTAACAGGAGCCATCCTTCCTATACCGGTGGCCCGGGATCAAGGGAAAAGGATCATCGGGTGAAGAAAAAGATTATTTTCTCTTTACTAGTATTATTCGCGCTTTTGCCTGGGACTCTCCATAGTGCCGCGAATGGTATCATCAGAAACAATCATCTCAACATCTTTTTCGAAGACCCGCTCAGGGGAAGGGCCGAAGATATAGTAGAAATATATCCGGACATAAGGGAAGAACTGGAAGATACCATTGGCTGGAAGATCGATTTTATTCCCACTGTATTGCTCTTTAAAAACAGCGAATCCTTTCGGCAGATGGCGGGGACCGATTTCGTAGCAGCCTTTGCCGTGCCGGAGAAATTACTGATAGTTATCGATTTTTCGAGGATGAGTCAGGACCCCTTTAAATATGAAGTGATCCTCAAACATGAGTTGTGTCATCTCCTCTTGCACTACAATATAGAGGAGGGGCGTTTACCCCGGTGGCTTGACGAGGGCGTGGCTCAATGGGTCAGTGACGGCATGGCAGAGGTAATCAGAAGCAGCAAACACTCCATATTGAACAGGGTTGTACTGTCCAATCGATATATAGATCTGAGAGATCTTCGGGATGGTTTCCCCGGTGGGAGGGAAACCATGACCCTTGCCTACGAAGAGAGTAAAAGCCTCGTGGATTATATAAACAGCGAGTATGGTGTGGAAAACACCCTGATGATACTGCAACACCTGAAAGATGGAGACGGAATCGAGAGGGCAATCGAAAAGAGCCTCTCTCTTACTCTCTACGGACTCGAGGAACAATGGCACTTGTATCTCAAAAAAAGGATTAACTGGTTCACCTATGTGAGCTATAATATGTACGAAATACTCTTTGCTTTGACCGCCTTGCTGGCGATATATGGATTTGTGAGACTTATCAGGAAAAAAAGGGCCTACCGTGATGAAGACGATCTATGATCTTCTAACAAATGAAAGGAGTATGGTGCAATGTCGGTGATTGAGTGGAAGACTGATGAGCGTGTCGCCTGTGTGACCATGAATAACGGGGAAAATCGACACAATACCCTTTTCGTTTCATCCATACTTGAAATCCTTGACGAGATAGAAGGGGATAAATCTATCTCTTCGGTTGTGATCACTTCCAGCGATCAGAAGAATTGGTCCCAGGGGATTGACTTGACCTGGCTAATGGGGGCAATACAGGAGGGGAAATATGATGTCGTCAAGGATTTTCTCTATGGTATGAACAATATTTTCAAGAGGATACTCCTCTATCCCGTCCCCGTCATTGCCGGTCTTAACGGACATGCCGTGGGGAACGGCGCAATACTGGCCTGTGCCTGTGATTTCAGATTCATGCGGTCCGACCGGGGATTCCTCTTTTTCCCCGAAATCGATATCAATATCCCCTTCCTCCCCGGCATGATAGCCCTTGTAAAGAAATCGATACCCTGTTACAAATTTGAGGAGATGGTTTTTACAGGGAAACGGTATGCCGCTTTGGAACTGGAGAAACATCATGTCATTCACGGGGCCTGTGAAAATGAGGAGGCGCTGATGGAAGAAACTGTTTCCTTCGCAAAATCCTTTACGAAGGGGAGGGGCATATTTGGAGAGATCAAAAAGAGGATGCACAGGGAAATCGTTGATATTATGACAAAGGAAGATCCGGCTTTTATTGAAAACCTGTCGCTGGTAGTTTGATAGAACTAATGTTGCCTGTCGCGTGAGGTAAGAACCGAAGATAATCAAAAAGGAGTAAATAACATGATAGAAAGATGGAAGAATTTAATTCAGGGGAGATCGCCGTCACGAGGCGTAGTCACTACCATAACACTTGTCTCGCTCTCCTTAGCGCTACTATTGGTTATGTCCTGTGCCCCCGTCAGTCTTTACACCATAGATCTGAGATACAGCCCCACAGCCACTTCCGTACCTCAGGTAACTGAAAAGGGGAAAGCCTTCGTAGTCACCGTAGCCCGCTTTAACGATGTGAGAAATGTGGAAGATAAACTGGTGATCGGGAAGGTAGTGAAGTCCAACGGGAAAAATATCCCCATTTTGCCCAAATACACAAAACCGGTGGATGTCATTCTCAAGGGGATGCAGGCCTATCTTGAAGATATAGGGTATGAAGTATCCAGCGAGACACCCCAGTGGGATCTTACAAAGGAAAGTATCGACAAAGAGTGGGAAGACGTCCTGATAGGGGGGACCATAGACGCATTCGAGGTTGTCTGCCTGAAAGGCATCCCCGTAAAGAAATATCGTACAAAGGTGAAATTTACCGTCTATTTCGCCGATGTGAAGAGGCAGAAGATATTTTACAAGATCGCCGTCGAGACGAAACCCTCACTGGAACATGTCCGCTTTAATGAAAAGATGCTCGCGAAACAGATCAATGGCGGAATGACTGAGGCGATAGAAAAAATATTCGAGGGGAGGGATATATACGAAAAGATTCAGGCGGCCCTCGATGAGGCATAAGGATCATTTCGCTTGAACTCGTTTCCCCTACCTCTCGACCCACTTTGCAATGCGGGGGATCTCTTCCGACTTCCATTCGGGGGAGGTACGTTTCGTCAGGAAGAGTGAAAAGAGCTTCTCCATTGTCTCAACGGTCCGCTCAGTCATAGATATCCTGTCCAGGAGACGTCCTTCCCTGTCAGTCGCCTCTTCGTCGGCGTATGCCGGCGCATCGGGTAATTTCATGGACTGAAAGAGGAATGTATCGGCCTTGAAGGTGAACTCCCATTCATCGCTGTCGATGCTGAGCCTGATGCGGGCCTCCTTTATCTTTTTGCCTTCGCGCAGTGCCGTTTTACCTTCCTTCAGATCTGTTCGAAATCCCTTGCAGAGGATAGTCTCGGAATAATCGCCCTCTCCCGATTCGAGGACCAGCCTTCTGAGAAAGAAGACTTCAATATCCCCTGTGCCGGGAATCGATATATTGCCATTCCGCTCTTCGCTCTTGAACCATAGCCAGGTCAGGAATTCTCTCCCAAGGAATGAAAAATCTGTTGTCGCCGCTTCCATCATGATGTCTGCCTTTCCAGAGTCTGTATCTGCGCTACCATGTCAGGTTCCATAAAGGAGGGATTCCAAGGGACGGAGGGGATCAGTTTCACATTGAAGGTCCGCTTGAAGAGGTCTTCAAAATCGTCGGCAACCTTTTCGGTGTGTGAACCGAAGATGACCCACTTCTGGGAAAGAGACCAGCAGACTTCATAGAAGGAGGGGACCGATGGTGTCCGCTTTAAAAGATTGAGGCGGACGGCGTCTCTGATATCGTTCCGTTCGGCCTTGTAAAGCCGTTCCACACTCTTTTCCTCCATGCGTGACCGTTCTGCTTCCAGTATCTTCAATCTCAACAGAGCGGCGGGTACAGTTTTTCGATCTATGCGGAGAGAGAAGATGATATAGTCATCGAGGAGATAATTTGCATATTCGAAATCGGTATCGAGTACGTTCTCGAGGCTTGTCCATCCCATAATCTTTTCATTTTCCGACAACAGATCTTTAAAAGAGAAAAGTTTGATCTGCGTGTCGATGAAATCGTGCGGGTTTGCGGGGAGATCGCCAATGACGCGATATCTGGAAAAGGTGAGTTGCCCCTTTAGTAGTCCCATATATGTTCCCTTTCGTGATTAAGTGCCCTATAGGTCAGGTGACGCACCTTATAAAGTTTGTCATTCCTTGTCAAGGATATTGACCGGAGAATGGCGAGAATGGGGTCAAGTCTATGGTTGACCCCTTATCTTCTTTCCTTCGAACTGACGGGCCATGTAAACTGGCTGTCGCACTCCAAGAGCCATGTATGGGGTTCAATCTCTGGGCGCGCCTCCGGCCTGTCTATCATGTCAAAGGCCCAGCACCTGCGGTTGAATGCCAGGCAGACATCGGGCGACACACCGCCGCCGCCCATGGGATCGAAGACCAGATCGTTCTGTTTTGAAAAGTAGTAGAGGATGTGCGCTATCATTTGCCCGGGGATGCGTCCCGGCCATTCATCACCGAAACGACGGTCGCAGTCATTCCAGTCCCACAGGTCCCATGTCCGCAGTCCCCAGTTAAGTGCTACAAATCGTTGGAGATCATCTTTCCCTTCCAGGGCCAGTGACCAAACCATCGGCTCTGTCCAGCCATGTTTTTGGGCCACCTGAGCGACGGTGAAGCCCCTCGATAAATCGGTATTTGACGAAATAGGCAGTATTGCCATTTTCGTCAAATGTCTTTCCAGTGTCGTACGTGGAATCCCCAATCTCTTTGCAATCCTGTCCTGCGGGATACCGAGACGATTCATGCTGAATAGTTTAAGCTCAATGTCCAACTGGGCTGCCGCCCTGAGATCGGCTATGTAAGAATCCACTGTTCGTTTGGAACGGCCGATGACCTGTCCAATCTCGGAAGAGGTGAGGCGGGAAGTGGGTCAGGCTCCGCTAAAATATTTTAGTGCACCCTTCTTATGAGACCCCTCGTCCCCATTTTCCGCCACCGATTCGGGATTGCTTTTCCTGCAAGCAATGTCCTCGGTGACGGACTGCAGACATTTCTGCCCCCATTCCTTGCGCGGCCTGCTGCATATTTGGTCTTGTCCCTGGTTATCGGTGTCGGCGGGGGATATGCCATTGTCCCGTTCCTGAGAGCGGAAAGGGACCAAAAACAATTTACCTCAAAGGCTTTCCGGGCACATGTGAAATTTTAAATTCCGGCCCAGAAACCTTTAGTTTCCTTTCCGTACTGTGAATCGAGCTTTCTGAGCATGATAAGTAATGCCATGGTGTTCTGCTTTCTGTTGCCGTTAGAAGGCTCGAATTCGACAGCCACAACACAATTGGAGCGGTCCTCATGCTGTTCTTGCCTTATCACCAGAGCATGCAGACATAAGGGCCGTTCGTTCGGAACGAGTAATTGCAACATTAGCTTCTCGCCACGTCGAAATCTTTTATCGCACACAAAGGAGAGTCCCCCTTTGCTTACATTCAGCACAGGATAATTTACAGAAAAGCCCCTGATCAAAAGATTCAACCCAGATTTTTTGTATTTCGCTTTTGCTCCCGGAATCTCAAACCGGCGAGATGTTCTCTTTTTGATGCCCCCCGTTACCATCGCGCTGTCCTCCTTGTGCATCGTGCTGAAACACCCTGTCGAAAAGTGTCAAGTCTACTGTTGACCCGCGGTCGCATTGTTCGGTATGTCCTTTATCTCGTTTTATGTTTTTCTCCCCCCATCCGTTACTGCTTCAAGATGATCGCCTACCGGCTCGTTACCCCCGGTATCAGCGATACTTCTCACTCAATCAATTGCATGCCGAATTACCTGCGTTTCTGTTTTTAAAAAAAGTGACAGGTTTATCCACCATCCCGCATGGGCTATACAATCACTTCGTGTACCACGCCATCAATCACGCAACGACGAGCCGATGCACGGGGAGCAGGTCCCTGAGGCATGCACGCCGTGGATCACAAACGATATATGTCGGAATCAATGGCGGCGTGTGCAGCCTGCTTATTGTTATATCGTCACTCTCGTCGATATTCTTAAACCGGTTGACCCCACTACCGCTCCCGCTGTTCAATTCAAGAATAAAGATTTGACCCCATCTGCTCCCTATGTTTTCACTCCCTATGTTTTCCTTGACAAATACAAGAACTTTTAAGTATGTGAATTATATATTAAAGTTATGGTTACAAAGCAGACACGCAGGGGTCATCTTGGCTGTTAAAACAAATTTACTGGTTGAGATTTGTGCTCTTGATGACGATAAAATTCAAGACATATACTGAATGCCTTCCCTGTCACTCTGTGCACATCAACTCCTGTACAATAGCTGGCCCCGGATAGTTCGATTCAAGAAAATTCTTTACTCGAAATTATCATTTGACGAATTTGGCAATGCTGCCTTTTTCGACAAATGCTTACAAATCAAATCAGAAGCCTCTATAATGATTCACAATACATTGCCATTTGGCGGATTTGCCAATGATGGCATTTCCGCCGAATGATTAATGCTTCTTTCGCCGGCAAACCTGATGTCCCCCCACACGTCCCTTAGCAGCCCGTGTTCGATTAGTAACTTGACTCCTTGAGTCGTTATTGTATTATTTAAGGACGTCACCAATCCCGGCTAAGCCGGGATTGGTAAAACACAGGAATTCTACATTTACGAAACCAACATAATACGCCATTCAGCGGAAATGGCATCATTGCCAAATCCGCTAAATACAGATCTTATGTCATTCCGCGAAGCATCCCTATTGAACCGCTGCTGGTTCAATCTTGCAGATTGAACCTCAACAATAAAAGAGGTGCTGAC
>CAYMYS010000026.1:0-34116 GCA_964394725.1 uncultured Syntrophaceae bacterium
CATCGACGAGGAATTCATCTATGAGACGATGGAAGATCTCATCGTAGAAATCTTTAACATAGGAGGAATCACCCTCCGAGCCCCCTTCCCCCGTATGACCTGGGAAGAGGCCATGAACAGCATGGGTACGGACCGCCCCGATACACGGTTCGACCTGCGGTTCGTCGAGGCCACAGATCTCTTTAAGAATACATCCTACGACATATTCAAGCAGATCATCGGACGTGGCGGTCACATAAAGGGGATCAACATCAAGGGCCAGTCGGAGAAACTGAGCAAGAACGTGCTGCAGAACGAATATGCCAAGGAGATCGTCCCCTCCTTCGGCGCCAGGGGCATGACATGGATGCGCGTCGTAGAGGGAAAGCTGGAATCCAACATCGTCCAGTTCTTCAGTGAAGAGGAACAGGAATCGATAATAAAACGCTTCGCAGCCGGGGATGGCGATGTGATCATCATGATTGCAGATGTCTCTTATGAGCTGGTCGTATCCGTCCTGGGTCAGTTGAGACTCCACCTTGCAGAGAGACTGGAGCTGATACCCGACAAGCAATACTGTCCCCTCTGGGTCACCGACTTTCCCCTCTTTGCATATGCCGACGGGCGGATCACATCGAGTCATCACCCCTTTACCTCGCCCGACAGGAGAGACTTCGATCCTGAAGACAAAGAGGGATTGTTGAAGCTCAAGTCCCGTGCCTACGATCTGGTCATGAATGGAGAGGAACTGGGCGGCGGGAGCATTCGAATCAGTGATCGTGATGTACAGAACCGGATATTTCAGGCCCTGGGATTATCGGAGAGTGAGATAGAAGAAAAGTTCGGCTTTTTCCTGAAGGCCTTCGACTACGGGATTCCGCCTCATGGCGGCATCGCCCTGGGGATGGATCGAGTTGTCTCCATGATCCTCAATACCCCCTCCATCAGGGAGGTCATTGCCTTCCCGAAAAACAGGAGCGCCTTCTGTCCACTGACGGAGGCACCTTCACCCGTATCACATAAACAACTGGCCGAACTGGGATTAGTCACTCCCGGGGCCGGGAAATGGATCCATGGAAAGAAGGTACTGCCTCCTCAACCCGAAGAGAAAAAGTAGCAGGATACTTATTATATGAAGGCAATACTGGCGCTGGAAGACGGCAGAATATTTGAGGGAACATCATTCGGTTCACCGGGGGAATACACGGGCGAAGTCGTATTCAACACAGGGATGACAGGCTATCAGGAGGTGCTGACGGACCCCTCCTACAAAGGGCAGATTGTCACCATGACCTATCCCCTGATCGGCAATTGCGGCATAAATGATGAGGATGCGGAATCGCGTTCTCTCTGGCTCGAGGGCTTTGTCGTTCATGAACTGTGCACAACACCGAGCAACTGGCGATCAGAAAAGACACTCGATGCCTACCTGAAAGAACATAACATCATCGGCATAGAGGGAATAGATACGCGCGCCCTGACACGGCATATAAGAGAAGCGGGTGCCATGAGGAGCATTATATCGACGGAAGACTATGACAGGGACTCGCTCCTTTCAAAGGTACGGAGCGTGCCCGGTCTGGAGGGACGCGACCTGGCCCGGGCAGTGACCTGTGGAAGGCCATATGATTTTACCACAAAAGGGAAGTACCGTGTCGTCGTTATGGACTTCGGCGTCAAGTACAGTATTCTCCGCCAACTCCAGGAGGCAGGGTGCAGCATACGAGTAGTCAGAGCCGACGCGTCTGTAGAGGAAATCATGGCCCTCAATCCCGACGGCATTCTCCTTTCCAATGGTCCCGGTGATCCCGCTCCCGTTACCTATGCCATCGATACTATCCGTACATTGCTGGCAATGAAGACATTACCCATATTCGGCATATGCCTGGGGCACCAGCTTCTGGGCATCGCCCTGGGGGGAACAACCTACAAGCTCAAGTTCGGACACCACGGATCGAACCACCCGGTGAAGGATCTTGAAACGGGAAAGATTCACATAACCGTTCAGAATCACGGCTTCTGCGTCGATGTGGATAGTCTCGACAGGGATGCCGTCGAGATCACCCATATCAATCTGAACGATCAAACACTGGAGGGAATGAGACACAAAAATCTGCCCGTCTTTTCCGTACAGTTTCACCCCGAGGCAGGACCGGGGCCACATGACGCCCGGTATCTCTTCGGTCATTTTATCGAACTAATGGAAAAAAGGAAAAATAATCAGTAACCTTAACATTACAACAGGGGAAACCTTTTTATATGAGAGAAACAGTAATAGTCTTTGATTTCGGTTCACAAACGGCCCAGCTCATAGCCCGTCGGATACGGGAACTGGGTGTCTATTGTGAAATCGTCAGGCATGATACACCTTCCGACGAGCTGGCGGCACGCAAACCGACGGCCATAGTCCTGTCAGGAGGTCCTTCATCGGTTCTGGATGAGGGACATCCCGCAATGGATGCGGGCATTTCGTTGCTTAACATACCGATTCTAGGCATCTGTTACGGCATGCAACTCCTGGCACTGTTGCTAAAAGGTCAGGTTGAAAAGGGGACACAGGGAGAATACGGACCGGCTCAGATTGAAATCACGAAACACTCCACAATCTTTGACAACATGGGGTCTCACCTCGATGTCTGGATGAGTCACGGTGATCACGTCACCGAACCGCCGGAAGGATTCGAAGTCCTGGCCCGCACGGCATCGTGCTCCGTTGCCGCCATGGGTAATGTCGGGAGAAAGATCTACGGTGTCCAGTTTCATCCAGAAGTGGTTCACACGCCCAGGGGAATAGAATTATTGCGAAATTTTCTCTACACTGTGGCCCGCTGCCGAGGTGGATGGACAATGGAAACATTCATAGAAGAATCGGTACAATCCATCAAAAAACGGGTCAAGGACTCTAATGTTGTCTGCGGTCTCTCGGGCGGTATCGACTCGGCTGTCGTGGCGGCCCTCATCGACCGTGCCGTAGGGAAACAGATGAAGGCCGTATTTGTAGATAATGGCCTGCTCCGTGCCAACGAGGTAGAGGAAATTCGTTCCATATTCAGCGAAGATTATCCCCTGGATGTTACCATCGCAGATGCGCGGGACCGATTCCTCGATGCGCTGAAGGGGGTCATTGACCCGGAGAAAAAGAGAAAGGCCATAGGTGAGACATTCATCGATGTATTCAGGGACGAAACGGTGAACCTCGAAAATGCCGATTTTCTTGCCCAAGGAACGCTCTACCCTGACGTTATTGAGAGTCAGTCCGCACACGGTGGGCCCTCGGCAATGATCAAAAGCCACCACAACGTGGGCGGTCTCCCCGATGATCTCGATTTTGAACTCCTTGAGCCGCTTCGTGAACTCTTCAAGGATGAAGTAAGGCGTCTCGGGAGGGAACTGGGACTGCCGGAACGACTCCTTAAGAGACAACCCTTCCCCGGTCCGGGACTGGCCGTCCGACTCATAGGAGAGGTAACGAAAGAAGATCTGGCTACACTGCGCCACGCCGATCTGATTGTGCAGGAAGAAATGGAACAATACGAAAAATACGAAGATATATGGCAATCCTTCGCCGTTCTCCTTCCCGTAAAGAGTGTGGGAGTCATGGGGGACGAGAGGACCTACGCCAATGTAGTAGCCATCAGGGCCGTCTCCAGTATGGACGGCATGACGGCGGACTGGGTAAAGTTACCCCACGATCTCCTGGGACGCATATCTTCACGAATTATAAACGAGGTAAAGGGCGTAAACAGGGTTTGTTATGACATAAGCTCAAAACCGCCCGGAACCATTGAATGGGAATAAAGGGAATCAATGCCCAAGCGTAGAGACTTAAAAAAGATACTTATTATCGGCTCCGGCCCTATCATCATAGGACAGGCCTGTGAGTTTGACTATTCAGGGACCCAGGCCTGCAAGGCCCTCATCGAAGAGGGATACGAGGTAGTCCTCCTGAATTCAAACCCCGCAACCATCATGACCGACCCCGACATGGCCCACCGGACCTATATAGAACCGATAACGGCGGACATTATAGAAAAGGTTGTGGAAAAAGAGCGCCCCGATGCCGTACTTGCCACCATAGGCGGACAGACGGCCCTCAATACGGCCGTCGAAGCGGCGGAACGGGGCATCTTCGACACCTTTGGCGTGGAGATGATCGGCGCAAATCTTGCCGCCATCAAGAAAGCGGAAGACAGAAATGAATTTAAAAATGCGATGGCGGAAATCGGCCTGGAAGTGCCACGAAGCGCCGTTGCCGGTACCATGGAAGAGGCGTGGAAGATCGCTCAAGATATCGGCTTCCCTCTCGTTATTCGTCCAAGCTTTACCCTCGGTGGAACGGGAGGGGCGCTGGCCTATAATGTGGAAGAATTTAAAGACTACGCCAAGCACGGCATGGAACAGAGCATGGTGGGTGAGATCCTGATCGAAGAGTCCGTTCTGGGATGGAAGGAGTACGAACTGGAGGTCATGAGGGATCTCAGCGACAATGTGGTCATCATCTGTTCCATAGAGAATTTCGATCCCATGGGAGTGCATACGGGAGATTCCATAACGGTGGCGCCGGCCCAGACCCTGACAGACAGAGAATACCAGTACTTACGCAACGCATCCATAGCGGTTATACGAAAAATCGACGTCGCCACGGGGGGGTCCAATATACAGTTTGCAATCCATCCCGAAACGGGACGGGTGGTTGTCATAGAAATGAATCCCCGTGTATCGAGATCATCGGCGCTGGCCTCAAAGGCAACGGGGTTCCCCATTGCCAAGATTGCCGCAAAACTGGCTGTCGGTTACAGCCTCGATGAAATCCCCAACGACATAACACAAAAGACGCCGGCATCCTTCGAGCCCACCATAGACTACTGTGTCGTCAAGATACCCCGCTTTGCCTTCGAAAAGTTCTCCGGCGTCGAGAACACCCTCGGCATATCCATGAAATCGGTGGGAGAAACAATGGCAATAGGGCGCACCTTCAAAGAGGCCCTGCAGAAGGGACTCAGGGGTCTTGAAATAGGTCTTTCGGGACTGGAAAGCACAATCGAAGATCTTGACGAAAAAGAAATGAGGGCAAAGCTCGTACGACCGACACCGGAACGCCTCTTATACGTCCATCACGCCATAAAGATGGGCATGTCCATTGACAATATTACCGCTATTACTCATATCGATCCATGGTTTCTCAGAAACATCGAGGAGATAGTCGCAATGGAGCGAACACTTAAGGCTTATGCCGAGGGGAAAGACGTGCCACGCGATGTCATGAGACGATCAAAACTGTTCGGTTTCTCCGATCGCCAGATCGGCAACATCATCGGCATAGCCGAGCTGGAGGTGAGAAGTCTCCGGGAGCAGCAAGGCATACGGCCCGTATATCAACTGGTAGATACCTGCGCCGCAGAATTCGAGGCCCATACTCCCTACTACTACTCCACCTATGGGGAGGAAGACGAAAGCCGCAGTGGTACGAAGAAAAAGGTGATGATCATCGGAGGGGGACCGAATAGAATCGGACAGGGCATAGAATTCGATTACTGTTGCGTTCACGCGTCGATGGCCCTGCGAGAGGCAGGCTATGAAACGATCATGGTGAACTCCAATCCCGAGACAGTATCGACGGACTATGACATTTCCGACAGGCTCTATTTTGAACCGATCACACTGGAGGATGTCCTCAACATTGCCAGAAATGAGAATCCCGAGGGGGTCATCGTTCAGCTGGGAGGTCAGACACCGTTGAATCTGGCCCTCCCCCTTCAGAAACTGGGGATACCTATACTGGGAACATCTCCCGAGGCAATCGACAGGGCGGAAGACAGAAAACTCTTCAAGGAAATGGCCGACAAAATCGGCATCAGGCAGCCGGAAAACGGCACGGCACGTTCCCTCGAAGAGGCAAAGGAAATTATCGAACGGATCGGCTATCCCGTCCTCATCCGACCCTCCTATGTCCTGGGCGGCAGGGCCATGGTAGTGGTATGGAACAAATCCGACCTTGATGGATTCGTCAAAGAGGCATTCATGGCCTCTCCCGACCATCCTATCCTCGTCGACAGGTTCCTCGAAGATGCCATCGAGGTGGATGTCGATGCCATCGCCGACGGGAGGGATGTTATCATCGGCGGAGTGATGGAACATATCGAGCATGCGGGCATTCATTCGGGAGACAGCGCCATGGTCATTCCCGCCTATTCTCTCACAGAAGACATAATCTCAGAGATAAAAGACAAAACGAGACGCATGGCACTGGAACTGGACGTCAGGGGACTTCTCAATATACAGTTCGCAGTCAAGGATAATGAACTCTTTATTCTCGAGGTAAATCCACGCGCATCGAGAACGGTCCCCTTCATTTCAAAGGCCACGGGCATGCCCTTGGCAAAAATCGCAACGCGGATCATGATCGGCCAGTCTTTGAAGGATCAGGGTATAAAGGCCGATCCCGAACCCAAATGTTTTGCCGTGAAGGAATCGGTCCTCCCATTCACCCGTTTCCTCGGTTCCGACACCCTTCTGGGGCCGGAGATGAGATCTACGGGAGAGGTCATGGGCATCGATCCCGATCTTGCGATGGCCTTTGCAAAGAGCCAGATGGCGGCAGGCCAATCGATACCGAAATCGGGCAAGGTATTCATCAGTGTCAAAGATCATGATAAGGGGGAGATTGTCGATATAGGCAAAGAGTTCGCCAAGCTGGGGTTCGAAATATTGTCCACCTCGGGAACAGCTAGGGCACTGACGGACCATGGTGTTCCCGTAACGGAACTCATGAAACTCGACGAGGGCCGGCCCAATCTCCTCGACTATATCAAGAACAACGCTGTACACCTTCTTATAAATACGCCCAGCGGCCCCAAACCGGGGCGGGATGAGATAAAGATTCGAAGCAAGGCACTCGCCCGTAATGTACCGTTATACTCTACCATTTCAGCCGCCCGTGCGGCAGTGAACGCGATAGCGCGACTCAACAAGCAACCCATCGAGGTAAGACCGCTTCAAGATATTTATAAATAATCTGTCTTCTGAAAGAGGGAGGAATATTCCTCCTGCCGATTAGTGCTGAAAATCCGATTACTCGATAGAAAGGCGAAGGGCAGGCAGACATGAATAGTAACAAAAATGAAGGCCGGCAGAGGGCATACCAGGGGAATTCACGGCCAGTAAGTACGGGTCTTGACTCTCTCGATAGTATCATCGGACACCTGCGAATCGGAGACAACGTGGTGTGGCAGGTCGATACCCTTGAAGATTACGCATATTTTGTTCAGCTTTTTGTCAAAAGGGCACTGAAAGAAAAAAAACGCGTCGTCTATATGCAATTCGGAGATCATGAACCGATCATCAGGCCTCACAAAGATATCACCACCTATCACCTCAATCCGGCAGGCGGATTTGAATCCTTTTCAACGGAAGTCCACAACATAATTACAAAAGAGGGGAAGCATGTCTATTACGTATTTGACAGTCTTTCAAACCTCCTTTCATCGTGGGCGACCGATCTCATGATCGGGAACTTTTTTACAATCACCTGTCCCTACCTCTTTGAACTGGACACGGTGGCACACTTTGCAATAATACGTGAACGGCATTCCTTTCAGACAGTGGCACTCATCAGGGATACGACGCAGGTACTCATAGATGTCTACAATGTCGACGGCAATATATATGTCCATCCCATCAAACTGTGGAAACGCTATTCTCCGACAATGTTTCTCCCTCACAAAAAAGAGGGTGAAGAATGTATCCCCATTATAGACAGCGTCGACGCAGCCAATTTGTACTCCAGTATTTCCCACAGAAAAACGGAACGCACGGAAAGGCGGCTCGATTACTGGGATCGACTCTTCATGGAAGCGGAAGATCTTCTGGCACAGCCATGGGCACCGAAAAAACAGGAAGAAATGATCGCCCGCATATGCCGGATCATGATGACGAAGGAACCGCGAATGTCGATCCTTGTAAGGGAAAATTTTTCTCTTGAAGATCTGCTTGAAATACGGAAGAGACTGCTCGGCACCGGTTTTGTCGGCGGAAAGACGCTGGGAATGCTCCTTGCGCGGAAGATCCTTGAAGGCGACACAAAGACCAACTGGGACACTCATCTGGAGCCTCACGATTCCTTTTACGTGGGGTCCGACCTCTTTTATACCTACCTGATTCAAAATGGATGGTGGCGACTGAGGGTGAAGCAGAAAACAAAGGAGGGATACTTTACCGTAGCAGCTACCCTGAGGGAAAAGATGCTCCATGGAACCTTTCCCGACGAGATCAAAGAACAGTTTATGCGGATGCTGGAATATTTCGGTCAGTCCCCGATTATTATCCGCTCCAGCAGTCTTCTGGAAGACTCCTTCGGCAACGCCTTCGCGGGAAAGTATGAAAGTATCTTTTGCGTCAACCAGGGCACTCCCGAGGAACGATACGTCCGCTTTGAAGAAGCGGTGCGTCAAATATATGCAAGCACCATGAATGAAAATGCCCTCTCCTATCGGCGACAAAGAAACATGGAAGAGTCCGACGAACAGATGGCGCTCCTGATTCAGCGTGTGTCCGGTTCATATCGCAGTCATTACTACTTCCCCGACGTGGCTGGCGTCGGAACCTCTTACAACCCCTTTGTCTGGAAGAAGGAGATGAAACCAAAAGCGGGGATGCTCCGTTTGGTATTCGGGCTGGGGACACGAGCGGTAAATCGTGTGGAGGGAGACTATCCGAGGATAGCCGCTCTTGACGCACCCCTTTTAAGACCCCACGCGGGGATGGAAGATACGAGAAAATATTCACAACATGATGTTGACGTCCTCGATCTGACTGACAACACACTGAAGACCATCCCCCTACTTGAGTTGATGGGTGAAGGCCTTGACATAGACATGGGCAGAATCGGTGTCAGGGATCACGAAACGGACAGGCAGTTGCGTGAACTGGGGATAGGCAATCAGGCGGCATGGGTCATCACCTTTGACGACTTCCTTTCCAACACCCCCTTTGCGAAGATTACAGGGAAAATGCTGAAAAAGCTGGAGACCATATACGAATATCCCGTCGACATCGAGTTTACCGTCAACTTCACGGACAATAAAGGATTTAAAATCAACCTGGTACAGTGCAGGCCCCTGCAGACGATCGGTCTGGAAAAGAGAGTGGAACTCCCCGAAAAGGTGGACAGGTCGAGGATTATTTTCGAATCGGAGGGAAACTTCTTCGGCGGGAGCATCTCTCAGTCCATCGGCAGGATTATTTATGTGAAACCTGAACCATATACGCGACTGACCATTTCCGAGAAATACGATATTGCCCGCATAGTGGGGAGGCTGAACCGCCTCATCGCCGACAGGGAGGAACTTCCCATAATGCTCCTCGGTCCGGGACGATGGGGGTCCACAACACCCTCACTGGGAGTGCCCGTCAATTTTTCGGAGATCAACAATATCGTCGTCCTCGGCGAGATCGCACACTGCGAGGGAAACCTGATGCCGGAACTCTCCTACGGCACGCACTTCTTCCAGGATCTAGTGGAAACGAAGATCTTTTATGTAGCCATCTTCCCTGGAAATAAGGGGGTCTATTTTAACGCCGAATGGCTGGATAAATCACCAAATCTACTGGAAAATCTGATCCCTGACAGCGGCAAATATGGCGCGGTGATGAAGGTATGCGATATAGGAGAAGGTGATCTCAGGATAGTTGCCGACATAGTGCACCAGAAGATAATGTGTTTCTATTAATAATTTCTTGCAATTACTCTGATCATTTCGTAAGTAGTCTCGTAACCCCGACAAAGGGAATAAGCTCCCATAAAGGGGATAAGTGCGTTAACAAGTTTACTTCCTTACAGGAAGCAATATTTAACTTACTAATGCGTTAACGAATTTGCTTTCTACAAGAAAGCAAATTCTAACTTACTAACGTTCATTTCGAGTGAAATGTATCGTGCTGACAATAGAATATTTTTCCGCAGTCACATAAAGAGACCAGCCGATATTGGCGGGGCGTGACACTCAAGCTCCGACTTGTGTGAGGAATGCTTCACTTCTTGCCAGACAGTCAATTTTAAGGAACAAAGGAACGGATGGCTATGGATATTAACCCGGTGACTTCATCAGAAAGGACCCTTGGCGGCATCGATTATTTCGTGCTATGGGCCGGCGTCGCCATATCACTTGCAGAGATATGGGCCGGTGGCTTCCTCGCCCCCATGGGACTCTGGATGGGCCTCTGGGCAATCATACTTGGTCACATCATAGGAAATTCCTTCATGGCGCTGGGGGGTATCATGGGGTCCGATCACGGCATCATGGCCATGGTGTCCGTCAGGCCATCCTTCGGTATCAGGGGATCGCGCCTGCCCGCCCTTTTGAACATCATACAATTGATCGGATGGTCGGCCATCATGCTGATCATAGCGGGACAGGCGGGCAGTCTGCTTGGTAAACCGATGGGTGGCATCCTTGCATCGAACCAATTCTGGATCGTACTTATCGGCCTCGGAACACTGCTGTGGGCCCTTTACACCGGTAAATCGGCGTGGAAAGTAATGCAGCATGTCGCCATCGTCGTCCTGCTTCTGGTTATTGCCGTGATGACGGTCGTCTCCTTCCGTGAATTAGGAGGGACCGTATCCACTGCTGAAACAGGAGAGATGCCCTTCATGACGGGCCTCGATCTCGTCATTGCCATGCCCATATCATGGCTCCCCCTCGTTTCCGATTACTCCCGTTTTTCGAAGAGAACGGCATCGGCATTCTGGAACACCTGGTGGGGATACTTTATCATATCCTCGTGGATGTATGTACTGGGTCTGGCGGCAACACTTCTCACCGGTTCAACGGATCCCGGCATCCTGATCCTTGAAACAATGGGAAAGATAGGCCTTGCCGTCCCCGCACTCATTATGATCCTGCTTTCGACGATAACATCCGATTTTCCTGACGTCTACTCGGCAACCTGTTCCGTCATGAATATCTCCTCCCGTATAACACCGAAGTCACTTATGTGGATTGCAGGCACCCTCTCCATACTGGTTGCCCTTATCTTCCCCATGGGACAGTACGAAAACTTCCTCCTCTTTATCGGCGCTATGTTTATGCCCCTCTTCGGTGTCATCCTGACGGATTATTTCATCATACGAAAGAGAAGCCTCCAGATCGAAGAACTCTACAAGGTAGGCGGTGACTACTGGTATTTCAAAGGATTTAACATCATAGCCATGGTCTCCTGGGCTGCTGGCTTTGCCACCTACGAGCTTATTGCCGTCATGAAATACTCGATCGGTGGTTCAATCCCCTCTATCGTGGTTGCCGGCCTGGTCTATTACTTTCTTACATCATGGGAAAAGGGGCGCTAAGGGCTATGTCGAAGTTGGAAATCGGTAAGATTCATATGGATAGTCTTGCGAAACTGCTGGAGAGATATACTAACCGAAGCGACCGCGTCATAATAGGATCGGGAATTGGCGAGGATGCCGCCGTAATCGCAATGAAAGACGGGTACCTCATTGCGAAGACGGACCCCATAACGGGAGCTACCGACGAAATCGGCTATTATGTGGTAAACATCAATGCCAATGATATAGCATCCATGGGTGGCACCCCCCTCTGGTTTCTCGCCACGATTCTCTTACCCGAAGGGAGTAGCGAGACAAATCTGGAACTTATATTCTCTCAGATAGCAGACTGCTGCAACAAACTGGGGATAGCCTACTGTGGCGGTCATACAGAAGTGACGACGGCAGTAACCGGTCCCGTCGTTATCGGGCAGATGCTGGGTGAGGCAAAAAAGAGAGACCTCAAACCCACCTCGGCGGCCCAGGTGGGCGACGATATTATCATAACAAAGTCGGCAGCCATAGAGGCGACATCTCTCATCGCCAGAGAAAAGGAAAGGGAACTGAAGGAAAGGTTTCCCCATGAGTTGATCGAAAGGGCCAAGCAATTTCTCTTTGAACCGGGGATCAGTGTGGTAAAAGATGCAGCCCTGCTGTCGGGCCTCAATGAGATTCATGCCCTTCACGATCCCACGGAAGGAGGCGTCACCACGGGTATCTTCGAAATGGCGCAGGCGAGTAATTTGGGGGTTGAGGTATTTCATGATACTATCCCTGTCAGGGAAGAAACGAGGACCCTCTGTGACTTCTACGGCGTAAACCCCCTGGGAACCTTTGCATCCGGTTCCCTCCTCATTTCGGTTTCACCCTCCGCCACTGACGCGGTGATAGAAAAGTTGTCCTCCGGAGGCATCCCGGCCGCCAGAATCGGCGTCATGGTCAGCCAGGAAAGGGGAAAGACACTTATAAAGGGGGAAAGGGTGCTGCCCTTACCCGTATATCATCAGGATGAACTGTCCAGGATTCTTGGTTAACGGGCACCCGACATTAACACCATACTGATTTTTGTTGAGCTGCTGTTGAGCCATTTCAGGAAAGCGAGCAAATCATTAACACAAAGAAGGAGCCATTATGAAAAAAATATTCACCTTTACAGGGGCAAAAAAGATAGTCTTCGGAAGCGAATCGCTGGAGCAGCTTCCCGATCTTATAGTTGAATTGAGGGCAAAACGACCCATCTTCTTCCTCGATGGCAATCTTTCATCGGCAGAATTTCGCGAGAAGATTGCAAAATTGTGCGGCAGTGACGGCAAGGATTGCATCATCTATGACAAAATCACGGGAGAACCGGAACTGAGACTGGCCGATGAGGGGGCAGCCCTGGCCACACAAGAAGGGTGTGACATCGTCATTGGAATCGGCGGGGGGAGCACCATGGATACGGCCAAGGCGGCTGCCGTGATCGCCAAAAATGGCGGAAAAGCCGAGGATTACCTGGGATTGAACAGGGTTCCCGCACCCGGTCTCCCCACCATCATGATTCCCACAACTGCGGGTACGGGGAGTGAGGTCACCTTTACTGCGGTCTTCATAAGAAAAAATTTGAACAAGAAAGAGGGCATTAACAGCATATACATGTACCCCGATATCGCGCTGCTGGACCCTGAACTGACCCTGAGTGTTCCACCGGCAGTAACGGCAGCCACCGGCCTGGACGCCCTCTGTCATGCCATAGAGTCTTACACGTCGATCACTGCCAGCCCCATGAGTGAAATGATATCAATGGAGGCAATCAGACTCATCTCGAACAATCTCAGGACCTGCGTCAAGGACGGAAAGAATGTGGAGGCACGGTCACATATGCTTCTGGGGAGCATGTATGCCGGACTGGGCCTTGCAAACGCCGGTGTCACTGCCGTGCACTCACTCTCATATCCCCTGGGCGGCCAGTACGGCATCTCCCACGGTATCGCCAATACGGTCCTCCTCGCACCCACCATGCGTTTCAATGTCTCCGGCGCAGTGGAGAAGTTTTCCCGCATTGCGGAAACCATGGGAAAAACCACTGTCGGTATACCCCCACAGGCTGCAGCGAAATTGGCCGTCGATGCAGTAGAAGAACTGATCAGTGACTGCGGCATAGACACAGGCCTTGAGAAACTGGGTATCCCCCGGGATGTCTTTCACAAACTCGCCGAAGCTGCTATGATGGTTGTCAGGCCGCTTGAAAACAATCCCCGCACCGTTACCATCGACGATGCGATAGCCATATACGAGGAAGCATTTTAAAAATTAGGGTTCAAGTGAAATGATGAAGAATTACTGAGCTGTTCACGGTTAAAAAACAAAAGGAAGAGGAAAACTTCTCCAACTGAAGTGGAGAAGAAACAAACATTATAACGGGAGAAGAGAAATGCCGGGAAACGAAATTATAGGAAAAGAGGAAATGAAAGAGGTCATGGACGTCATGGAGACGGGCGTTTTCATGCGATATGGATTTGACGAACGGAGAAAGGGTGTCTTCAAGGTACGGCACTTTGAGGAGGAATTTGCCAGCTACTGCGGAACGGGATATGCCCTGGGCGTTACATCGGGATCTTCTGCGCTTTCAGTAGCCCTCAATGCTATGGATGTCGGACCGGGCGACGAAGTCATCGTGCCCTCCTTTACCTTTGTGGCAACCTATGAGGCCATTCTCGATGTGGGCGCCATACCCGTCATGGTCGATATCGATGAATCGATGGGACTGGACCCGGAGAAAATCGAGGAAAGAATAACACCGCGAACAAAGGCAGTCATCCCCGTCCATATGTGCGGGGCACCCGCCAGGATAGACGAAATTGTCGAGGTGGCAAAGAAACACGACCTCCTCGTTCTTGAGGATACCGCCCAGAGTTGCGGTGGAAGTTTCCAGGGGAAAAAACTGGGGACCTTCGGCGACATGGGGACCTTCAGCTTTGATTACGTAAAGACCATGACCACCGGTGAGGGCGGCATGGTCATTACGAACAACAAAGAACTGGCCGACCGGGCGGAATGGTACCACGATCACGGGCATGATCACAATTCCACTGTCGGAAGGGGTGACGAAGGGCGGAGCATACTCGGTTTTAATTATCGCATGAACGAATTTCAGGGGGCCATCGGACTGGCCCAGTTGAAAAAACTGGACTATATCGTCGGCGAGCAGAGAAAAAACAAAAAGGCTATCAGGAAAGAACTTGCAAAAATCGCGTGTGTCGGGTTCAGGCCCATCTTCGATCCTGCAGGCGACACGGCAACCTTTCTGGGATTTAATTTCCCCGACGAAGGGACGGCAAAGAGGTTCCAAAAGGTGCTGAAAGAGGAAGGTACGGACACCTTTCTCTTCAAGGAAAATACCTGGCACTATGTGCCCCGATGGGAACACTTTCTGGCACAGTCGACGGCCAACTCGAAGAAATATCCCTTCACCAACCCAATGTACAAGGGAACGCTGGACTATCGAACTGAGCTTATTCCCCGTTCGGAAGACATACTGGGGCGAACACTCTTTATGATAATCCCCGTACGGATGACTGAAGAGGCATTCGAAAAGATCGCAGGCGGTATCAGAAAGGCCGGAGCGGTCCTCTAGAGAAGAAAGTCTATGCCGAAAGTAATCTGCATTATCCCATCCAGATATCAGTCGAGCCGTTTCGAAGGGAAACCGCTGGCTGATATCTGCGGGAAACCGATGATACAGCATGTCTACGAAAGAGTTTCCAGGGCCGAGACTGTGGCATATGTGGCCGTGGCCACGGATGATGAGAGGATCTTCGAAGGGGTCAGGAGTTTCGGTGGAAATGCCATAATGACATCGGAACACCACCGGTCGGGAACGGACAGGATCGCCGAGGCGGTTTCCACACTCGGCCTGGATGAGAAAGATATCGTCGTCAACATACAGGGAGACCAACCCCTCTTCGCACCGGTACAGATAGACGAAGTTGCAGGCCCCCTTCTGGCGGATTCATCCCTTGAAATGAGCACCCTTATTTACCGGATCAAGCGAGAGGAAGAAATCCATCACCCCAACGCCGTCAAGACCGTCTTCGACAATAATCACTTCGCCATCTATTTTTCGCGTGCCACCATTCCCTATGATCGTGACGGGGAGGAAAAGCGGTCCTTCTATAAGCATCACGGCATATATGCCTACAGAAGGTCCTTTCTCACAACCTTCACGGAGCTGGCAAGAGGCCCTCTGGAGAAGCGTGAATCCCTCGAACAACTGCGAGCGCTGGAGCATGGCTACAAGATAAAGGTGGTCGAGACACTGCACGACTCTGTCGAGGTGGACACGGAAGAAGAGATCGAACGGGTGAGACGAATCGTTTCCGGGGAATCAATAAAGATGGACCCGTAAAAAGTCATATTTTCTGCGAGTACAACAACTTAAGTTACTTGAAAGTATAATGGGAAAAGAAATAGAGAGAAAATTTCTCCTGGCGGGGGATGACTGGCGGTCTCTCGTGCAGGGAATAACATACAGACAGGGATACCTGAATACCGCCAAGGAACGCACGGTACGGATACGTACTGATGGTACGAGGGGATTCATCACCATAAAGGGACCCCCTGCGGGCACCGTCAGAAGGGAGTATGAATATGAAATACCCGCCCACGATGCCGACACCATTCTGGAAGAACTCTGTGAAAAGCCCATCATCGAAAAGATCCGCTATAGAATAGGCCTGGGGAAACATATATGGGAAGTTGACGAATTCCTGGGCGAAAATGAGGGACTGATCATCGCCGAAGTGGAACTTTCACGCGAGGATGAACCCTTTGAAAGACCGCCATGGCTGGGACGAGACGTGACTGACAATCCCAGATATTACAATGCAAATCTCGTAAAAAATCCCTATAAAAAGTGGTGAAGAAAAATCCTCGACTTTAAGGGGGCTGATAATGTCCATTACTTATTTCGTTCCCCTCTTCACCGTCGATCATCTCGGGATGAGCGAAAAAGCGGCGGCGACGACTATAACACTCTATTTCTTGGGAGGACTGTGGGAGAACCGCTCGGCGGATATCTGGCCGACCGCCTGGGAAAGGTTTTCGTAATCCTGATTATAGGCCTTCTCGGCGCTCCGACAATCTATCTGCTCAATCTCGCTTCCTTCGGTATTGCCTTCTCCATCGTCCTGATTTCCCTGGGAACCCTTGTCAATATGGGGCTGCCCGTGGTGGAGGCCTATATCATGGACTGTTGTCACGCCAAACACCGTTCAAAGGTGCTTGGCATCTACTACTTCGATAGCAGTGGCGGTGCAGGGGTGGGAGCACTTATCCTATGGATACCTCATCGATCATTATGGTTTCTACGTCGGTTTCTTCCACAGTTGCAATAACACTGGCCACTATAACCCTGATCTGCACATTTTTTCTCTGGAAAAGGTAAAGGCAGAAACTCCGACCGAAGATAGATTATTTCCTATGAAATGAGACTCTACCCCCGGTGAAGACCGATTAATCAGCTTTTGATCCTCAGGGGTCGTCTTATTTTGTCAAGTTCCATCTTGCGAAGGCGGATACTCAGGGGAGTCACCTCGATAAGCTCATCTTCTGAGATAAATTCTATGGACTGATCCAGTGAGAGACGCCTGGGCGGACGCAGTGTAACCGTGGCATCGGAGGTTGAACTCCGCATATTGGTCAGGTGTTTTTCCTTGGTTATATTGATATTGAGATCACCCGGTTTGTTACGCTCACCCACGATCATCCCATCATAGACTTCCGTTCCCACCTCGGTCAGAAGCTCACCCCGATCTGCCATGGCATGACAGGCGTACATGGTGATCCTGCCGGCCCTGTCGGCAACCATAGCGCCATTGACACGCTGGGGAATGGGACCGAACCAGGGTTTGTATCCTTCAAAGAGGGTATTCATAATGCCGGCCCCCTTTGTATCCGTCATATAATGGCTGCGAAAACCGATCAAACCACGTGAGGGAATGATAAACTCCATCTTGACGCGTCCGCTCCCCTTGTTTATCAGATTCGTCATTCTCCCCTTTCGTGTCGATAGCTTTTCAGTAACCACACCTATGAACTCTTCGGGAATATCGACGAAAAGCCGCTCCACCGGTTCCAGTATTTTTCCCTTCTTTTCCCTCGTGATTACCTGAGGTTTTGAAACCATAAACTCATACCCTTCCCTGCGCATGGTTTCGATGAGGACGGCCATCTGCAATTCCCCTCTACCACAGACTTCGAACATGTCTTTCCGTTCGAGGAATTTTATTTTCAGAGCCACGTTTCGGAGGATTTCCCGCTCCAGGCGTTCCCTCAGGTGACGGGATGTGAGATACTTACCTTCTTTACCTGCGACGGGGCCATTGTTTACATAGAATAGCATGGAAACCGTCGGTTCATCGACACGAATGCGAGGGAGCGGACAGGGATTTTCATCCGCTGAAATAGTATCGCCGATTTCCATATTGTCAACACCGGCACAGGCGATGATATCACCCGCTTCCGCCCTGTCGATCGGCACCTTCCGTAACCCGTTGAAAGTATAGAGGGCGGAAAATTTGACCCCTCCCCATGTCGTGTCTTCTCCGCACAGGGCATAGGACTTCTGCATTTCCAGAACGCCGTTTACCAGCCTCCCGATGGCAAGCTGCCCCACATAGGGATCATAATCGAGATTGGTTACGAGAAACTGCGGCACTTCATCGTCATCCGCCTCCGGTGGAGGAATATGGGCCATAATCGCCTCAAAAAGGGGGCGGAGATTGGTAGAATCGTCACCCAGTTCATCATGAGCAACGCCTGTCTTTGCGTTGGTGTATAATATGGGAAATTCTATCTGCGATTCACTGGCATCGAGGTCGATAAAAAGGTCGTATATTTCGTCGATAACCTCGTCAATCCTTGCGTCGCCACGATCAATCTTGTTTATAACGACTATTATAGGCTGTTTCCTGGCAAGTGCCTTCTTTACGACAAAACGGGTCTGTGGCAATGGCCCTTCACTGGCATCGACCAGCAAGAGCGCCCCGTCCACCATATTGAGACTCCGTTCAACTTCTCCACCGAAATCGGCGTGACCCGGTGTGTCCACAATGTTTATCTTTACATCGCCGTACCATATAGCCGTGTTTTTTGCCATAATGGTAATCCCACGTTCCCGCTCAAGATCCATGGAATCCATAACACGCTCTTCCACCTGCTGGTGTTCCCTGAAGATCCCGCTTTGTCCGAGCATTCCATCGACAAGGGTCGTCTTCCCATGATCGACGTGGGCAATGATTGCAATATTTCTAATCTTTTCTTTCTGGGGCATATTGTTCCTTCTAATCTCATGTTCTACATATTATTGAAGTTCCCCGCAACACGTTGCGGGGGCATCTCCTGTTTTTAGTAAGGTAGAAATTGGTTTCGCTAGAAAGCAATTTCGTGACCACATTAGTAAGTTAGAAGTTGCTTTTTGTGAAAAGGAACTTCGTTAACGCACTTATCCCCCCTATAGGGATTTATCCCCTTTCGTGGGGTTAGTAAGTTATAAATTATTTTTTGCGTTCATCCGCTATCACCACCGCAAGCAGCGGGGTATGCGTTCGCTCTTCAGTTCATAATTCACTGCGAAGGCATACTATGCCTTGCCGCCATCTATGTCAAGAATGAGACGAACCCACCTCAACGCTATTCATCAGGAAACGGGAGTTTTCTTTTCCCCTGATGCTCTCTTCCTCTGTCGGCCTGGTAAGTGGAATGGTCCTGATGGTAATCTTTCGTTTTTTACCTCTACCGATTTTATAATATAAGCATTGTTCACGAGAAGGTAAAGAGGGGAGTGCTTTTTTGATCCTTTACAATGGTATGCAGGTAATGTTTCTGTTATCTCTCTACCAGGCGTTTTATCGCCGCCAACCGCCGCTTCATGGTGGGCAGTTCCTTCGCAGACTTCCACCCCGATTCCCGTAAATCCTTCCAGTCTTCATCGAGTACAGCGGTATCGTCGTAAATGACAACTCCCTTTGACATTTCATAGATGTAGGCGGGACTAACAATATAGAGGACCTTGCAGGGCTTGTCGCCTCTGTTTATCAACTGCAACAACGATCCCGGCCGGGTAATGATAGATTGCTCGGCACTAATCCTCAGATAATAAAGGTCTTCGTCTTCAGTGCACTTCATCCGGACTTCCAGCTTTCCCTCTCGAACGAATGTTACCTGTGTGACAAAGGGCATGATATGGATCTTTGATTTTGTGCCTGCCTCGATCGTACCTGCAGAAAGGCTGAAACCATCTATAAAATCAAAGGGAAGGCCGCTGGTACTGTCCTTGGAATTAAGAAAGGGTGACACCAGCGTACCGTCGGGAACACGGATAGGACATGTGATGTTGAAAATGTGTTTCATCTGACGCCCCCTGAACATGATCAGATTACTGCAAATTACGTCTCATCTACAGCGGCAATCGCTTCGATTTCAATCTGAAATCCGAAATGGAGATCACGCGTTGGCACAACAACCCGCGCCGGGCGATGATCTCCCAGAAAACGTGAATACGCTGCATCGACCCTGCTCCATAACCCAATGTCGGAAATGTAGACAGTCGTCTTAACCAGTTTGTCGATGCCGCTCTTTGAAGCCTTGAGTATTTCAGACAGGTTCTTGAGAACCTGCTCCGTCTGTTCTTCAATCGATCCGATCCGTTTTCCTCCCGTTTCCGGATCTATGGGTAGCTGTCCCGAGACATAGACGGTGTTGCCATACACTATTGCCTGTGAGTAGTGTCCCGCAGGGTTCGGTGCCTTTTCTGTAAAGATTTTTTTCATCGTATCCTTTACCCCCTTATTTTGCCTGAAAAATCAACTAATTGAGAGCCCCCTTCCCACCCGTTTATTCGATCCCAGACATCAATAATCTCATCTGTGCCGTCGATGACATAGTATCGATCATGCATGGCACCCGTGGCGCAGGCATGATTGGGCAAAATGCGCACAGAAGAGCCTACAGCAAATGTATTGAAATCGATACCGATCCCCTGGCGCTTCGCAATGATGCCATGTTCCTGATTTGTAGCAGTTACAATGACATCGGAGAAAGGATGTCCTTGATAATCACAGACGAGACCATACCCCTGATCTACCGCCTGATTTGCCGTACCGCGATCACGGGAGAGCGCCATCCATCCGGCATCGGTAATGATCCAGCCCTTCTTCTTTTGATACCCGATCACGGAGGCGAGGACGGAAAGGGCGATATCTTCGACAACGCAGACACCGATCCCGGCCATAAAGAGATCATAAAACATATAAACGCCGGAACGAACCTCTGTTACACGGGAAAGATCTTCTGTAAATTTTGCCGTTGGTGTCGATCCGATGCTGACTATGGGACAGGGCAACCCGGCACGTCGCAATGCATCGGCACAGGAAAGAGCAGCATGCCGCTCCTGAGCCGCCATTAGCCGGATATCTTCGATGTTTCTACAATCATATGAGCCCCCTGCATGGGTCATGACACCCCTCAGTTCCACACCCTGTTCTTGATGAAGAAACTGTCCCAGCTCAACAAGCAGGGGATCGTCAGCCCTTTTACCGGAGCGATGTCCATCGCTGTCTATTTCAATTAATACGGGAAATGTGACGTCCCGTTCTCGACCCTTCAGTGAGGCGGCCTTAGCCTGCTCAATGGTATCGAGAATAATAGTAAGATCGGCGCCCCTCATGACCAGACGGGCAACATGATCAAGTTTTACCGGCGCAATTCCAACGGCATAGAGTATGTCGGTAATGCCCTGCCCGAAAAAATATTCCGCCTCCTTGAGGGTGGAAACGGTAATAGGGCCCGAAGGATCATCCAGCGCCAGACGCATGACATCAATACTCTTGGCCGTTTTCCCATGAGGTCTCAAATGAGCGCCCAGTCGCTCGACATGACGGCGCATGGCTTGGATATTATTTTTCACTTTTCCCTTGTCTAAAACAAGGCAGGGGGTTTCCAGTTCGGAGAGTCTCATATCCTATCCACCTCTCATAGATCACAATCTTGCAGGATTACCATCACACTGCATGATTGTACACACATTGATCATCCATGTTACAAACTGACTCACTGTACTGTCTTTTATCTTTTCTTTCTCCTTGATACAATCCAAAAATGAACTACCATGCCTGTTCCTCTTTATTTCACCGCCCCTCTTTCTTATGAAGCAACCTGATATCCTTTTTCAACACCTTCGACGGGTCATATTTCGATAACACCATCACAATTATTTATTTGCAATAAATGCCCAGAAATCATACTAACCGTATATACTATAAAATTATGGTGGCAGAGATAAATTCCTGGCCACAAAAGAGGTACAAAATGATAGAGATACTGCGGTCAAGACGAAGCATAAGAAAATACGAAACCAAACCGATAGAAGGGGACAAGCTGGACATACTGAAGGAAGCGGTCCTCAGGTCTCCTTCATCGAGAGGGAATAAACCATGGTATTTCATCTTCATTGAAGACAAAGGGCTGATCGAAAGGCTTGCCCAGTCCAAGGATCTCGGTTCTCAAGTTCTCTCGGGAGCACCACTGGCTATAATTTTTTGCGCCGACGAAGGGAAATCGGACGTATGGATTGAGGATTGCTCTATTGCAACCACGATCGCACACCTGACGGCCCAGTCGATGGGTCTGGGGAGCTGCTGGATACAGATACGAAAGCGCATGCATGACAGTAATACGACAGCCGAGGAGTATATAGCAACCCTCCTGTCCCTGCCGGATCACCTGAAAGTGGAAACCATCCTGGCCGTTGGATATCCGGCCGAGGAAAAACGACCCAATCCCATGGAATCACTCAACTATAATCGCATCAGCATGAACGGATTCGCGGGAAAGGGTTAACCATGACACATCAGTGCCTGTAAGAGGCATGCTTCTTCAATCCTCCTCTTTCTTTTTCCGTAAAAAGAGGATGGTCTGGATTACAATTCCGGAAAGGGCAAGTACTACCCACATGGCCGGTTTCACCCATGACTCCGGGGAAATATATTGTACGATGATCGCGGCACCCGTAAGGGATGAAAGGAATATGAGCATCCAGTCGATGATCAGAATAGAGAGCACCACTCCCACGACACCGCCGATGAGGGTAATGAGCCATGTGACCTCCGGTGAATACTGGCCGAAGAGGGGGAGCAGGGAAAATGTGACGTAGGAGCCGGCAAGAAATCCGGCGATTCCGATGGCAATGCCCTGCATGAAGAGTGAGATTACGATACCGATTACACCGATGATGGAAGCGGCGATGAGAAGGGTCTGGACAGATTCAAAACCGAATATCTCTTTACCATAGGTAAAGCCTGCAACAAACCCCATGGCCCCCACGAAGACCCAGAAAAAGCGTCGCCCCCCGACCAACATCATAATACCCAAAACAATATAGACCCAAAACACTATATCCATTATTTTCCCCTTTCTTCTTTATGTCAGAAAATTATCTCGTTCTCACTCTTTTAAAAGATAGGAACGCATCTCTTCGTATGACAGGGATGCCTCATTATATCCCTTATCATAGGCAGCGTACAGTTTCCTTTGGTCACGTTCGGACCGCCCCACGGGTATGGCCGTTGAGGGCCTGATCACGAAAACCCGCCCCTCCTCTTCGAGGTTCTCTATCAGATCCATCGTCTCATTATATCCGATATGCCGATTCGCAAATGCCCTGCACAACCCCTTGAGCCGGGGATATCTCATATAGATGAAGGGTGTAAAGGGCGAAGGCCTCTTTCGATAGCCCCTGGGACGGGTGAGGAGGAGGACATGTTTCGTATTACCATCGTCGATGCTCTTCCCGAGGGGAATCGAATCGGACAGACCACCGTCCATCAAAATCCGCCCCTTGTAATGCACCGGTTTTGCCATGAAGGGGAGACTGCACGATGCCTTGAGGACATGGAGATAATCTTCCCCCAGTTCTCTCTTCTCGTAATAGAGGGTCTCACCCGTTCGGCAGTCAGTAACACCCGTTATCAATCGTAGGCTGTTTTCCCCGAAGGTTTTGTAATCGAAGAGAACCAGGGAATTGGGAATAGTGTCGAAGATAAAATCCATGCCGAAGAGCTCTCCCCTCGTTATCAGGCGCGCATAACTGATATACCGGGGATCATTGACATAGTTGATACTGACGATTCGATTCCTCTCTATCTGCCATGAGGCATAATTGGCTGCATTGCAGGCACCCATGGAAACACCGATAACATAGGGGAAGCGAAGTTCCTTCTTCATCAAATAGTGCAGTGCACCCGAGGCATAGATACCCCGAAGCCCTCCCCCTTCGATAATCAATGCCGTTTTTGTAAGATCCATAGCAGACTCTCAATAATCACACCTATAGAGAGATCTTGACGTCTCATGCCTGGCAAGGCCGAAGAAGGACCTCTTCCACCCACCGCGCTTGCCCGAAAAGTCTTTCGTCTTCATCTGTGAAACCCATTAGCTGAATCCCCAGGGGCATCTCATCCACGGATAAACAGGGCAACGTCAAGGCCGGGCACCCGATATAGGAGGCAGGCAGATTGAATGCGGGATCGCCCGTAAAATCCAATCCCACGGGCGCCGCTCCCGTGGCGCCCAGTGTGACGAATCCATCTGCAATATCCGATAAATTTTTATGCAGATTCCGGGTCCTGTCCCGCTCCTTAATCCAGTTCCGGTAATCTGCAAGGGTCATTTCCCCCGCCGCAGTCAGCCGTTCCTCCATAATTTTACTCAACTGTCCCGGCAGTCGATCTTCAAAGGTGTTCAGGGGCCAGTGAAATTCCCAGGTATTGATCTTCCGGCTTATATCGAGGCCTTTCGCTATGGCCTTTTCATACTCTTCGATTGCAGTATTGTCACGGCGGCTTATAATTTCCACTCCCGCCGACTGCAACCGATCCAGTGCATCTTCGAAGACTTGTCGCGTTCTCTCTTCCGCCTTGCCCCATCCGGCGGTACCCAACCTTATCAGTCGGTCAGGTCTGCATGCGGATTTGGGATTCTCTTCTCCATAGAGTCCGGGATATCCGGAATCGCCCCCCACTTTCGATGAAATGGCATAGATCACCGCCCATGCATCATTCAGGCTCGCCGCCAGCACACCCTGAGAACTCTGGCTCATATAATCCAGCGAACCGCCGCGATTCACTGCTCCCACAGTGGGTTTGTATCCAAAACAACCGCAATAGCTAGCGGGCCGGGTAATTGATCCGATCACCTGCGTACCTAAACCTGCGGGAAGCATGCCGATTCCGACGGCAGCCGCCGAGCCGCTGCTTGAACCGCCCGGTGTTCGACTCCTATCAAAGGGATTGCACGTTGGACCCGGCACAACAGCGGCAAATTCCGTGGTAACTGTCTTACCGAGAACGACGGCACCGGCCTTCTTGAGTGCACTGACAGAGGCGGAGTCAAAACGGGGTCGCCAACAGTTGAAGAGAGGAGAGCCCATTTGCGTCGGCATATCGGCCGTATCAATGACATCCTTGACGCCAATGGGCATTCCATCGATCTGAGACAGCGGCCTCCCTTCTTTATATCGGGCGGTCGCCCCATCGGCAGCCTTTCGTGCGCCCTCGATGTTAAGCGCCGTAAATGCCTTTATTCCTTTTTCCAGACTCTCGATTATTGCCAGGCATCTCTCCATGAATGCACGGGGACTGTCACTACCATCACGAAAGGCCTTGATGCAATCATGATAGGACACTAAAGCAGGTTCTGCGGGGATATAGGTAGGGCAACTCATTTAAATTGTCTCCTTTTGGAAATAGTTTCAACGTTATACCACTGATTATGCAAGAACAGGGTGGGATCAAACGGCTGCCCCCACCCTGTCCAATTCACGTTCTTTTTACCTGACAATCATTACATGCCCTTCCAGATCCCGATCTCCTTGTAATACTTGATGGCTCCCGAATGGTAGGGAGTGGGATGCTTGGGAGCCATACCATTGGGGCTAAAATTTTTAAAACCGCCAAAAGATTTAGCAAGGTCAGCCTTGTTGTCATGCATGGTCTTTGTCAGCGTATAGACCACATCATCGGCAACATGGGCACCGCCGATCACATAGAAATCAACCACCAGCATGGTCGTGGGATCAATGGTAACGCCTTCCCGCAATTTACCGGGGGACAGCTCTTCCGTCCGGCTCGAAGGAAGCACCCTGTCAACCTTGAGTTGCGCCGCTGCCGATCCGTCAAAGTCGACAAAATGCCAACCGCCTTTTATGGTCGCCATCGCCTTTTTCCCAATTCCCGTGTTCATGGGAATATAGGCGGCATCAACCTTTCCCTGTATAAACATGTTGATGCCGGGCACAAAACCGGGGACGGGAAAGAATTTGAAATCTGAGTGTGTCAGACCTTCCGCCGCCAGAATGGCCTCGGTCAGATAATGGAATATTCGGCCGGCAGTATAATCCGATGGTATCCGAAGTCCCTTCAGATCTCTCATCATCTTATAGCTGGAGTTGTTCCTCACGGCGAAGCCGCCGTAATTCTTGTAATAGGCAGCAATCATGCGGATATTACTGTTCGGTTTTCCAGCAAAAATTTCCGTTCCCTGATAGGCAAATGCAGTTTCTCCTCCGTTAGCACATCCGAAGGCCAGTTTCCCCTTGTTCATGAGCGGAATGTACGTGGACGATCCGCCGTAGGGCGCGACACGGTACTGCTGGCCCGTTTTCTCGACCATCACCTTGGAAACGGCCATTCCCGTGGAATAGAAGAGCGATCCCTGCGGGTTTGTCCCGATGCTATAGGTCGCAGCATATCCGGTCCCGGCTAACGTACATACCACTGCCAACACCACTAAAAATCTCAATGCCTTCTTCATACTCTTTACCTCCTTTTAAGAATAATTTATTCCTCTCGAGATGTATTAATCACACCCTCCCAACTCATGAGGCCTATTATTCGATGGCAGGACTTTTTGCACGCGCTCCCATCAAATAATCATACCCCAAAATCAGTAGACCAATCAGGACGCCCCCGAGACTTATTATACCACCGAAAGGGAAACCCGTATCAGGCGTCATGGCAATCAAACCTGTCACAACAAGGGCTATACGATATACGATGTTGAGCCGTCGTGAAAAATAGCCCACCACCGCAACCGATACGATATAAACACCTGCTGCTGCTGTAAAAACATTTAAAACGATATGGACCGGTTCGCCATTTAAAAGCAATGTCGGAGAAAGAACAAACAAAAAGGGTACCACATAGGCTACCCAGCCCAGTCTCATGGATTCAAATCCCGTCTTCATCGGGTCTGCACCGCTTATCGTGGCTGCGGCAAAGGCAGCTAGAGCGATGGGCGGAGTAATCATGGACATCATCCCGAAATAGAGTATAAACATATGGGCAGAGATCGGGAATACGCCCACCTCCACCAGTGCAGGAACAACGAGGGCAGCCAACAGCACATAGACCCCCGAGGTGGGCATTCCCATCCCCAGGATAATGCAGACGATGGCACTGATGGACAATAATATGAAGAGATTTCCTCCTCCCAGGTGAATCATGAAGAGCGTCATCACAAAACCGCCACTGGAAATATTCAATATCCCGATAACGAACCCGGCAGCGGCAACGATAACAATGAGATCAACCATGATAAGGCCCGCTTCCCAGAGTGAGGAAAAAAAGCCGTAAATACTCATTCGTTCCCCTTTGTAGGAACGAAGGCTGCCGCCGATAATAATGACGACGCTCGCATAGAGAGCGGCAATCTCGGCCTCGACATTGAGTACGAAGAGGGCAAAGATCATCACCAGTAGCGGCACAATAAAATGCCACCCCTCTTTGAAGACAACTCCTGCCTTCGGTAGATCCTTTGTAGACGTTTTGATCTTGTCACGCGCGGCCACCAGATCCACCTGAATAAAGACGGCCAGATAATAGAGAAGGGCCGGTACCAGTCCCGCTATGACCACGTCAGCATAGGGAATCTCCAGAAATTCCGCCATGAGAAAGGCCGCCGCCCCCATGATGGGCGGCATAAACTGTCCCCCCGTTGAGGCAATCGTCTCAATGGCGCCAGCCTGCAGACTGGAATAACCGGAACGGACCATCAGCGGTATGGTCATTACTCCCGTGGTTGCCACATTCGATACGGCACTGCCCGATATGGAACCAAAGAGTGCCGACGATATAATGGCTATCTTTGCGGCGCCTCCCCTGCGGCGACCCATCATTCCCATTGCCAGATCAAGGAAAAACTCTCCGCCCCCTGTCTTTACAAGCAATCTCCCGAAAACAATAAAGGGAATGACAATACTTGCGGCGACGGTCAAGGGTGTCCCGAGGGCGGCATTCGCATCGAAACCAAGGTAAATAAACAAATAATCGAGTCTGCTGAAACGTCCAGTAAAGGGCGATGGGAATAGATGTCCCACCAGGCCGTAAAGAATGAAAAAAGCAACAATGATGAAGAGCACCTTACCGATAGCCCGCCTTAAGCCCTCCATCACAAGGATGACAACGAGGGTACCGATGGTGATCATTTCTTTCGTGTTAAAGGGAAATTCAATCTGAAATCGCCGGTAGTCATAGCAAATGTAGAACATTATGGCGACACTCAGAACAGCAAGAAAAATATCATACCAGGGAAGGGGTCCCCCCTGCTTTCTGTCAAAGCGCACGTTCAAAAAAATCACACACAGCACCAGACCCAGAATGACGGCCAGAAACTGTTCTTTGAAGAGGGGAATCCCGAGATAGGAATTTACCTGCAAACCCCACAGTATCGAGAGCACACTCATGGTGCCCCCACAGGTATACAACACATTACGAACTAAGGGGGCGACATCCAAGACACCCTTTTTCTTCATCTCGCTATCAGGCATTGTCGATAGCTTCCACCTTTCTATTGGGTCAAGGTCGATCTCTTCGGATCGATTCCTCTTTGCAAAGTTGATTTTTAAAAATCACTCACGATCAGGTTGAACTAGCGTATGTAATGTACTTAATAGAAACAATTATATAATATCTGTTTTTACAAGCACGGTAATGTCAATTCTCTCAGTTGCAACATCTGCGGGGCAGAATTGGTAGACAGAAAAGCGCACACCCTTATAACAGTGTGCGAAAGACATAATCAACATTTTTATAAGACTTCCGAAATAGCGCTTTCCGCGATTCTTTTATATCACCCTTCCAAAACGATAGAGATCGTGAGAATTGGAAAGAAGGAGATGACTCTATCAACCAGTACTGTTAATCATTAATATATTATAAAGTTTACTTTTTGTCCATGACAATGCCAAATATATTCTTGCCTGTCAAGTCAGTAATGATAGCGGAAACAATCCGGATAGTTCAACAGGCTCCCCTGTCACCATGATCTTGAAGACACAGGGAACTCGTCAGCAGTGTAACTTATCCAGTAATTCGACATTACTCCAAACCCCTTCCAGATTTAAAAACTATCTTCTAAATCTCGTTGACCACGTACCACAATCCTCCTCATCAACATTTACCTTGTGTGATCGGACCACCTGTCTCGTATAAAGCAGAGCAGCACAGTGAACCGCCAAAATAATTTGAAGGAGAAGCAACATATCAAAAGATTTTTTATATGCTCTGACCCCATATCACCACATAAAATGTTGATTTTCTATCGGGAATACTCCATATAGGTGTAGCTTTTGAATCGAATTCCTGATAGGTATAGCGGTCGAGCTTGCTCCCGTTCTTAAGAAATGGCGGTCAGTGTGTGCATGGCAAGTCTGATTTTGCCAGTCGTGAAAGTAATGCGGGATACCGAAATCAAGGAGGAAGAAGTACAATGGGATCTAAACAAAGAGAGACAGTATTAGGCCAGATGGCCTATTCCGAAGGGAAACTGAAAGAACGACGTTCAGACCTGACCGAAAAGGGAATTGCACCCCAAGAGGCGGCGAAAGACGGTATTGTCAGAAAGATACTTGCACAGATACGACAAACGAACGTAAAGATCAAAGCCCTTGATGCCATCAAGAAGAGAACGGAAGAATTGGCGACCATGAAGGCTGAAAAGCTTGCGGCCCCGCCAAAAACAAAGAAAGAAAAGAAAGTCGCGGAAGAACCGGCAAAAGGCAAAGAAAAAAAGAAGAAAAAGAAGGAAGCCGCAACAGACAAATAGACCATCACTCCGGGGATAGTTCCTTTATTGTCCCCGGATTTTTCAAATAACAGAATGTTTCGTTACTGATTGCGTTAGACTCTACTCCGCCGATTGGTCAGTTGCCATTATGTGACAATTTTCTTGACATTGACACCAAAAGATTAAATCTATCTACTTACTATAATTACGATTATTAGTGACATATCTCACAACAAAAAGCAGCATGAATCTCTTCCCCATTAAATGATGATTACAGAAGAAGATATCCCTCACTAATTCTTATGCGGGATTTTATCCTCACTCCCCTTCAGGTAACGAGGTATCCATTTCCAGGCTTTTGATCTCCGGTAGTGATGCGCCGATGATGCCCTGCATGTCGCCGTACATGCCCGCCGTATTCGTAATGACCCGCTCTATCTGCTTTTCCCGTTTCGTCCACATGCGTGCCATGGCCCGCTTTTCTTGGTCCAGGTCCTGTTTCATAGAGACGAAGGCCTCCACGATGGTCTCCACCCTCTGCCTGAATTCCGATCCCGAGAGATAACTGTAGATGATTTCCATCTTTTCCTGTTTGCCCACGGCCGACAGTTTCGTCATGGCAACCTGCGTAAGGGTGGTCCGCAGGGCGATGGTCAGGCCGATGATGGAGGAATAATCGGTCACCCAAATTCCTTCGAAATAGGCAAAGTTATTGACATCCTTCGGCAAAACAACAGAGAGGAGAACTGCGATTTCGGCCCGGATCTCCCGCTGATCATCCTTCAATTTCTGTATCCAGCCGTCGCTCCATGCCTTTGTGCGTTTCGATTCCCATATAATGGCACCGCAATACTGCCCTGTTTCACTGTAGACCTTCTGTATAATATCGGCGCCGCGAATGCCCTTGGGCACCGGTTCGATGGAATCGGAGGGAAAATTCACGCGCAGAATGTCTTCCAGTTCCACCTCCAGAACCTCGCCCTGCATCTGCTGGGAACCCTGCTCCGCCTTTCTCCTTAATTCCTCAATCTGTTTTCTCAAATCGGAAATCTGTTTTTCCTTTTCCAGATCTTTCATCCTGTGCTCATCGGCAATGGTGCGCGCGGCGGCATCCCTGATTTTTTCCCGTTCTTCATCCAGTTTGCGCGCCATCTCCAGTTCAAAGGCCTTCTTGCTCTCTTCCAGTTCCCTGCGTTCCTTTCGAAGGACAAGCTCCGCCTCACGAGATTCCTGCAATTTTTTATCCTTTTCGCGGAGCTGTTCCATCAAGTCCTTCGTCTTCAGCTCACCCTCTTCAGCGATCTGCCTTCTGATGTCCCCTTCTATCTTTCCCCGCTCTTTTTTCAACTGTTCCGCAACCCGCGTATCGAGGGATTTTTTATTCTCTTCCAGTTGCTTTTCTCGTACCAGCAGGGCCCGTGCCTTTTCTTCAAACTGCCCTTCCCTCTTCTTAATCTCCACCTCAAATTCCCGTTGAAGCTGCCCCCTGATCTGGTGCGATATGGCTTCAGTCAGGGGTATCTCTTTCTGACAGTGCGGACAGAGTATAAATTGTTCCTTCATCGGTGATTTCCTCTTTCATTGAATGATAAATGGTTGTCGACGGGAAGTCTTGCCCTCCATAACGAAATGTATACCACTTTTTTCGTTACTTTGAAATCATGTCAATGTATCTTTTCGCCGAGGTAATTTGGAAAGAGAGCTTGAAGAAGTTTCAGTGAAATAAGAATTATGCCCCGGTATTCCAACAGTCATTCCAGTCACACTGGTCTCATGTCCTTAACCCCCAGTGTAGTTCTTTAAATCGTTAGAGTTAATCTGTGCCTTCCAAAGCTAACGACCATGCCGTCGGCTCTGATCAATCATGCTTTCAGCGGCCTGCAAAATTGTAAAGCCACTCGATAAATCGGCATTTACCAGATTTGGCAATGTTGCCAATTTTTGTAAATGGTGATGAATCAATGGGGAATGGGATCGCCCATGCAATGTATGTCAACAGCCCACTCAGCACTCCTTCTTTCAACTGAATCGGTATTTAGTAAATTTGGCAGTGTTGCCAATATGGCTAAATGGCACAGGGATCACATTAATTGATCCTTCAAAAGTCAATCGATCTCACAAGAAATCAGTGGTTGTCATCGCATTCTGCGAATGATGGAATTGTGCATACCGTCGCGCCAGCAGAGAGGGGTCCGGCCAGGCGCCTTTGTTTTTCGGAAGTATCATCCGAAGTGAATGCATATTCTGAAGTCCATGCACAAGCATGGGGCCGTCTTTCTCCTTTAGAATATCCCGCCTAAAATCAGGATACATCATACCAGTTTTCTAAAATATTGCCACGTTCGAAGATTAAACTAGTATGGCGTCCCCATATTATTCCGTGGCGTCCTCTTTCTGATCGAGGACGATGAGATAAAACTGAAGGGAGTCCCGGGCTCTCCATCGGACCGCCTGGCGGGATCATTGAATGAGTATGCCAGGAAATATGTTCCGCTCAAAAGGGTAAGGAAAAAGGTCCAGGAAAGGATTGCCGATGAAATCACCGGCGAAGATCTGTCTTGTTGATACGAAGGTAGTCCCCCTAAAGCTGACGACCACACCCTCGCCTCCGGCCCGCCATGCTTTTCAGCGACTTGGACAACTTTGAAACCACTCGACAAATCGGTAGTCAGCGGATTTGGCAATGATGTCATTTCCGCTAAATGCTTATAAAGCAATGGCAGAATGGGGGCAACTATTTCACTTTTAATTCACTCGCTAACCCCGCCGCAAGCAGCGGGAAATGCGCGCTGTACAGTTTAATTCATTTTCTATGGACATCACCACTACAATGTACGCCAACATCCCACTCATTGCCCCTTCTTTCAAATGAATCGGCATTTACAAGATTTGGCAACATTGCCATTTTTTGTAAATGGTAATGGAGCGATGTCTGAATCAGGCCCAATCCCTTTGCAATCCTGTCCTGCGATGTGGAATAATAGAGAGCAAATCAATTCTCAAGAACAAAGATTTGGACCCAATCTTCGACCAATTATTTCTTCCAAACGTAGGCCAACTTGCCGCATCCACACCTGATTTTGCTTTCCACATTGTCAAAATATTTGATAGAAATAAAGTGACTACATTCATTGCAGTAAAAAACATGAATGATCTTCTCAATATCTTCCCATATCACTGCTAAGTCCTCAATACTTCCCTTGAATGCACTATCATGAGACGTGGCATTAGCAATAAACATTGGCATCCCCTTTAGTTTTTGAATGTTGGCCTTATCCTTCAATCCATTACCTTTTTTTGAAATTCGACCCTGAACAGCATTCAATAATTCAGGAGCCATTCTCTTTTCATTGATTTCATTGTACTTAAAAGCCACTTGGGCTTCTATGTTGTAGGCAATTTTTTTCATTACTTTTTCAGTATAAATCCTGATATCGTTGCCGAGGCCATCTGTGTTTTTATCCTTAAATTTTTTGAGAATACGCTCCTTAATATCGGTTGTGCCTTCTTCAATTTCTACCCCGTCCTCTTTTGACCACTTAAAGTTTTGAATTAGCCACCCCCTGCTCTTCACATCACTGGCCACTAATTCAAAGAACCCCTGCTCATGTGTAAGTAACAGAATTTGGTAGTCGCCGAACTTATCAGTTAGCAATTTTGAGAACCTTGATCTGTGTGGCCTGTCGAAACTTGAAATAACATCATCAAGGATAAAAAACTCGTTCTGCTTATTAAATGCTTTGACAGAAGCCAAAAAGAAAGAGAGGCCAAGACAGTTAATATGGCTTTCACTCAAATAAGCGATTGGTGCCGTTTTGGTTTCTTCAAAGAAGCTATATTCTATTGTTATTCCAACCAAGTCATCACTTTTGTCCTTGATTGGCACTAGCTTAATATCCTCAATTTTCTCGTTAGGGTTCATCGAAGTGTAATATTCATTAATATTTGAGGAAAACATCTTCAGAAACACATTTAGAGCTTCTTCTTGCCGTTTAATGAAATCGGCAAAAAGTACTTGGAGTGTCACTTGTTGTTTTGTCAGTATTTCTTGTTGTTTTTTAATGCTTTGATATTGATTGTAAGCAGTGACGGCATGAAATAGCCTGGTGTAAATTTGAAATTTTATATTTGAGCTCTTGCTTTCCGTGAGTGCCTTTGCCGTGTCTTGCGATTGCTTGGCAAGTTCAGATATCTCTTTCTTACCAATCTGTATTTTGCTCGGCTCCTGAATTTGATCTTGAACTGTCAATTCCTTTTTTAGCTCACCAGAAAAGAAATTCAAAGAGGTTTTAATTTGCTGAACATTCTCAAGAAGTTTGGCTTGCTGTTCTTCTTTGAAAAGCTTTTCTCTGAGTAGTCCATCAACCGTATTGACGTTGACTCGCAAAATACCTTTTAATTTTTGTCCCTGCTCTTCTAGCTTGTCCTTCTCTTCTTCTAGTTCTTCTAATTCTTTAACCCTTTCATTTAATTCGTTAATCAATTCAATTTTGCTTTTTTCCTGAAGGCAGAGTGGACAGTAATCATACTGCACCACATCGTTTTTAAAAACACTCTGCCCTTCTTTCAGTAAAGCCAGGAGTTGTAGTTTTTGAATATTTTCAGGGTCTTCCCGAAGTTCGGTGTAGATTGTGTGATAAGCTGTATAGCTTGAGAGGTAAGCGTACGACTAACTCATATAGTACGAGTTACTCATAAGAATAAGATGTCTC
>CAYMYS010000027.1:0-34064 GCA_964394725.1 uncultured Syntrophaceae bacterium
ATACTCTAAACTCCAAGGGGGGAAGTGTCTCACTTACATTGGCACAGAGGGTTTTCCCTGATCCATTCTCACCAAAGATCAGAATCGACCTGTTATTAAGATCAAGCAGCACAGGGTCTCTAACACCTCTGATTCCACTGATGTTGATTGATTTAATCGTTGCCATCTTCTACCTCGGTTGTATTGAGTTCTTCTTGAAGTAATTCCCCCATTGCATTTTGAATGTTAATATCAGTCAATTTTCCTTCACTGTGCAAGGAGGTCAGTTTCTCAACAGTTTTTTTGTCTGCCCCTTCTATATTCATAATCCCTGCGAAGAATTCGTCAATTACCTCTTTACCGCTTTTGATCTCGTCACTCATAGTGTAATGCCCTTGTTTTTTTATTTTATTCAAAATATGGCCAATTAATTATGAAGGTGGACTTTAATTTTTTATCTAATATTTCATACCCGGATTTATTGTTACAGATAGGATACACACCATATTTTTCAACAAAGTCTAAAATGAAATAACTTTCAAGGTCTTCAACCCTGTCACTCCAGAATTTGCGAAGCATTTCGAAGTTAATATAAGTAAAATAAAGTTGTTCTACCTTGCCATAGTTGATAAGCCCCCAGTTCTTACTTTTACCTTCAACGTGTTCCGTTAGTCGACTACCGATGCTGTTTGTTTTCTTCTCGCTCATTCCAATGTAGAGTAATCGAGATTGTTTGAAAGGGTATTGAATTTTCGTTTTGTTGCTAAAAATAAAATATAGTCCGGTCAGGCCCACAAGTGGTTTTATGTTCTGTAGTTCAAATGTTTTTGGACTGTCAAAAAATATTTTAAGCTCTGCTTTTTCTTTGGTCATCTTCAGGTAGCTCCACTGCAACGTTCGCTTTGAAAGATAGTTTTACATTCATACCTAATTTTGAATCACGAACACATCCGTGATTTTTTATTTTACCTTTTCTCGTCATGTGCTTATCTGAGCTTAGATTCATAGCCTTTCCTAACATTTCTATTAATATAACTATTCAATCCTTCTCCTCCCAAGGCAAGTGATTTCATTTTTTCAATGTTTTCAGTACCAGCACTTCTATCGGTATATAGATAAACTGCGCCGGTACTGAATTGAACAGTTATTGAGTTGTCGCCAATTTCGTAGGCTGCAACGCCAGAATCTCCTCCTAAGTTTTGATAACGTCTCATAATAAACCGCCTTATGGTTTATGGTTAATTTACTTTTACACATAAAGTGTATCTGTGGATCCGGATAAAACCCCTGCAATACCCCTCCGGCACACAATATAAAAAACCCCGCACTCTTTTTTTGAGAAACGGGGTCTTGTTTATAATTAGCTCATCGTGCCCTCTTTTTTATGTGTTAAGGGTTAGAACTTCGATATGCATTTTCTTAAGGAATCTGTTTAAATTGTACGCCTATAAAATAAATTGTCAAGGAATTTTAATTAATTGTGTTTGTTACATAGGATGGCACATCCAAACAAGAATCGTTTGCTTTTTCTCTTCCCGATGCATATCATTAGCTTCTATATGATTGTTCCCATACCCTCATAAGAGGCATCATCAGGTGAAAACATAAAATATCTTGAGTGTGTTAGAATCGTAAGAATTTGAGGAATCGCGCATAAAAATCAGTTCTGGATTCCCGCTTCCGCGGGAATGACATGTGCTTTATATTCAGCATCTTACGAAACTATCAGGCTTTATTAAGGCTGGGATTACTACGAAAAATAGAAACAGAACGGGAGAATGCCTCATCGCTGCTCCTCCTGAAGTTGGATCTGAGCAATTCTATCTTTGCAGTAAGAAGAAAGATGTTAGTCAGCGATACATCGGTTATGTATATAATCCCAACGGTCTCCATTCTCCAGGCAGTGTTTTTTACATTCGTCTATGCCCTTTTGATAGTCCTCCCATAACTCTGCGATATGGTCCAGGCAGTCCTGTTTTAAGCCATCGAAGCCCATGAGATTCCAGCCCGGGGAAAGCGGTTCATTGCAGCACAAGATCGAATACATTTCCTCTTGGTTTACAATGACTTGAAAGCACTGATTTTGATTAGACGTATCACATGTGGCTTCCACAGTGGGAATCTTGGGGACGTCCTTAAATACTTAAATAATGCTGACATCAAAAATCTTATTTGATGATTTAAGGACGTCCCCGTCCCCCCCCTAAATATTTGCGGTACTGTACGTCATAATGTGATATGTTTTCATCACATGTTGTCAATATCCTTGGATTTGACTCTCTGCAATCGACCTATGAAAGGAGAAGGATCATGAAACGCAATGTCTCGATGGTAAAAATGGTTCTCGTTATTTTATTTGCACTATCTTTAGTGGCAATGCTCGGTGCCGGATCGGTAATGGCTGAGCGAAAATCTTATTCGTGTGAGTCATCCATGACTTTTTGCAGTTATGATCAATTGTCAGCGAATCAGATAGTAGTAGGCTGCGATGATGATCCATCGCCATGGATATGTTCCCTCACGTCTTCATACAATGCTGAATGTCAGCGATTATCGGAAAAGAAAACATTACCTCGGCCATATCTGTACAATCCTGCTGAATGCTGTAACAGACTATGCGGTTATTGTGCGTCGGGCTGGAGTGACAAACAGAGCAACAGTTGGTAACGGGCGGATAATGACAACTGTGGCCGGTGTTACTCTTTACCACGGATATTTTTTTGAACTTTCTTTGATGAACTTCTAGAAAGTCAAAAAATAGAGTCACTCCCGCGAAGCTTGTCCACGACCAGATCGGGAAGCGGGAGCCCATAAGCAATTAAAAGGACTGGATTCCCGATCGAGCCGGGAATGACAAAACGATAGGAATTATATTTTACTGAAACCGTCTTCTTTCTTTCTGTGATATCCCCGAAGGCAGGGAGGTTGGAATGGCGCATCACACGGTACGATCGGGTTATCGGAATCTCGTCGAACGTTTGAATCGGTTTCCACAGGGGGCGCCCCCGTCGAAACTCCTCTACCGGATTCTGGAAATGCTCTTTTCCGAAGAGGAGGCAGAGTTTGTCTCCCTTCTTCCTATCAAACCCTTCACCGCAAAGACGGCGTCAACGCGATGGAAGATATCACTGTCGGAGGTGCAGACCATGCTCGATGCCCTTTCCGGCAGGGGAATCCTTCTCGATATCGAAGAAAATGCCTCGACCTCCTCGCGAGCGCTCACGAAAACAACCTGGTCCAGTTCGGCGAAAATGTACGCGAAAGGGTGAACTTTATCTGCAACTGCTGCAAGTGCTGTTGCGAGGCTATGATCGCCGCCCAGAAATTCGGCTTTCTCAATCCCGTCCACACGACAAACTACCTTCCGAAAATTTCAGCAGATGCCTGCGTGGGATGCGGAAAATGCGTGGAGGTCTATCCCGTCTCAGCAATCGAACTTGTCCCGGGAAATAGTATGGAAGAAGGGGCAAAGAAGTCGGCGCGACTGAATGAGGACACCTGCCTCGGCTGCGGCGTCTGTGTGAGGAACTGTCCCGCCGACGCGATGGAACTGAGGTTGCGGAAAGAACGTGTCATCACACCGTCAATTCCACGCACAAGGCCATTCTGATGGCCATTGGCTTTCCCATGATTCCCAATCCTATGAATCCTAATTCAGCCATTGTTCCTCCTCCTTTCACAGATAAGGGTTGATCCAGTCGAGGCCTTCCTCTGTCGTGCCTGCTGGTTTATATTCGCATCCGATCCACCCGTCATATCCGGTCTCATCGATGGCCTTAAATACGTTGGGATAGTTGATTTCTCCCGTCCCCGGTTCGTGACGACCCGGATTATCGGCCAGCTGCATATGGGCAATACGATTTATGTTGCTGGAAATTGTACGAATGAGATCACCCTCCATGATCTGCATGTGGTAAATGTCGTACTGAAGCCAGAGGTTGGAGTGATCGACCTCTGTGAATAACTGAAGGGCATCCCTCGTGTTGGTAATATAGAATCCGGGGATATCGAGATTGTTGATGGGCTCGCAGAGGAATTTTATCTTTGCCTTCTCCAGGGCGTTAGCGGCAAAGCTGAGATTGTTCACCGCCGTCTGACGCACCCTTTCCGGCGATTCTTCCTCCGGGTAGAGTCCCATGAGACAGTTCACGCGCGGGCATTGGAGTGCCTTTGCATATTCAATGGCCTTCCCCACACCCTCCTGAAACTCGCCCTTTCTACCGGGGAGACAGGCGATACCCCTTTCGCCGCCCTCCCAGTTCCCCGCGGGCAGGTTGAAGAGGACCTGTTTCAGATTATGACTTTTCAACTCATCTGCCAGCTGGTCCTTCGACCAGGCATAGGGAAAGAGATATTCGACGGCACCGAAGCCCACCTTGGAGGCTCTTTCGAAACGGTCAAGAAAATCCACCTCTGTAAACAACATTGAAAGATTTGCACTAAAGCTGGGCATTGTTCATCTCCTTCATACAGTTGATTCAATACTTCCGGGGATTTATGAAAAGATACTATTTACAACCTGATATTGTTGTAAATCTATCACTCACAGGGATACGTGTAAACAAAAAAAAGTGGTATCCATGGAGCCCCTTCATGGATGCCCGGTTCAGGGCTTGAATCGGAAAAGCATAAAGGAACTCCACAGAAATATCCCATCCTCCGGTCTTTTACCTTGATTATTCAGGGGCAAGGCTTTATATGGAAATGCATGCACTTTTACACAAGACCCGATGCGAAGGCCGGGGACTTGTGTCTGAAGGCCGAAAAGAAATAATTGAGAAAGGAATATACTATGGCAGGACAGGTAATCAATATTAATGCTGTGCCGGTGGGGAAGATAACAGGAAGAGAGATCAGGGATATATATAACAAGGAGAATACGGGAGAGGCCGGTCTTTCTCTCAGGATAACCGATGTCATGCCCGGAGAGGTCACCTACCCGGGACATATCCACAAAGAAAACCAGGAGATTATTGTCATCCTCTCGGGAAAAGGTGATATCAAGATAGGGGACACAGTCTTCCCTCTCAAGACAAACGACGCTATTTTCATTCCCGGGGGCGAAAGCCATCTCATCAGAAATACGGGGGCCGATGTCATGCGCATGGTATGCACCTTTTCAACGTGTGACATGGCGGCAGACCTCATCAGCGACGATACGATAGATTTCTAAAAACCACACATTTGTAATAGGGGGACATAACACTTATATCGCAGGTTGTCTTTTTGAAACCTTTTGTATTGGCAGATATAAGTGTTATGTCCCCCTATTTCGCTATTGCGCCAGGAATTTTCACATGGAATTTCTGAAGAAAAATTCCCTTCCCCTCGCCGTCATGGCGGGACTGGGTGCCGCACTCATGATACCCCATATCGGCATGATGCTGAAAGGCTGGAACCTCATCGTCATTTTGACGATGCTGGTCTTTTTTTTCCAGGGACTGGGCTTCGATGCAACAGGGGCTCGTAAACTCAACGGCTGGATCAAAATATCGCTCATCGGATTGATCACAAGCCAGCTACTCGCGCCAGTCCTGGGATGGGCGGCTGTAAACCTTTTAGGCTGGCAGGAAGATCGCTATGTCGGTTTTTTGATTATCTGCTGCATGGCGCCAACCCTGGTCTCAGGAACGGTCATTGCCACGTCTGCCGGCGGAGATCGCGGTGTCAGTCTTTTTCTCACTATTACATTGAATCTTGTGTCGATTGTTCTCATCCCTCTCAACCTGAGATGGACCCTCGGTTCGGACGTGGATATGAATCAGTGGTTCTTGCTGAACAAACTGGCCATAACAGTGCTTCTGCCCGGTCTTGCCGGTCACCTGTTTCGGAAAGTGGTTCCGCGAGCCGCTAACTTTCGAAACCTTATTAATTATACGCCCATCCTGTGCATGGGCTGCATCATCTTCATGTCGATTTCGAGTCAAGTCGATTGTCTGCGGCAGGCAGAAGTAATGGAAATCGTAGCGATAATACTTCCGGCGCTTCTCGTCCATTATCTCCTCTTTGCCTTCGTCTGGTATAGTAGCCGATCGACTGGACTGCCCTATCGTGTTAATACGGCGATCTCCTTTGTCTGTTCACAGAAGACACTGCCCGTGGCAATCATAGTCTGGCAGCAGATGTTTGCAGAGACCTATCCAATGGCACTTATTCCTCCCATTGTCTTCCATCTGGGACAGATTTACGGCGACGGCTTTCTTGCGCGGTGGGTCGAAAAAAGGGAAGGGACAGGGATTTCTACTCCATAACGCATTCAGTGGAATTGTGCTGACAGACCTTCTCCCGTTTTCGTTCGGCCAGACGAGCCTTTCGGCGTGCCTGCGCCTCAACATTTCTTCGTTTCTCTTCAGCAGTTTTCAGTATGAGGGGCCGTACTTCAGTGGGAACGCCGTCGCCTCCCAGCGCGACAAAGGTGAGGTAGGCAGATGCAGTATGCCGCACTGTAGCGGTTATCGGATTTTCGGCTTCTACACGAACTCCGACCTCCATGGAGGTTCTCCCCGTAAGATTGATACTGGCCTTTAATGTGATAAGGTCACCGATCAAGACGGGATTGTGAAAATCGAGGCGGTCGATGGATGCAGTAACGACATTGGTACCCGTATGACGAATAGCAGCGATCCCTGCGGTAGTATCGATGTGTTTCATGATGACGCCACCATGGACATTTCCCGCAGGATTGGCATCTTGGGGCTGCGTCCTTTCGGCGAAGACGGTAATGCTGTCTTTCACCTTTTTCCCTTCCATCTCTTCCTCCTTAGTAGTTTTGCCTTCGAATTAACTATGACGCACCGGTAAAAAGTAAAATATCGAGTCACTCCCACGGCGGGAGTCTATAAGTCCTGGAAAAGACTGGATTCCCGATCGATCCGGAAATGACAAGACGACAGAAATTCGACTTTTTACCCTTCCATCAACTATATTATCAGGAAAGCAATGAAGTTTTTTGCCAGTGTGTCCCGCCCTTTTTACAGAAGCCCGGCCTTTTTCAGAATTTCTTTTATCTGCACCCTTTCTTTTTCACTGACGGGTAAAAGCGGGCTCCGCACGAAACCTCCCCTATACCCCAGAAGATCAGCGGCATATTTCAATCCCGGAACGCCATAGGTCGCAGTAATGGCGGTATTGACTGGGAAGAGTCTTTCGTAGACCTCAACGGCCTCCTGGTGATCACCCCTTTCGTAGGCATCCTGAACCTGCACACAGCCATCGGGTGCAATATTGGCCAAAGCCATGATACCGGTCCTGACACCCAGTGTTAAGGCTGGGTACCATGCCGATGCCGTCCCCACGATCAGGTTGAAATCATCGTCCACAACAGACTTGAAGGTAACGAGTTGGGGAATATCCCCAGAACTGTCCTTCATGCCTATAATGTTGGGATGCCTGCCGAGTACTGCTACGGCACGTGCCGATATATTTATGTGTGTAAATTTTGTTACGTTGTAGATCAAGACGGGGATCTTGACACTGTCCGCCACCTGGGAGAAAAAGGCAATCAGTGCCTCATCATTCATGTTGCCGCCGTAGTAGAATGGCGTTAAAATCAATGCCGCATCGGCCCCCGCATCGGCGGCCTTGTTGGTCAGGCTGATCGTCTCCCTCGTAGATTCCATCCCCGTGCCGGCAAGGATTGTTCTGTCCTTCTTTGCCTTCTCTACCGTCACCTTGATCATTTCGATCTTTTCATCCTCGGTAAGATAGGCTGCTTCGGAATTGGAACCGAGGACAAGATACCCACCCAGATTGGACTGGTTCCACAATTCCATATTGTGGCCGTGAGCATGATAATCGACATCGCCGTTTTCCTTGTAAGGCGTTACCATGGGAGGAATAACGCCCTTCATCTGCATTGTTGCCATAACACACCTCCTGCGCGATAAATGGATCACTGTATGTGAGAGAGAACCGCATTCCCCTTGATGAGAATTGCATTTTCCTAGGAATTCATATATCAGGAATCACCCCTATATATAAAGGAAAATCCTGTGCGGAAGAGGAATTAAGTTAGACATTTAATATAATGAGTTGATAAGCAATTGAAGGTTGTCTTCACAATCTACGATCTGACGTTTCCCCGGGCCAGTGAAGCAAAGACCCCGGCAAAACAGAGAACGGCACACATCAGAAATGCCAACCTGAAGCTTTTCAGCAACTCTGCCGAATGGGCGGCAGAGAGACCATTTTCACCGACAAAGAGGGATAATGAAACGGTGACCAGCGCCATGCTCATCGCCATTCCGATCATGCGCATCGTCGAAACAGTTGACGCGGCTATGCCGTAGTACCGCTTTTCAACGGAACTCATGATGGCGTTCGTATTGGGCGAGGAAAAGAGGGCAAAGCCCAGGCCAATCATGAAAAGGTTGAGTACGATCAACGACAGAGGCGTCGTTGCCTTTAGAAAAACGAAGAAAGCGAGCCCCAGGGCGTTGAACCCCATACCCCACGATGCCACGATACGAGGTTCGATACGATCCGACAATATCCCGGCAAGGGACGAAAATGCCGCCATCACTATCGGTTGCGCCAGAATTATGAATCCCGTCGTCTGAGGGCCATATCCCCTCACTATCTGCAGGTAGAGAGAAAGGATAAAGCCGATGGCGAAGGTTGCACTGTAATTGATCATTGCCGCCAGATTGGAAAAGGCAAAGGCAGCATTCCGAGAAAAAATACGGATCTGGAATAGCGGGTATCGTACTTTCAACTGGATTGCGATAAAACATGCGATAAGAAAAATGCTCGCCACAAGCAGATACTTCGCCAGCGGTTCCGTTGAGATCATAGAGGCCCCATAGAGCAGAGCTACGAGGCCACTCATGTAAAATAGACTGCCGGCAAAATCGAAGGATTCTCCCTTGGCGTCCGCCCATTCGCCCTTCAATCGGCCCAGGGCAAGAATGATCACAGCGACACCTCCCAGGCCCGTAAAATAGAAGATGCTCCGCCAGCTTATATATTGACACATAATCCCTCCCAGCACGGGGCCGACGGAGAGACCTATATAGGTCGCCGTCACTGCAAGCCCCATAGCGCGTCCACGCCGGGAAGGAGGTATCACCGAGGTCAGGAGTGCCATTCCCGTGGAATAGATCATCGACGCCGCCACACCCTGGAAAAGACGAAAGAAAATAATAGATTCGTTAGACCATGCCAGACCACAGAGAGTGGTAAAAGCGGCAAAAAGGACGGAACCGGCAAGGAAGATCTTCTTCCTTCCTGCAATGTCGGCAATCCTACCCATGGGAAGGAGAAAGGCCGCCGAAGCGAGGAGATAGGAATTTACCATCCAGCTCAACATGAGAGGACTGCTCGTAAATTCCCTTCCCATCAACGGCAAGGCCACAGTCACCGAACTGCCGATAAATGTTGTCAGGAAAGACGTAAGCATTACAACAATGATCGTATTTTTTTGCAGTACAGTGTTTTCATCCATTGTGTCGAATTCCTTCACGTTCCCATTATCCGCCGACATTTTTTCTCAGTGATACACCACTTCCTACCATAAAACCGCTCTTTTTGCCCTACATCTCTCAGCAAAAAATAATGAACCGAACGATGGGCATCGGTGAATCAAAGGATTTTTCTACTATTATTCTTTTCAAAGAACCACTGTAATATTTAAAAATATTTGAAATAATTGGAGAAGTATACTTTCGGCACAGGAACACAGTAGTCGGCAACGGCGATATTGAGAAGCGCACACAACAAAAAAAGGCGTCTCCGGTATTGCATCAACATGCCATACGCACCATGCCGATTGACCTCAATCTTACATTATGGTATGAAATAGCTACTCATCACATAATTGTAAGGATTATTCCCATGGCATCGCAATTGCCAAAAAAAGCCTTTGAAGTAAACAGAGAAGTCAACGAACTTTCCCTCCTCTGGGAGGTGAGCAAAGCGTTGAGCCAGAGCAGACACATAAGGGATGTGGTTGGCCCCGTGTTGAATGCATTGGCCGAGCAAATGGGCATGACGCGCGGCATGCTGACACTCCTGAACAGGAAGACCGGTGAAATATATATAGAGGCTGCCCATGGCCTTTCCGAAAAGCAGAAGAAACGCGGCAGATATCAGGTCGGAGAAGGAATAATAGGCACTGTCGTAAAAACAGGTAAACCCGCAATGATACCACACATCTCCGATGAACCGCACTTTTTGGACCGTACCGGTTCCAGAAAGAACCTCGAGAAAACCGACATCTCCTTCATCGGCGTCCCTATCAAGATCGACAACGAAGTAATTGGAACGCTGAGCGCCGATCGATTGTTTGATGAGTCCATATCCCTCAAGGAGGATGTTCGTCTCCTGTCGATAATTGCATCGATGGTCGCCCAGGCAGTTCGTCTTCGTCAGGAAGATCAGGAAGAACGGGAAATGCTTATCCAGGAAAACCTGCGACTACAGAGTGCATTGAAAGACCGATTTCGTCCGTCCAACATAATAGGCAAGTCAAAAAGCATGGAAGAGGTCTACAGCTTAATCGCCCAGGTCTCGAAGAGCAATGCCACCGTCATAATCCGGGGTGAAAGCGGTACGGGCAAAGAATTGATAGCAAATGCTATCCACTACAACAGTCTGCGTTCAACCAAACCTCTGATCAAAGTCAATTGCGCTGCATTGCCTGAGACCATATTAGAAAGTGAACTCTTCGGGCATGAGAAGGGCGCCTTCACGGGAGCCACATCGGAAAGAAAGGGACGCTTCGAACTGGCCGCAGGTGGAACAATCTTCCTTGATGAAGTGGGAGATCTTCCTCCCGTAGTTCAGATAAGACTACTACGGGTACTGCAGGAGCGCGAATTTGAACGGGTGGGCACCTCCAAAACAACAAAGGTAGACATACGAATTATAGCGGCGACGAACCGAAATCTGGAACAATTGATAAAGGAGGGCAAGTTCAGAGAGGACCTCTATTACCGGCTGAATGTCTTTCCCGTCTTTGTCCCCCCCCTTCGGGAACGCCGGTCCGACATATTATTACTGGCCGACTGTTTCGTGGAACGTTTTGCACAGATGAACAACAAAAACATTCGACGTATATGTACTCACGCCATTGACATGCTTATGAGTTATCATTGGCCCGGCAATGTCCGTGAACTGGAAAACTGCATGGAGCGGGCCATATTGATGTGTAATGAAGGCGTTATCTATGGGTATCACCTCCCCCCCACACTTCAAACACCTGCCTATACGGGGACCATACCCTCGGGGACCCTGCAGGGAGAATTGGACAGAATGGAGCGAGACATGATAATGGATGCGCTTAAGGCATCCCGGGGAAACATGTCGAAGACGGCCAAGATCCTCGGCACAACGGAACGGATCATCGGCCTGAGAGTAACAAAACATAATATTGACACGAGAAGGTTAAGTACATAACAGTAACACAATAAGTGTAATCCTACATTTTTGTAGCAACTGGAAGAATTCCCGGCATCCCCTCTCATTGAATCAAATACAAGTATTATCTCTGTAATTTCAGCATTATAACTCCTATAATTCTAAATTAACAAAGCTGGCACCAATGTTGCTGTATCTTTAACAAAACAAAAAGGAGCTAATATTATGCCGACAAAAAAACAAGAAGCCGTATTGCAGACAGTGAGGGACAGTAACGTAAAGTTTATACGTCTCTGGTTCACCGATGTGCTGGGGTTTTTAAAAAGCTTTACCATTACGCCGCGTGAACTGGAGGGGGCCTTCGTAGAGGGAATGGGATTCGATGGATCATCCATCGAGGGATTTGCCAGGATTGAGGAGAGCGATGTGATCGCAAAACCCGACGCCAACACCTTTACCATGCTTCCGTGGCGTACACATGAAGAGATAAAGGTAGGACGGATGTTTTGTGACATACAGGAACCCGACGGAACCCCCTACAAAGGAGATCCCCGGTTCATCCTGAAACAGACCCTGAAAAAGGCCGCTGAAATGGGATTCGTCTTTTATGTCGGACCGGAACTGGAATATTTCTATTTCAAGGATTCCTCTACCAATCCCCAAATCCTCGACCATGGTGGATATTTTGACCAGACACCTCTCGATGTCGCCAGCGATATGAGACGGGATACCATTCTTACCCTGGAAAGCATGGGCATAAAGGTGGAATACAGTCACCACGAAGTGGCACCCAGTCAGCATGAAATCGACCTGAGATATACGGAGGCCCTCTCCATGGCAGACGCGGCGATGACATACCGCCTGGTAGTCAAAGAGATAGCGCTCAAGCATGGCGTATACGCAACCTTTATGCCGAAGCCACTTTTTGGACAAAACGGCAGCGGCATGCATGTTCATCAGTCACTTTTCAGGGGAAATGAAAACGCTTTTTTTGATCCCAAAGACGAACATTACCTTTCCGAAACGGCCAAGAGCTATATTGCAGGCTTACTGAAGCACTCCAAAGAAATATGCTCAGTCGTTGCCCAGTGGGTCAATTCCTATAAACGACTGGTCCCCGGATACGAGGCCCCCGTCTATATCTCCTGGGCGCAGAAAAACCGGTCTGCATTGATACGGGTCCCCATGTATAAACCGGGAAAGGCAACTGCAACGAGAATGGAATTCCGCTGTCCCGATCCGGCATGCAACCCCTATCTGGCCTTTACCGTCATGCTTGCGGCGGGATTGAAGGGTATCACAGAGGGATATGAACTGCCTGATCCCATAGAGGAAGATATCTTCGAAATGACACCGGCACAGCGTGAAGCGAGAAATATTGAATCCCTCCCCGAGGACCTGGGGCATGCGATACATTATACGGAAAAGAGTGAACTTGTCCGTGAGGCACTGGGAGATCATATCTTCAAAAAGTTCATTGCCAACAAGAAGCTGGAGTTCGATCAGCATCGGATACAGGTAAGTAATTACGAGTTAAATAAATATATGCCCATTCTTTGAGGAACATGGAACAGATTCTTATCATCACGCATGACAGTCACGAAGAACCGGGCACACTGGGGACATTCCTGGAATCGGCGGGCATAGACATTCGGACGATTAAGCTACACGAAGGCGACGGCCTCCCTGACGATCCCTCAGACGTAGGTGCAATCGTCTCGATGGGAGGACCGATGAGCGTACATGACGAAGGGCTCTATCCCTTTCTCCGAGAGGAAAAGAAATTTCTCATGGAGGCTATGGAAGCGAATATTCCGATCCTGGGGATATGTCTTGGTGCCCAGTTGATTGCCTGTGCCTGTCATGCGGCAGTCCTCAGGGCGCAAGTAAGTGAGGTGGGATGGAGCAAGGTTTCCATCACAGACGAAGGGAAGAGGGACATTCTCTTTCAGGGTCTCTCTGAGACATTGCGGGTCTTTCAATGGCACGACGATACCTTTGATATTCCCGAGGGTGCAACCCTCCTCGCAACATCGCGGACATGCCACAATCAGGCATTTCGTTACAGAAATGCCTACGGACTTCAGTTTCATATCGAAGTCACGAAAGACATGCTCACCGAATGGATGGCAGATGTCCCCGAAGGGGCGAAAACCATCAAGGCCTACAACAGGATAGCGCAAGATTTTGAAAGACAGGCCCAAACACTGTATTCAAACTTTTTATGGCTCGCCGATATACGGCAGCGATCAGACAAATCACTAAGGACAAACAGGTATTAGATATGTGTGGTATTGTAGGAATAATAAATACAGACAGAACATTGATTGATGGTAGTCACATAAGAGAGGCAATACGCATTCAGAGGGACAGGGGCAACGGCCTGGGCGGTGGGTTCGCCGTCTATGGTGCCTATCCCGAAAATAAAAACAAGTATGCCTTTCATATTATGTATGAAGGGGACCGCCACAACCCGGTCATTCCCGTAGTTGAAGATTTTCTCAGGAACAAGACAAAGATCTATCATGCAGAGCAGATCCCCGTCTATCCCAACGATCGAATCCCTCTGGGGCCCTACTTTAAACGGTACTTTCTTAAACCGATCGCAGAATTTTTCCATCCCGATGAAACGGAAGAGGACTACATCGTAAGACTGGTCATGGACATCAACAGGATGGAGGGTGCCTTTGTGGTTTCATCGGGGAAAAATCTTGGTGTCTTCAAGGGTGTCGGTTATCCCGAAGATATAGCCGATTACTTTGGCATTGAGGACTACAAGGGATACATGTGGGTGGCCCACAACAGGTTCCCCACAAACACGCCCGGATGGTGGGGAGGAGCCCACCCCTTTACCATTCTCGACAAGGCAGTTGTCCATAACGGAGAAATAACCAGTTACGGCACCAACATGCGGTGGCTCGAGATGTACGGCTACTATTGCCTGTTACAGACCGATACAGAGGTTATCACCTACATCTATGATAAGCTGTCCAGAAAGGACAAACTCTCAAAGGCCGATGCCTGCTATGTCATGGCGCCGTCTCTCTGGAAGGAAATAGACAGGACTAATAATGAAAAAATGAAATACCTGAGGCAGATTTATGGATCGGCTATCGTGAATGGTCCCTTCGGTATCGTATTGACCCATAACGATGGGGCAATAGTCCTGAACGACAGAAACAAACTTCGTCCCGTCGTCTGCGCCAGGGCCGGTAATACATATTATTCATCTTCAGAAGAATGCAGTATCAGGCTGTTATCCCCTGAAGTGGATGAAATCTGGTCACCCAGAGGCGGTGAACCGGTCATCATAGATCTTGCTGAGGAGGTTGCAGCTTGAAAGAGAAACCCATGAAGAATAACTGGAAGATACTTGCACCCTTTCATCCCCAGTTCGATATGGAAAGGTGTGACTATAAAAATGGTTGTAACATCTGTGTAAGCGAGTGCTCTTTTGGAGAGATATCACTGACACCGGTAAAGGACGATAGGGGTGAAGTTGTTTACCGCCCCTGGGCAAATTTGACGGCATGTAACGCCTGTCAGCGATGCGTAAAGATGTGTCCACAAAATGCAATTCACATCGTGTCTCAACCGATGCACACCTCCCATGGCTACTGGACGCCTTACCATGTGAACAATATATGGAGGCAGGCCAGGCAGGAAGGGGGAATTCTGCTGGTCGGAACGGGAGCCACGGGCCCCCAGAAGAGATATTTTGATTACATGATGTTCGACGCCTGTCAGGTTACCAACCCTTCCATCGACCCCCTGAGGGAACCGATGGAAATCAGGCGCTACCTGGGGACGAAACCCGACAGTTACGGAGGGAAAATAGGCCCCCAACTGGAGCTGAAGGTTCCCATCATGTTCGGAGCAATGAGTTTCGGTGCCGTAAATCTGAGGGTACATGAGGCGGAGGCACGGGCAACGAAGGCAATGGGAACCTACTGGAACACTGGAGAGGGTGGGTTCCATAAAAAACTGAGAAAATATGGGGAGAATACCATCGTTCAGGTGGCCTCGGGCCGATTTGGAGTCGACGAAAGTTATCTCAAAAGCGCCGCAGCCGTAGAGATCAAGATCGGACAGGGTGCAAAGCCCGGCATCGGGGGGCATCTTCCCGGTGAAAAGGTCTCTGAAGCAGTATCAAAAACCAGGATGATCCCCTTCGGTTCCGATGCACTGTCACCGGCGCCGCATCACGATATATATTCCATCGAAGACCTGAGGCAGCTTATTTATGCCATCAAAGAGGCAACGGATTATGCAGTTCCCGTTTCCGTCAAGATTTCGGCGGTAAACAATGTGGCGCCCATAGCCAGCGGTATAGCCCGGGCCGGCGCCGACATAATCACCATCGATGGTTTCAGGGGAGGATCGGGCGCAACGCCCCTCCAGATTCGACAGAACACGGGAATACCGATAGAGCTGGCCATCTCCGCTGCAGACCGCAGATTGACTGAGGAGGGCATACGAAATACCGTCAGCATAGTCGCATCGGGAGGATTCCAATCTTCCTCCGATGTCCTGAAGGCGATATGCCTGGGTGCAGATGCCGTCTATGTGGGAACACCTGTCTTGATAGCGCTGGGATGCAATGCATGTCAGAGATGTTTCACAGGGAAATGTGCCTATGGAATTACGACGAACAAACCGGGACTGGCCGAAAGAATCGATGTTGACGAGGCGACTCAGGCCCTGAAGAATCTGCTCCACGCATGGAGCGAGGAAATCATGGAGCTGATGGGATCGATGGGCATCAGTGCAATTGAAGCACTGAGAAGCAACCGAGACAGGCTAAGGGGTGTCGGTCTCAACGAAGAAGAATTGAGAATTCTTGGAATTAAACATGCCGGAGCCTGAGGCGGCTAAACCGCAACCAGAAATCAGAAGTCGAAAGTCTGAATAAAACAATGTTCCGCTTAATTTGGGATTTTGAATACTGACTTCTCATTTGATTAAACTAATACCAATGTCTGCGCAAAAAGGGCAGTTGATACACATAAAGAGTCTGATATGATTACTATAGAAGCAAAAGGATTATACTACAAAGCGCTGAACAGGCAGATACGAGAATATCTGTCACGGGGCGAAAAAGATATAGTTTTACACAATATTCTTGGACAGAGGTACATCGGTGGAGGGCTCAACAGCGATGCGACAATCAAGATCCACGGTACACCGGGACAGGATCTGGGAGCTTTCATGAATGGTTCCCATATCGACGTCTTTGGGAATGCACAGGACGGCGTGGGCAACACGATGAATGCGGGCAAGATCGTCGTTCACGGAAAGGCCGGCGAGATCCCCGCTCATTCAATGAGGGGAGGAAGGGTCTTTATCAAGGACGACGTCGAATATAGAGCAGGGATACACATGAAGCAGTATATGGATAAGGTCCCTCTGCTTATCATCGGCGGAACGGCAAAAGATTACTGCGGCGAATATATGGCAGGCGGGAGGGTCATTGTCCTCAATCTTGGGAACAAGAGCGGTTCACCCGTAGGCAACGGCGTTGGAACGGGCATCCACGGCGGCAAGATCTATATTCGGGGAACCGTTGATGAGTATCAGCTGGGAATAGGCGCTGTCGTTGGAAAACTCAACAAATCAGACAGGGCATTTTTGAAAGAGACACTTGCCGAATATGCAGAAGATATGGGAATGGATCTTTCCGCACTATCGCCGAAAGATTTCACCAAGATTACAAAGAAGGGGCGCAGACCCTTCGGTAATCTCTATACGCCGGGCATGAATATGAAAACGGAAAGGCCCTTTCATTTCAATCTGACGCCTCCCTGTGCCTATAACTGTCCCACGGGGATTCCTACGCCGGTCTTCTTTAACCTTATTAAGGATGGAAAGATAAGGGAAGCACAACTCTTTATGGATGAATACACACCCTTTAGAATGTCCGTATGCGGTAACGCCTGCCCGGCACCATGCATGGAGGGGTGCAGCAGAAATGCGATGGAGGGTCCCGTCGAAATACAGGAACTGGCACGGAAGTACTATCCCGAATTCGATCCAGTGGTGGGGAAGGAAAAGCGATCAGAGACTGTCTCTATTGTGGGAGCAGGTCCTTCCGGCCTCTCAACGGCATGGCAACTTTCCAGGAGGGGCTACAACGTCAATGTGTACGATGCCACCGATGATATCGGGGGAAAAGTCAAACAGGCCATTCCCAGAGAGAGATTATCCGATGAGAGCCTTGGCAGAGATATTGCCAGAATCAAATCCCTCCCCATTACATTCCACACCGGGGAAAAGATTGAGAGAGAGGGGTTTTCAAAGATATACGAGGGGAGTGATATCGTCGTCGTTTCGACGGGTACCCAAATTACCAAACGGATCCCATATCCCGGAGGGGAGAAGATACTGTCGGGCCTTCAATTCCTTATTGAAATCAACGAGGGAAATCCCATGGACCTTTCCCGTAAAGAAATAGTCATTATCGGATCGGGAAATGTGGGAATGGATATAGCCTGCGAATCATGGAGGCTTGGCGCATCAAAGGTAACGGCCGTAGATATTCAAAAACCCCTCGCCTTCGGAAAGGAACTGGATCTCGCTACAGAACTGGGGACAGAAATCCTGTGGCCCAAAATGATTGACAGACTCGATGAATCGAGGGTATATTTCAGCGACGGAACGGATATGCGGGCCGACGTCGTTATCTTCAGTATCGGAGAGGCACCGGACACGTCGTTCCTTCCTGAGTCTGTGTTCATTGATGAGAGAGGGTACATCATCACGGCAGAGAAATCATTCAGGAGCAGTGATCCCAAGATCTATGGCTGCGGAGACATCATAAAGCCCGGTCTCATCACCGATGCCGTGGGATCGGGACGATTGGCAGCCATGGAAATTGACGCGACTCTGAAAGGAAAAGTCTTTGTCTATCCCATCAAGAACCCCGCCTCCAGACGTCGGATACAAACGGTTTACTTCGGCGAAGAGGACAGCGGCATTGATCGCTGCATGAGCTGTGGTACCTGTATCTTCTGTGACAAATGCATTGAGAATTGTCCTCAAGAGGCCATTTCCCGCAATGGAGAAATATTTTCAATTGATACCGACAAGTGTCAATTGTGTTATACATGCGTCAATATATGCCCGAGAGGAGCCATTCACGCAGATGTTGTTATCGAGGGTGTAGGGCTTGAACCCGGCAAGTAAATAAATTTTCTCCGGTAAGAAAGGAAGTATAATAGAATGAGGACAAAATTCATTTTCATCACCGGGGGTGTACTTTCCTCCCTCGGGAAAGGACTGGCAGGCGCCTCCATAGGCGCCCTTCTCGAGTGTCGCGGGCTCAAGGTGACAAATCAGAAGCTGGACCCCTACATAAATGTCGATCCCGGTACAATGAGCCCCTTTCAGCATGGTGAAGTCTTCGTCACCGACGACGGAGCGGAGACAGACCTGGATCTGGGACATTACGAGCGCTTCACCGAAGCGACTATGGGAAAAGGCAATAACCTGACGACGGGACAGGTCTATTATTCCGTGATTACGAAGGAACGAAGGGGAGAGTATCTGGGCGGAACGGTTCAGGTAATCCCCCACATCACCAATGAGATCAAGGATTACATAAAAGAGGCCCCTGCGGGTTTCGATGTGTCCATCGTCGAAATAGGCGGGACCGTCGGCGATATAGAAAGCCTCCCCTTTCTGGAGGCCATCAGGCAGTTTCGAAACGATGTAGGGAAAAAAAACGCCCTCTTCATCCATCTCACCTGGGTACCCTATCTGAAAACGGCGGGTGAAGTGAAGACAAAGCCGACACAGCACAGTGTAAAGGCACTCCGTGAAATCGGCATTCAACCCGATATCCTGCTCTGTCGTACGGAGGATTATCTCGCCCCTGAAATAAAGAAAAAGATCTCTCTCTTCTGCAACGTAGAAGTGGAATCAGTCTTCACCGCCAAGGATGTAGAAAGCATCTATGAAGTCCCCCTGGTTTACCACACGGAGGGCGTCGATCAGAAGATCGTAGAACTCCTGAATATCTGGACGGGTCAGCCCCGCTTGGGGAAATGGGAAAAACTAGTCGAAAGAATTAAAAACCCCAGTTGCGAGGTAACAATCGCCATCGTGGGGAAATACGTCGACTGGACCGATTCCTATAAGAGCCTCAATGAGGCCCTCACCCATGGCGGAATCTGCAATAACTGCAAGGTTAATCTCTCCTTCATAGACTCGGAAGAGATAGAACGTGAAGGAATTGGTGATCGCTTTGAGGGCATCGGGGGAATACTTGTCCCCGGCGGATTCGGCAGAAGGGGAATCGAGGGAATGATTCAGGCAATTACCTATGCCCGTGAAAATAAGATTCCCTTTTTCGGCATATGCCTCGGCATGCAGATGGCCGTGGTAGAATACGCGAGGAATGTATGCAACCTTGAGAAGGCAAATAGTTCCGAATTCGATGAGGAGACACCCCATCCCGTCATCGATCTCCTCCCCGAGCAGAAAGAGATCACCGATATGGGCGGAACGATGAGACTGGGCGCCTATGACTGCCGCGTCGAAAAGGATACCTACGCATCGGAGGCATACGAAAGTAACAAGATCAGCGAACGGCACAGGCATCGCTATGAGTTCAACAATGAATACAGGGACATCCTGACACAAAATGAATTGCGTATCAGTGGGCTGTCTCCCGACGGACGTCTCGTCGAAATTATTGAATTGAAAGGTCGGCCCTGGTTTCTCGGCTGCCAATTCCATCCGGAATTCAAATCGAAACCGACAAAACCGCACCCCCTGTTTTGCCGGTTCATTGAGGCATCTCTCACATACACCGAATAGATATTGTACCGATACCCCGACTCAGATAAGAGTCAGCCATGGAGGCTACTCATGATACGGCATATTAGAACCCTGTTATTATCCTTCCGGAACGAAGGAAGGCGCTGGAAGATTTCTATAGGAAAAAATCCGCGATTCGTCCCCCCCTACACCATCGTTCTCTTTCCTCTCTACAGGGCCACCTTCAGCTGCGGTATCGCCGGCCTCCTGACAATAAAGGGGGCAGGGGATAAGGAAGAATCCACTATTATCGAGGATATCTCCCGTTGTTTTGAAACAATCAAGGCCAATGCACTGACAGAGAGACGGGACAAGCAAACAGCGATTGACGACTACATGGGTGGCGCTCACATCCTGAGGGATATGGAAGGGCATGTCCTCACAGCCAAACAGCATTCGTCACTGCAATATAGCCTCTTCGAATCGAAAGAGTCTGAAAGACTCATGGGCCTGTCACAGGCAATGAACAGTCTGATTGAAGATGAAGAAAAATTCCTGGAAAGCCGGGCAAGCTCCTTCTCCAGCGGAGAGATGGAGCAGATAGGCAATGCCCTGACGCTCTTGAAAGACACGGCCTGGGCCCTCGAAAAGGATGTCCTGTCCAATATCGAAAATATTATCTACCTATCGGGACAGAGGGAGAAAAAAGCACTATCCCGGGATGGATTCAGAAAGTACAGAAATATCAACCTCCTCATCAATTCCCTCGACAGGCTGGAGGTCAGGGGGAGAGATTCTGCCGGCATACAGATTGCCTTTACACTGAAGGACAGTGAGACACTGATAGAGGCCACAGGGAAGATCCGAGACGAGGGTCTCTATGATCAATGGAAGGAGAGATTGACACCGGGTGATCTTATGGATGGCTCCATCCAACTTTCCGATAAGATACCGGGGAAGGAACTTCCGACTATCTCCTTTACATACAAGAGGGCCTCCGTTACGGGAAAGCTGGGAGAAAATGGCGGTTATCTCCGTGAAAGGATCAGGTCTGATCGTATCCTTCACACCATCATCAATAGCGCAACGGAATCGGACATGTACCTTGCACATACCCGATGGGCCTCCGTGGGCTCCATAACTGAAGAAAATTGTCATCCCGTCAACAACTTTACCATGGATGCGGAAATAGACGAGTCAGGTGATATACCCTTCCCCTGCAAGGAATATCCACGCTATGGCAGGGGAAACTGGTCAATCAACGTAGCGCTCAACGGCGACATAGACAACTACGGCACACTGAGGGCCCAGTTCGAAAGAGACGGGAGGGATCTCATCAACAGGGGTATTACGACGGATACCAAGATTATCGCCCTGCAGATAGAAAAATACCTCTATGAAGGGCATAACCTGACAGAGGCATTTCGCCTGGCCGTCAATGATTTCGAAGGTTCCCATGCAATCGCGATGGAGAGCAATCTCGAACCCGACAGGGCTTTTCTTGCCCTCAAGGGGAGTGGTCAATCTCTATACGTAGGAATCTGCGAGAATCAATATATGTTCGCATCAGAGTTGTACGGCCTGGTGGAGGTAACACCCCGCTTCATAAAGATGGATGGTGAACATGAAAGGATCGAAGGAAATGCCGGAACAAAGGGGCAGATATTCATCCTGGACACAGCGCGAAGTGAGCGATCAAGGGGAATAAAGGCCCTCTACTATGATGGACACCCCTTCGAAATTCCCGAGACAGAAATCAAGAAGGCCGAAATCACGACGCGCGATATCGACAGGAAGGGTTACCCCCACTATCTCCTGAAAGAGATTCTGGAGGCACCTTCATCGGTCAAGAAGACCCTGCGCGGGAAATATCACATCCCTGACGGCACGGGTAGCGTCGTCTTTAACCTCGACGATCATGTCCTCCCGTCGCCCTTGAGAAATGCCATTGCAGAAAAATCGATACAACACATATTTGTCGTGGGACAAGGTACTGCCCATATAGCGGCAAAGGCCGTTGCCGAGGCCCTTTCGAGATATCTGGAGGGGAGTGGAATAGTCACACGGGCAAAGACTTCCTCCGAATTCAGCGGATTTTCCCTCAGAGAAGACCTGAGCGATTCACTCATTATTCCGATAACGCAATCAGGGACGACGACGGATACCAACAGGGCAGTCGCCCTGGCCAAAGAACGTCATGCCCATATCATAGCTATAGTCAACAGAAGACAGTCCGACATTACGCATATTGCAGATGGTGTTTTCTATACGAGCGACGGCAGGGACATAGAAATGTCCGTGGCCTCAACAAAGGCATTTTACTCTCAGATTATAGCAGGCTTTATACTGGTCTTGAATTTCGCTCAGATACTGGGGACCATGTCCGAAAGCAGCATTAAGGACGCGCTCCGTGAACTTGAGGAGGTCCCCCGGAAGATGCAGAAGGTTCTGTCTATGCGGGAGGATATAAAAAAATCGGCATGGGATATTGTAAAGAAAAAGGTCTACTGGGCCGTCGTCGGCAGTGGGCCGAATAAGGTGGCCGCCGATGAAATCAGGATAAAGCTGAGCGAACTCTGTTATAAGACCATATCCTCCGATATTGTTGAAAACAAGAAACACATAGACCTCTCTTCCGAACCACTCGTCCTCGTTTGTGCCGCAGGAAATCCGGAATCAGTTCTTGAGGATATAGTTAAGGATGTGGCCATTTTCAAGGCCCATGAGGCCACAACTGTTGTTATCGCCGATGAGGGAGACAGGCGATTCAGCGGCATATCCGATTCGGTCATTCATATCCCCCGCTCCTCTTTCCCCACACCCATTATTCTGAATACACTGGTGGGACACATCTGGGGATATTACGCCGCCTGCAGTATCGATGAAGACGGCGCCTTTTTCCGCGATTTCAGAAAACAATTATCGGTAAGGGGAAGTGAAATGGAAAAGGAAGGGGCATCCATCTTTGACAAGATGGCCGACAGGGAGATGCAACGCATTATAAGAGACTTTTCATCAAACTTTCACCCCCGGAGAAACAGGGGGTTTTTCTCATCCATGAGCGTGGAACTCATATCTGATATTACACTCCTCTTGAAGTACACCGCGGGGAAACTGCCGCTGGAGGATTTCTGGGAGGAATTCACGGGGAAGAGGCCCTCGTCGTCACCCCTCGATATGCTCGATATATCTCTCGGCCATACCGTTGATGAACTGTCGAGACCCATCGATGCCATCAGGCACCAGGCCAAAACGGTTACCGTGGGAACAAGCAGAAAAGGGGAAGTTCCGAAGGGTATTATCTTTGACTTCCTGAAAGATCTCGGCTTTTCACTGGAAACCCTGACGACCAAAGACGGATTCGCGGCACGAAGACTGCAAAAGGCACTATCCGCCATCGAGGGATATACCCTATACGCTGTCGAAAGGGGAAGTGAAGAGATCCCCATGTTATCAATAGAAAAGAGGGACGGAACATCACTGGCAATGAAATCGAGGGTAGAAACGCCCCGCCCGATAAAGGGGACAAAGAAAACGATCCTGAACAGGGGCGACATATACGCCGGCCTTGGAAAGTCGGACAACAAACCCATCGTCATTATTCCCCTCCTTGGACCGAATCGCACAATAGATTTCATATTACTCCTCCATGTCGCCTTCAACAGGGATCTGACTGTCTCCGACAAGAAGGAGATTATGGGCGACAAGTTACACAGTGTAAGCGATCTTATAAGTGAACGGGATGTACCCTGGAATGATAAATACCTGAAAGAACTTCCCATAGAGTTTCTCCTTGGTGAAGGTGACGATGTCATTGCAGCGAAGATCATGGAGTCCCTGAAAGAGACAGAAGGGGAAACTGAATGATCGCGATAATCGATTATAAGGCAGGCAACGTGAAATCGGTGGAGCGAGCATTGCGCCACCTGGGAGTTGCCTGCCGGATTACCAACAGCCCTGCGAAAATTATCTCATCGGAAGGGGTCATATTCCCCGGCGTCGGGGCCGCGGGGAAGACCATGGAGGTTATAAGATCACTGAATCTTGACAGCGTGATCCATGAGGTAGTCAGGCAAAAGATACCCTTCCTGGGAATATGCCTTGGTTCCCAGATCATACTCAAGGTAAGTGAAGAAGATGATGCGAGCTGCCTCAACCTCATTGCGGGTACAGTGCGGCGTTTCCCCGACATGGGCATCAAGATTCCCCATATGGGATGGAACAACATTTCCATTGAACAAAGACATCCCATACTGAGCGGTATAGATCGTGAGGCACAGTTTTACTTTGTTCACTCCTATTACCCCGAGCCGCAACACAGGGAGCATATCATAGCAACAACACACTACGGAATCCCCTTTGCTTCCGTAATCGGCAGGAACAATATTGTGGCAACACAGTTTCACCCTGAAAAGAGTGGAAGATTTGGTCTGCACCTTTTAAAAAACTTCACCGAATGGAACGGCACATGTTGAGTAAGAGAATCATCGTCTGCCTCGATGTCAGAGAGGGCAAGACTACAAAGGGAATCAAGTTTAAGGGAAATGTCGATATCGGCGACCCCGTTACCATGGCACGTGAGTACTACGAGCAGGGTGTAGACGAACTCGTCTTTTACGATATTACGGCATCGTCGGATAAGAGGGACATCATCATCGAGGTGGTCAGAGAGGTGGCACGAAATATTTTCATACCCTTTTCCGTCGGAGGCGGTATCCGAACCATGGAGGATATGCACCGCGTACTACAGGCGGGCGCGGAAAAGATCAGCGTCAATACAGCCGCCGTCCTGAATCCTCCGCTTATCTCTGAAGGCGCCAGGACCTTCGGCAACCAGTGTATTGTATTGGGAATGGATGTCAAAAAAACAAATAAGAGTCCCCACATCCCATCGGGATATGAAGTCTGGATCAATGGCGGCAGAAAACCCATGGGTATTGATGCACTTGAGTGGGCGAAGCGGGGCGAGGGTCTGGGGGCAGGTGAAATATGCCTCAATTCCATCGACGCCGACGGAACAAGCGACGGATACGAATTGAGTCTGACTTCAATGATATCCGGCTCAGTTTCCATACCCGTCATCGCTTCAGGGGGCGCCGGTAAACCGGAACACCTGCGAGACGTATTCATAGAGGGCGGCGCCGACGCGGCCCTTATTGCATCCATGGTCCATTACGGGCAGTACAGTATCGATGAAATAAAATCCTTTCTTTTTGAGGAGGGGGTGCCTGTTCGCAAGGTTATATGAAAAAATAATACCTTGATTTTGCCTCTTTAGTAATTAAATTATGGCGATATAAAAACCTTTCGATCATCAGTAATGCTTTTTAATAAATCCAAGACTCCTTTCAGGCGCTTGTAACACTCCCGCTCTGCCGCAGAAAAGTTGGAGCCACTCCTTTCCCACTTCGCGTGATCTATACACCGGAATCATCTCCATGATCACTGAAAGGAGTTTATGCTTAAATAAGCTTATCAAAAAAGAATCGAATGTATAGAAAGAGAAGAGACAATCACGGATTGCAGGGCTCACGAAATCTTAAAATCTCAAGGAGTTAAAAATGAAAAAAGAATATATAACAAAAACCGACTTTAAAGGATTGCGCCTCGTAAACAGGGGTAAGGTGAGGGACATATATGAAGTGGGCGATTATCTGCTCATCGTTGCAACAGACAGGATTTCCGCCTTCGACGTGATCATGCGAGATCCCATACCGGACAAGGGTAAGATCCTGACACGCATGTCCACCTTCTGGTTCGACAAGACAAAGGATATTATTGAAAATCACATCGTCTCTACAGACGTTGACCAATATCCCGCCGAATGCCAGCCCTACAAAGAAGAGATTCGCGGCCGCAGCATGCTGGTAAAGAAGGCGGCCCCCCTCCCCGTTGAATGCGTTGTAAGAGGATACATAACAGGTGCAGGCTGGAAGGACTACCTGGAAAACCAATCGATCTCGGGGATTGCCCTGCCGCCCGGAATGAAGGAATCCGATAAATTCCCCGAACCCCTTTTCACCCCCTCGACAAAGGCCCAGCAGGGCGATCATGATATGCCCATATCCAGGGAAGAAATGGAAAATATCATCGGGTCGGAACTGACGGAACAGGTAATCGATGTCACTATGAGGATATACACAATGGCCTCGGAAATCGCATCCCAGGGGGGAATAATAGTTGCCGACACAAAGATGGAATTCGGCATAGTCGACGACAAGCTGATCCTCATCGATGAGCTTCTCACGCCCGATTCCTCCCGCTTCTGGCCGAAAGACGAATATGAAGCGGGAAGAGGGCAAAAAAGCTATGACAAACAGTTTCTCAGGGATTATCTCCTTACGCTGGACTGGGACAAGACACCGCCGCCGCCCCCAGTCCCTGGCCATATAATAGAAAAGACGAAGGCGAGATATGAAGAGGCTCTGAAACGCATAGTGAGATGATAGGTCTTTTGAACATCCAGGCATGGAGAAAGGAACGGGTGTTCTTACAGTGACTTGCTTTATCGACCACAATGATTAGATTACAGGTTAAGAAAGACAAAGGAGGTGGATATGAAGGAGATATTAATTCTTCTTGCTATAATAGCTGTATGGGGTTTTGTTATGGGGTATGTTCTTCCTAAAATGGGAGTATCCACATGAGTGAGCCAGAGCTGCCAGTTGGCAGACAAAAGCGGCAAGAAGGACAAAGGAGAGGGAGAGAATTGACGCCGATAAAGGGAATAAACCTTTTGACATAATTATGTTCTGTCAGAAAAAGGCAGAAAACAATTGTTAACTTCTTATGAGCATCATCAGTAGAAACAATGCTAACCAATTAAGAACACTGACAAAAGCAGTTTTTACTTGACAGGCTATTTATATTAGATTATTAGTTTCGCCTTAAAATAATTAAGTATTTTCCCCATAAGGGAAAGGGAGTTATAAAATGGAAGATGAATCACAAATAAACCGGTATATCGCGGACTGGTCTCGCTGGATCTTTGTCGTTGGTATGATTCTGCTGGTATGTATCCTCCCCTCCTTTCACGCATACGTTAATAGTTCATCCATAATCACCAATACATCTATAGTGGATACAAAAAATGCGCAGGCCGTCGAAGTCACTGTTAAAGCGGAAGATACCGGTCCCTCGCCACTCTATGGGTTGCAGGGAGAACGTGCATTACACCCGATAATCGAACGGGTCGCCAATAATTACGAAGTAGATCCCGCCCTCATAAAGGCCATTGTTATGGCCGAATCGAGCTACAATTCCATGGCTATTTCAAAGCGTGGCGCCCGTGGCCTGATGCAGCTGATGCCCTCAACTGCCGAAGCACTCGGTGTGGAAGACAGCTTTAACCCGGAACACAATATCATTGGGGGTGTCAAGTATGTAAAACGGCTCCTCAACAGATATGACGGAAACGTAAAACTCGCCCTGGCGGCATATAATGCCGGAAGCTCGAAAGTAAGAAAATACAATGGTATTCCTCCCTACAAGGCGACACGAATATATATTGCAAAGGTCATTGAATATTATCAGTACTATAAGGGGGAAAACCCGGAAAACGTGGAATCGGCCTGATATGTTCTCCCGGAACATCGCCGGTTGAAATCTTATAATCGACATCCGCGAGATGCTTCTTCGTGGATGTCGATTTTTTATTATCGTCATAGACACCCCCCCAAGAATATCACTTTCACTTTTTCCGAAAATTTCGTATAGTAAAGGCATTCTTCCCCTATTAACCATGGAGGACCTTATTATGAAAAAGTTACTATGCCTTGCCATTACTGCACTTTTTTTACAGTATACTCCCCTTTATGCGGAAAATTTTACTCTCGACGGCGAAATGTCGTCACAGATTCGTTTTGACATACAGAAGAACGTGACGGTCATACCGGGTGTAAAGACGATGACCTTGAGCTTTGTCTCGCCGCCTTCCTTTCAGTCACCCACGTTCAACCAGGTCATTAGTGACTTTAATATACGCTTTACTCCCGCCCCGCAGGATGAAAAGAGATATACGGACAAACGAGGCAATCAGATTCTTTCGGCGACGTGGAAAAACCCGAGAAAGGCCATAGACGCCCGCCTCACCTTCGATGCATTGAATACGACCACACTGAAGACACTGGATACGCATGCGCCATTCCCCCTCGATAACATCCCCGATGATGTCGGACACTACCTGAAGGCGACCAAACAGATACAATCTAAAAACCCCCGGATCAAAGAGTTGGCCCAAAAGTTGACCAGAGGAGTAAACACGGAATTTGATGCAGTCCAGCAGACACTGACATGGGTTGTCGATAATATTCGATATGTAACGCCGCCCAAAGCGTACGATGCCCTCTACTCTCTCGAATCGGGAAAGGGAAACTGCCAGAATTACTCTCACATGGCGGCCGCCCTCATGCGGGCAGTGGGCATACCGGTGAGAATTGTAAACGGGGTAACCCTGAAAAAGGGCTTCAACATAGAAAGGGAGGGAGGCGTCCTTACCGTCAAGATGGGACAGGGACGGCACTCATGGATTGAGGTATGGTTCCCCGACCTCGGCTGGATTCCCCTCGATCCCCAGCAAACTGCAATGTTTGTCGCCAATCGCTTTATCAGGGTCGAAGTGGGTATCGATAATAACGAAACCGTCAACGACGGGAGATTACGGTGGATTCAGTCCAAGGGGAGTAAAGGGAGCCCCGCTACCTATGAAACCATTGGAGCGGATTTTTCCGATGACAGGGTAAACATCAGAGGAAATCGCGAAAGTTACGGACCGAAAAATCTTCTCCTCTGTCCCAATGTCAAGGCTGCATTCAAGAAGGTAGCGCTGGTAAAACCGCCGACACCGACACCGGTGATCTCCGATGAAGAAATACAAAAACTGAGATTTACTGTTCCCTTCACCTTCGGAAATCTCGAGTTTCCCGAAAATATAGATTTTGCCTTCCCCCCCACCAAGGCAGTTGCAAAGGGTGAGGGAAGTTTCGAAAAGACGAGGAATTTCTATGTAGAAACCGCCGAATATGTAACGACCAAGCTTACCCAGTACGCGCAGGTCTTTGTCCTTAAAAAACCGGTAAAACTGAGAAACATTGCCATGGCGCTGCACAAATTTGGGGGAGACGGGCAGCTCTGGATCGATCTCTACAAAGACAACATGGGAAAACCGGGAGACATCATCGCCGCCAGTGAGCTGCTCGATCTCGACACCATGTCACTGAGACCGGGCTACCGCTGGACCAATTTCTCCTTCGAAAAAGACGATATTCTCCTCATGCCGGGATCATACTGGATCGGGCTGGGTTATACGGGAAGTCCCATACTCAACTGGTATTACACCTACGGAAAACCGGTGGGACCGACTGAAGGGACCCGTTATAAAGGTGTCTACGAATCAGACTGGAGCGGCGCCTTGAGTTACGAATTCAACTACCGCATCGCAGGTCTGACTGTGCAATAGGAAAAAGGACTAAGACGCCTCTTCACCCTCGGGTTTTCCACAGACGGTGCATTTGCCATTTTCTATAGTGCCGATGCAGTTACCATCACTACAGGGTATTCTGTCTTCGAAGCTAACAAAGACCTCTTCTGCGTCCGCCGTATCAGATGTTTCCAAAAGGGTGCCGCAATACATACAGTAACGACTCTCTTCAGGGACCTCTTTCATGCATGACCTGCATTCCATATACTCGTACCTCATTCTCAATTATTGGCGTCTTGGTAAAACAATCCAGACAGATGAAAGGCCTTCACGATAATCCTTCCTTTCAGGTTTCACCTTATATCCTATTGTTCAGATGGAATCAAAGAAAAGTTGTTTCTTAATGGACTGTTGCCTTGATGATATTTCTTTTAACCCGTCGTTACAGAACCATTACAAAAAATTATGCCTATGACGATACGATAAAGCTGTCAGTAATCTTCAATTAGATGGTACGAGGCTGGGTATTGACAACGGCCTGAACTCGGTTCAATGAAGTCAGTTACTATTGGGTACATCTACAAGTGCTCAGAATTATTTCAGGAGAAAATTGATTCTTACCAATTGAAGTCTTCACAACAGAAACTCTTAATGTTGCTCAAAGTCAATATCAGGTTTTCATGTGTATTAATCTTCTACCATAATGTGCTGTAAATCAGCGTAGCTAGCTTCTTTCCTGAAAAACTTAAGAGTAATTGATACTATAGTAAATTGACGATCGGTCAATCTGCTTCTATTGGTGATAAGATTATTAAGAGTCTCATCAATTTTTATTGCAAGTTCACTTTCCGTCGCTAAAAAATTGTCATCATATCGGCGGCGCTTGAGTAGATAAAGTAATGAAAGAATACAGTTGTCGAACTTTCTTTCAAAGTTGTATGTGTCATGTTCATTTAATAGAGAAAAATATAAACCCCTTATTATATTATCCAAACGCTCTGTGGGTACAACATCTATTTTTAGTGCGTGATCTCGAAAACGAACAATGTTGCGAGTTGCTCGAAGCCAATTATTAATATGTTCCTTTTTTGACATAAATACCTGTTCTAAAGCTTCAAAAAAAGCTGCTAAATCACTTTTCTCATCCCAGCAGAGCCCGATTGTATGCAAATCAACTTGTTTTGTATTGGTTCCATAAAGACTTAAATTTCGACGGGAAGAATTAACAATTGATGGAGGACACGATAAATACAGCCAAGATACTGTCTGCTGGATTTTTTGTTTCTTTTTTTGATTTCTAGAGTTAGCAAAATATTTATCGCACGAATTGATAAATTTCTTAGCTAATTGAGGAGACTTTACGGAATTCATATCACCATCAGATGGAAAAACCCCATAATGCAAAAATGGATCCCCTTTAGGTTTATCTCCACGTTGTTCATCTATATAATCTGCCGCAGGCCATTTATTAATTTGATTCCTCAATAAATCTAAATATTCTGCTAAACCAAATGTATCATTCTCTAATGCACGAATTGCAGCTTTTAAAAATCGCTCCGCCGCTTCCCAAAAATCATCGTCATTTCTAACTATAGAAACCTGCGGCAAATAGGCAAGTGGAGGGGGGGGAGGCTCATCACAATCCTCCATTGTTTTCCAATTCAATAAGGTACTGAAAACACCTCTCCTTTCTGAATTAATTGTCACTTTAGCAAAACCTTGACCAGGCTTAAGATTTGCAGAAATCAAAACACTTTCATCCTTTTGTGTTTCCTCTGGAATCTCGGCCGATACTTTACGGAAAACTTTTTCGTTTCTAGCCGCTGAACGACGAAGGACAAGATTCAATATTTTCTCACCCTGTTTGATCTTTAATCCTGTTACTGGTTCTTTAGATTTGTACTCTTCACCGGCACGGACGGTGGTTCCTTCAACTAGTAATTTATATGCATTTGTCCAATCACCATGCCTATCTCTACGATGATGATGGATCTCTATAGGGAAAATAGTCTCTCTATAACAGGGTAAACCACTTTCGAGCGCCGCTGCTGTATATGCGGCACCTCGAACAGCTTCAAACCCATCACCGATAGTTACATCGTTTGATTTGAAAGGTTCTGCTACGAAATCACCAAGGCGTCTGGTTTCTGTTATGTGAATGTGGGCACATGCTCCATCAATGACGATACCTAGACATTGTTCTTGTGCCTTATCAGGTAAATATTTCAATTGCTGTTTACGCAGATTTACCAGTTCTTCCTTAAACAAATCAAATGAGTTACTTTGGGGTTTCCAAATCATATCTTTCCACGCATCTAATACTTGTACATTCCTACGGTCTTTTTCAGTCCACCCACGCCTCAAACAGTTCCTTAAAGCTTCGACTTGTTCTTCATTAGGGGCAATTTTTTCAATTGAATAATTGGAACCCTTTGGTGATCCAAAAATATCATGCCAGGTATCTTCGAAATTATCGAAGGTTGAACCTGCTAATCCAAAGAAAAAACTAGCACCTACCCTTGAAATTTCGCCACCTTCAGCTGTACGATTTCTGACAGGTACTAACCATAATTTTTCGGCAAATATTTTTGCTCTAATCTCAATCGGTACGACTTCCCACTGGTCAAATGCCATAGTAATAACAACCAAATGTCCGATGGTGGCGCCTTCTTCGCTCTCTTCGCCGAGCCCGTTAAAACTATTAACATTATTCCGGCACCAAGATGATGCAACTGCCACAGGACGAGGGGTAAGAAATGCATCACAATGATCTATTAATGCTTGTTGGGCAGCTTCTCCTAAACTATCGGGTATAATAATAGCTGCTTTCGAGTTAGGAAAATTTTTCTTCCAAGAAGTAACGGATTCGGCAATTAGGCTCTCGGCAGAACAAGAAAGTTCTCTTTCCCCTGTCGGCCTCCATCCTATTGCAGTATCACCAAGAATTCCTGAAAAAGACTTAGCAGAACGCTTTGCAAGTTTTTGCCATGCGCATACGAGAGGGATTCTTCCAGTACCATTCCTATAATTATTATATATTGGCACTTGACATTCCGGGGGCCAAGCGAGCCCTGTTCCTCTTCTATGACTGTGGGCGAAGATGCCTGATATAACAGATTCACCAGGTATTAAGGGAAGTAATGCTGCTGGCGGAGTATCAGCTAAAGCTTTGCATTCGATAATTTCTGCACCTTCGGCAATAGCAATCAGAGGCCTGTGCTGAGTTAAATCTATACCGAGACAATATTTATTTGCTTTATTCATAACTAGGTCGCTTTATCTACTACAAGATAAATCCCTGTCTTGAAATCATCTATGAGTTTTCTGAATTCTTCAGAATCTGTCTGGTCGATGGCAAACGGTACCCGAAGCCCAACAGTTTCCAGTTCTCCCTCTAAAGGCCATGTTTCGATATCTACTCCAGGTGACTTGTCTAGTGTTTGATGGTCTGTAACAAGCAAGAGCCCCAAACAGTTATAAGGTTTTCTGGTATAACGTTTAATATCTGATGAAAATAATCGAAGCGCCTCACCGGCTTTGTTTATCAAAGGTGAAATCTGTTTAGATTCTCCTGTCCAGTAAATAAACCACATTATTAACAGCAGCTTGGTTGATGGCCAAAATAATGCTTGATCACATCCAAGATTCCCAAGGTAGGGTGCAAATTCAAATGGAGGGGATTCTACCCAGCGTTTAAGATTGGTTTGCACATCTCTTGAATCTATGACTATGCATGTGCCTTTTGGAGTTTCAAACGGACCAGGGCAAACAGGCGATTCAGTCCAGATACCATTCTCACTTTCCAACCTATAATAAGGCGTGCTTGTGTGCTCTTCTTGAAAGAATTCCGTCAGTGCACAACCAACAAGCTGTCTGGCTGATTCTGCCCAGAGGATGCGTTGCCACTCCCAAGCATCATCCAACGCCTTTTTTTCTCTTAAAAGCTCGCGATAAGTACTATAAACGTGCCTATATCGTTCATCCATCTGAAGTGAATAGTTAGGCTGGATTGGATGCTGAAGCTGGTCAAAAGAAATGGATTGAATGTTTTCCGATGATAACCATTCATTACATTTTCGATTACATCTGGCGACTGTTCTAACCCTATTGCTACCAATCTGAAGATGATGTTGATTCGTTGCCACGTAACCCATGGCTCTTTCTAACATACCATTTATCACCCAGCTGAAGACACGATTCTCTAAAGTTTCCAGTGAGTCTTTTCTCTGGACAGCAAGAAGTACTTGCCGAGGGCCGGCCTTTTCAGCGGCAGTACGACCAGGCCGTCTTGCATAATCACGAATGCAGGCAGAGTCGAATTCCTGTATGCGATCAAGCTTTGTGTTTTCACGATAGCGCAACAATATCCGGCGAGGACGTTGTACAATTGTATTGAAAATTCGTAATAGATCCTTGTCCTGAGCCAATTTAACAATCAGAGCCATTATGGCTTCCGACCTATCGAGCTCAACCCATGTTTTGCGCACAGTAGCCCAACTGCGCCTCACAATATTCCGTGATTTCTCTTCTAAATCATTGAGGTATGACTCGTCAT